>JBDSWM010000257.1:0-13093 GCA_039926685.1 Fibrobacteria bacterium | reverse complement strand
CTTTCCAGCCCAGGCTGCTTCGGCTCCGAAGACAAGCATTAAAGGACGAAACTTATGATGTACGATGAAGAAATGGTAACGCCGATGCGTGAAGAGCTCACCGAACTCGGGATCAAGGAAACCCGATCCGCGGGCGAAGTCGATAAGTTCCTGAAGGATCCCAAGGGAACCACCTTGGTGGTGGTGAACTCGGTTTGCGGCTGCGCCGCCGCCAATGCCCGCCCCGCGGTGAGCCTGGCCATGCGTAATCCGAAATTGCCTGAGAACGCCATTACCGTGTTCGCCGGCAACGATGCGGAAGCCACCGCCCGAGCCCGCTCCTATTTCGTGGGCTATCAGCCTTCTTCCCCGCAAATCGCCTTGATCAAGGACGGCGAAGTGGTGTTCATGCTGGAACGCCACAATATTTCCGGTCGCAGCGCGCAGGATATCGCAGCGGAGATGACGCAAGCTTTCAACGAGTTCTGCTGAAGAGAAGCGCTAGGCACCTGCCGCCGAAGCTTGAGCGGCCACGTGACGGACCAAGGGGCGCAATGCAGGGAAATGCTCCTGCATGCGCGTCTTGAACGTCGGCAAGTCGGGCTTCCCCGATCCCGCCGTTTCCGTGATCACGCGTATTTCCCAACCCGATTTGCCCCAACGCCGCAGGAAGCGGTGGAATCCGGCGCCTTCCCAGGCCAGCGCTTTGGCTTCGTACCGTTGGTATAATTCCCGCTTCTCCGCGGGATCGAATACATTGCGGTCCCCGGATAGAATAGCGCCCATGGTCACATTGCTACCTTCCGCATCCTCACCGGCGGGCACGACGGGAAACGGGAAAGGGTTTTTGAAAACCGGGACGGGATCGGCGCCGAAATCCCATTCTATGCTGGCGCCAGCGACGATCACATCGCCCAAACTCTGGTCCGCATGCAAGGCGGTAGCCGAGCCCAACAACAACACTGCTGAGGGCCGCAAGGCATCTGCCAGGATCTGGGCCGCCAATGCCGCCTCGACCTTGCCCTGACCGCATACCGCCAAGCGCCATTCCGGTTCGGATGCCAAGGCGTACACGCGCGTCCCGCCCATCCCGGTTTCCGTGCGGCCTGGCAGGCCGGAAAGAAAGGCTTCCAATTCCAGCTGGAAAGGAAAAAGGAGCAGGATCAGGCGGCCGCTCCCTTTAATGGATCGCTTGCTTCACTGACTTCGCCGGTTTCCCCGACTTCAAAAAGAGCCTCGATTTCCACCGGCGCATTCAAAGGCAAAGCATGCACGCCAACGGCCAAGCGCGCGTGGGCTCCCGCATCCCCGAAAAGCGCACGGCATAGGTCCGAAGCCCCATTGATGACCTTGGGCTGTTCGGAAAAGCCGTCCACGCATTGCACGAACCCCCCCAGCCGTACCACCCGGGTTACCTGAGCGGGGGAGATCCCCAGAAAGGCCAAGGCCGCCAGCGCGTTCAGAAAGCATACCCGGGCCGCCTCCTGGCCTTGTTCCAGGGAAACCTCGCGCCCAACCTTTCCCGTGAAGATCAGTTTCCCTTCCCGCATGGGCAATTGCCCGGCCACGAACACGAGATTGCCGGTGCGCACGGCGGGGACATAAGTTCCTTGCGGCTTGGGAGCCGCGGGCACGCTTAAACCCAGGGTTTGCAGGCGTTTTCCGAAATCATCCATGGAAGTCTCCCGCCGGCGCGCGGAATGCGGGCCGCACCGGGATAAATATATCTTTCCCGGATGGACTTCATCGATACCCATTGCCATTTGGACAGCATTCTGGAGCGCCTGGAACTGGCGGATTTTTCCGGCCTCAAGGCGGGTTACCTCGCCGCCGCTCCGGATGCGGAGGCGGTGTTCGGAGGGTGCATCACCATCTCCTGCGATCCGGATTCCATCCGACCGGCCCTGGCCCTGATGGAAGCGCCGGAGGTTTTCGGCGCGTTCGGCATCCATCCCCATGACGCCAAGGCTTACGGGGACGAGCTGGAAGCTTCCCTGCAGGCCGCCATGACCCACCCCAAAACGGTGGCATGGGGCGAAATCGGCTTGGACTACCATTACAACATGTCCCCTCCGGAAGTGCAGAAAAGCGTTTTCGCCAGGCAGATTAACCGAGGCATCGCCGCCGGTAAACCTCTCATCATCCATACCCGTGAAGCGGAATCGGATACCCTTGAAATCCTCATCCGCGAGGCGCCCAAGGATTGGAAAATCCATGTGCATTGTTTCACCTCATCCCCGGCCATGGCGGAAAGGCTGCTGGAGGCTTTTCCAAACCTATGCCTCGGCTTCACCGGCATAGTCACCTTCAAGAACGCGCAAGAGCTGCAGGCCGTGGCGACCGCCACTCCATTGGACCGCTTTTTGTTGGAAACGGATGGGCCATATCTGGCCCCCATACCCTTCCGGGGCAAGCCGGCGCATCCCGGGCATATCCCGTTCATCGCGCGCAAAATCGCGGAACTGAAGGGGATTCCCGTGGAAAAGGTATATGCGGCGGCGCGGGCGAACACGCTGCGGATTTACGGGATCTGAGGCCTTTTTTTTAAGGGGCCATGCTTGCGGAGGCGGATCGGAAATCCGTCATTTGTTCTCGAATTCAACGTCTTCGTTCTTGCCTTCGTTTTCCTTGACTTCGGCGTCGATCATCTGCTTCTCGATTTTCTCTTCGACGATCTTCTGCTCCCATTCCCGGTAGGATTGATCGAGCAATTTCCGCTTCTCTTGGATGAGGGAGGAAACGTCGATCAGCTTGCCGCGCACCTCGTCGCGTTCCTTGATCAAGCGCTCTTCGGAGGGATGCATTTCCAGGTTGTTGAGCACGATGATATACTCGGTTTCCAAGGATTGCCTTTTGGTCTCCAAGCGGGCTATGTCCAATTGCTCCTGGTTGATGCGATTCCCGTATTCGGTAAAGGCGCAAGCGCTTAACAGGAAACCCGCCAGGGCAGTGGCCGGGAAAAAGCGGAAGGCCCTTCCGTAGGAAAAAGCATTACCGGAAACGCGCAGCCTCGGCCCGCTATTCGTACAGATCTTCTTCATACCTGTACAGGTGGATGGGCATGGTCGCTTTTTCCTCTGCGAACTCCAAGGTCAGATCCGAGGTTTCCGATTTGGAGAAGAAGCAAGGCAGGCCATTGTCGCGATTCACGGAATATTGCAGGATGCCTTTCACCAACGACGACTTCCAGGCGTATTTCCGGTATTTTCGGTTCTGGGAGGAGGAGAAGTAGAACTGCTCCATGAGCAGGGAGAGCGAATCGGTGCGATGGTAATATACGGTATAGTCCAAGCAGGACTTCTTCATGCGGGGCCGCGGTCCGTCGAAGGTGGCGGAATCGGCTTGCAGGGTTTCCAGCGTCTTGTTCAACTCCGCCATGGGAAGCGGCGTTCTCGCTTCCATCTTCACTCCGCGCGGCAGCAGTTTGCTCATGCGCCACCAGTCGCGCCATTCAGCCTGATAATGGGCGGTATCGCTGGCCTTGAGCAAGGCGGACCGGTATTCCTCTTTTTGCTGGATGCGTCCGAGCACGGTTTTGAGGGAATCATAGCCCGTAATGCGGGTGGGGATGAAACCGGAATCGAGTGTCAAGGTGAGGTCGACCTTTTTCTCCAGCTCATTGGGCATGGAGAATTTATGGTATCCCCTGGCGATCAAGGTATCCAGCTTGCGATGCAGGATCCAGCCTTTGCCTTGGCCGCCTTGCTTTTCCAAGGCATAGGAAAGGGTGGTCTGGAAAATAGTCCCTTCGATTTCCTTTTCCTCGTCCAGCTTGCTGGAATAGGTGCCCAGATGGTGGACCCGGAAATGCGCGTTTTCCGGAGGAGCGGGATTGAAAACGGCCGTGCGTTCGCATTGGATCAAGCCGAAAGCCGAGAGCATGACCGCCAGCTTGCGGGCGGGAAGGCGGGTCAAAAGGGCGATCCGCCGATTCGGAAAAGCCCCCGTATTCATAATCTTCATTGCGTCCTTCCGATCAGGAAAATATAGTCAACTGCTCCGTGCCGCACGTTCCGGCCAGATCCCGAAATGGGTCAAATCCTCATCCACGCCCGGCATGATTTCCATGCGCGCGTGGATCTCCCGATAAGCTTCGCAATCCAACCAGGCATATTCCGTATGCTCGCCGCTGAGCCGGATCTCCCCGCCCAGCCAGAGCATGTGCCAGAGGTGGATGAAGCCGCCATATCCGCCAATGGCCGCCAAGGTATCCGGACCGCGCAGCGTGCGCACGCGGATATCCGGACCCAACTCCTCCAAGAACTCGCGCAGCAGGCCTTGCTCAGGGGTTTCGCCCGCTTCGATGCCGCCCCCGGCTATCCCCCACTTGCCAGGCCATCGTTGGATACCGGCGGCCCGCCGCAGCAAGAGCAGCCTTCCGGAAGCATCGACGATGATCGCCGCCGCGAATTCCCTGCGGTCCGCGTCAGCCATGGCCGCCCCTTTCCCAATCCGCGGCGATTTCGGCGGGGCCTTGGCCAGGCTTCAGCCAGGTGATGGGAACGCCGCGCCGCTCCATGCCACGGAAATACGTTTCCTGGCGCTTGGCGAGCATATGGATTTCATGCCGCAGGGCGGCCACCATCCCATCCCGGGTGACCACGCCCCCCAGATAATCCGCGATCTCACGGTATTCCATGCCCAGCACCCGCATCCGTTCCCGGGACAGGCCCCGCTCCAGCAAACCCGCGACTTCCTCCACCATCCCCGCCGCCAAACGCGCGTCCAACCGCGCGTCGATGCGGGCCCTGAGGGCGGCGCGTTCCATTCCGGTCGCATACACTGTATAGGTGAAATCCCGCGCCGGTGGGCGGCTATACTCCACCGGGCCGGTGCGGCCCGCTTCCCATATTTCCAGGGCCCGAATGATGCGCTTGGCGCTGCTCAAATCCGATTTCGCGGCCAGGACCGGATCCTTGCTCCGCAGCTCGGTTTCCAAATCATCCCGCGTGCGGCCCTGCATGGCCGCACGCAAGCCGGGATTCTCGGGAACATTGGCGATACGGTAACGCCGCAGCACGGCTTCGATATACATCCCCGTCCCCCCCGCCATGACCAGCACGCGCGAAGGTTCCCCGCCCTGCGCGGCCAGCTCGTCCATCACCCGATAACAATCCTGCTGGTATTGATACAGGCTGTATCCCGCCTCCGGATCCGCTATATCGATCAGATGATGGCGCACGTGCGGGGTGAAAGCCAGGTACTCATGCAAATCCTTGCCGGTGCCGAGATCCAGGCCGCGGTAAATCTGGCGCGAGTCCGCCGAGATCAGATCTGTGCGCAGGCGATGGGCCAGCTCCGCGGCCAGGGCGGTCTTGCCCGTGGCGGTGGGTCCGCACAGCACCAGCAAATGCATCAGCGCCTCCCCAGGGCCGAAGCGAAGGCCATTTGCTGGCGCGCCAGCCCTTCCTCATTCTCGGCGCTGAACAGGAAGCCGACGCGCTTGGGGCGGGCGGTTTCATTCGAGGACACCGGGACCCTATGCAAAGGGGAAACCGCGAGTATGCCCAGGCCGGAGGCGGGATCGAAGGCATCGACTCCCAGTCCGGCATCCAGAATGGGGTAGTCCGCGGGAAGCGCGAGTTTGCGCGGCTTGGTCCACATCCAAAGCAGGCTTTTGCCGGGCAGGCGGGAAGCCAGGCCATGGGCAGGCAAAGCCATGGAGTTCCGGGCGTTGATATCCACCACCGCCCGCAAACGGGGACCTTCGGGAGCCTTCCAAACATAGGCGTCCACGCTTACGGGCCCGAAATAACCCACAGCATCCAAAGCCTTGGCCACTTCCCTGGCGGAGGCTTCCAATTCCTCAAGCCACGGTTCCGGCGGCAGCCCCGAGGGCGCGATTTTCACGCCTAAAAAGGCCCCGTCGCGGGAATTCACCAGTTCATGGCCGCGCAAATCCCGCACAGCGCCTCCCGGGTCCACCGTGAAGTTCACCGACATGTCCAGGAGTCTCTCATGCCAGGGTTCCAATACCACCCGCCCATGTTCGCTGAACAATTGCCGCAGGCAGCGGCGATCTTCCTCGCCGAGGGGATGAAAAGGAATGCGGCGATTTGCCGTGGCGGCATGGCCATGATCCCCTTTGGCGACCCATCCCGAAGGATAAGACCGCTCTGCAAGCGCCGATCCAAGGGCGATTTCCAGCGATTCCAAGGTAGCATGCAGGCTACCGTACTCTTCCGGTGACGCCCCATCCGACAAAGCGCGCTCCAACTCCAGGCCGAAAGCCCTGGAATTGGCGGTTTTTACGGCCGCCAAAGGCGGATGGGCGGGCGGTTCGGCATACCTTAGGGATAAGCCCGCGGCATGGACATCCCATCCGAAGGGAATGAAAAGGGACTCCGGGGAAAAGGATGGATCCAGCACTTGGCGCGGGGCGGGTAGACCCTTTCCGGAAAGGTAAGCCAGGAAATCCTCCGGCAAAGGACGATGGACTATCAGGCTATCGGCCGGCCCGGCGGCGAACAGGTAATGCCAGGCCATTTCATGGATAAAGGTGGCGTCGGCGCTTTCCAACAGGGAGGGACGTCCCCGCAGGCTGAGGTCGAAATCGGAATTGAGGTAGTATTCCCGGGTCGGCAATTCGGCTCGTTGGTGATGGATTCGGTCGTCCGATGGTTATGTGAGTATGTTATTCGCCATGCGCCCTAAAGTCAACCGATTCATTTCCCGCCCGGTCCTGCCGCTGGTCCTGGCGTTCCTCTTCACGGCATGCTCCCTGCACCCGGCGCGGGGGCTCAAATCCTGCCGCTACCGCTTCGTGTCCTTCGCATTCCTCGGCATGGACGCGCGGCAATCCCATTGGCGCGTGCAAGTGGCCGTGAGCAATCCCAATAGCCATGAGGTCACCCTTGCGCGCCTGCGCTACGCCTTGCTCTATGATACCGACACACTGCTGACCGGGTGGAATCCGGAGGCCAAAACGGTGCCGGCCAAGGATTCGCTGGTGGCCATGGCCAGCCTTGATCTTCCCCACGCGGTTTTCCAGCGCCTGCCGGCCGGCATCTGGTCGCAAACCGATGCCCGCTTCGTGATCGTGGCGGACGCGTACCTGCATACCTGGTTGGGCGACATCACCGTTCCTACGGCCTTGCGGGATACCGTCCATATCAATATGCCCGAGCAAGTTGCCAGATACCGCGACTTGCTGATGCAGCGCTTTTTCCCATGGCCGGGAAAGCATTTGGAAGACGGAACCGCGCCGGCCCCGGATGAAGGACCGCCCAGGGAAAACCCGGTCCCGCCCTTTCCGGACCGGAGCCCTCCCACCGATGAGCATCTGTGAGGATTCCGGCCTGGCTTCAGGTGAAAACGTTTCCGGATAGATAACGATCCCCGCGATCGCATATGATGGCGACGATGACGCCGGAATCGAGTCGTTTGGCGATCTGGACGGCGCAATAAACGGCCCCGCCGGAAGATATTCCCGCGAATACGCCCTCTTTTTGGGAAAGTTCCCGCGTGAAGAATTCCGCGTTCGCCTGGCTAACGTCCACGATTTCGTCTACGCGGTCCTTCTCGTAAATGCTGGGCAGGTATTCCTTCGGCCACCGGCGTATGCCCGGGATGCAGGATCCGTCCGTGGGCTGCGCGCCGACGATGCGGATGCCGGGATTCTTTTCCTTGAGGTACCGGGAAACGCCCATGATGGTACCGGTAGTGCCCATGCTGGAAACGAAATGGGTGATTCCGCCTTGCGTATCCTTCCAAATCTCCGGACCGGTGGTCTCGTAATGCGCCGCGGGGTTGTCGGGATTGGAGAATTGGTCAAGCATATGGAAGCCGCCTTGGGCGACTTTGGCGCGCGCATAGTCGATGGTGCCTTCCATGCCGGATTCAGATGGGGTCAAATGCACGATGGCCCCGTAAGCGCGCATGGTCTTGACGCGTTCCGCCGTGGCGCTTTCCGGCATCACCAGATGCATTTCGAATCCGGATACGGCGGCGATCATGGCCAGGGCGATACCGGTATTGCCGCTGGTGGGTTCGATCAGCTTCATGCCCGGCTTCAGGGTACCGCGCCGCAAAGCCTTTTCGATCATGGATCGCGCGGGACGATCCTTGACCGATCCGCCCGGATTGTTCCCTTCCAACTTGGCCAATAGGGTGACCTTGGGATTGGGATTGATGCGCTTGAGCTCAACCATGGGAGTATTGCCTACCAAATCCAATAACGTCATCGCGTTCGTCCTCCCAGATTCTGCAAAAATAGTAATTATTGCTATTTTCGCAGGAATTCCAAGCTAAAAGCGGGGTTCGAGCATGACCGCGACCATGACCAAAAAGCAGGCCGAGAAAAAGATCCTGGCGCTCCGCGCCAAGATCGCCAAGGCCAATGAGGAGTACTACAAGTACGGCCGCTCCCCCATGTCCGATGAGGACTATGATCTCGAGCTCAAGGCTCTCGAACTGCTGGAATCGCAGCACCCTGAATTCGCCCAGACCGCCTCCCCTACCATAGCCGTGGGCAGCGATTTGACTCCGGGCTTCCGCAAGGTGGAGCATCTCTATCCCATGCTCAGCATCCAGAACACCTATTCCCAGGAAGAACTCGCGGACTGGCACCGGCAGGTGACGGACAAGGTGGATGCGGCCGAACTGGAATACGTGGTGGAACTGAAAATAGACGGCGTGGCCATGAGTCTGGTATACCAGGACCGCAAACTTGAATATGCCGTGACGCGCGGGGACGGAGCCACGGGCGACGAAGTGACCCAGAACGTGCGCAATATCGGAACCATTCCGAAGGCTTTGCCCGCGGAATTTCCGGACGGCCGCGTGGAGGTGCGCGGGGAAATCTACATGACCCGGCATAACTTCAGGACCTTCAACGAGTATTCCCTGCTTACTTACGGCAAGGAACAACAGAATCCGCGCAACACCGCGGCCGGCAGCCTCAAACTCAAGGATCCGAAAGAAAGCGCCTTGCGCAAATTGGATTTCTTCGCTTATGCCATCCTGGTGGAAAACCCGGCAGGAACGCATTGGGACAACCTGCAAGCGTTGGCCAAGGCAGGGTTCCCCGTCAACGACAAGCGCGCAAAAGTGAAGGACGTCGACGGCATCATGCGCGTTTGCGCGGAGTGGCTCGCCATCCGCGACGATCTCCCATACAACATCGACGGCGCCGTGGTGAAGGTGAACGATTTGCGCCAGCAAATCCTGATAGGGCGCACGTCCAAGAGCCCCAAGTGGGTGATCGCTTACAAATACAAGACGGAAGCGGTGGAGACGGTGCTGGAATCGGTGAGCTTCCAGGTCGGACGTACCGGAGCGGTTACTCCGGTAGCGCATTTGAAGCCCATCCTCCTTGGCGGCACCCTGGTGAAGCGCGCCACATTGCACAACTTCGACGAAATCGGCAGGCTGGGGCTGAGAATAAAGGATCATGTCATCGTGGAAAAGGGCGGGGAGATCATCCCCAAGGTGGTTTCAGTGGTGGAGGCCAAGCGTCCCGCAGATGCCGAAGCCATCGCCCCTCCCTCCCGCTGCCCCGTATGCGGATCCGATTTGGCCAAGGACCAGGAGGAGGTGGCCCTACGCTGCGACAACATGCAATGCCCGGCCCAGGTGCTCCGCTCCATCCTCCATTTCGTGAGCCGTCCGGCCATGAACATCGAGCATATCGGGCCTGCTTTGGCGGAAGCGCTGCTCAAGGATGGCTTGATTAAGACCGCGCCCGATCTCTATTTCCTGACCCGGGAACAATTGGAAAACCTGGAGCGGATGGCGGAAAAATCCGCGGCCAACGTCATCGATGCCATTCAACAAAGCAAGGAGCGCGGCCTGGATCGGCTGATCCAGGGCTTCGGCATCCGCTTTATCGGAAAGACCAGCTCTACCTTGCTGGCGCGCCATTTCAAACGTCTGGACGCCTTGCGCGCAGCGAGTTTGGAAGATCTGCTGGCCATCCATGAAATAGGCGAGCGCATGGCGGAAAGCATTTTTGCCTTTTTCCGCAACCCGGTCACGACAGTCTTGATTGAAAAGCTGGCGCTGGCGGGCGTGGTCATGGAATACCGGGGCGGGGAGGGTTCGCATGAATTGGCTGGGAAAACCTTCGTGTTAACGGGCACCTTGCCTACCTGGTCCCGGGAGGAAGCCAAGGAAATCATCGAAAAGGCGGGCGGCAAAACCACCGACTCCATCAGCAAAAAAACCTCTTATTTATTGGCGGGAGAGGCCGCCGGCTCCAAGCTGGAAAAAGCCAATAAACTGGGGGTGGCGGTGATTACCGAAGAGGATTTGAAGAAGTTGTTGGGACTTGCTTGACGGCGAACAGGCCTTTTTCTAAGATTTTCTCGCTGTTTTAAGGAAATGGGCGTGCCGACAAGCGTGCCCAGATTCCGGAATCCAGCGGGTTTAGCTCAGTTGGTAGAGCATCTCCTTGCCAAGGAGAAGGTCGAGGGTTCGAGTCTCTTAACCCGCTCCATATTCCTCCCTTTGGGAGGAACAAGCCCTTCGGGAAACCGGAGGGCTTTTTTTGTGCCTTCCGGGAACAGGACTGGGAGTGGTATCATGGGGCTTATATGGCCGGCGCCCTTAAAAACCTGCTTTTTGCATTACGTGAAACCGGCATCCACGCCGACATGGAACTCAAGCTATCCCGCAATATCCGGGTAGCCAACGTATCCGCAGTCGGGCATGTTGTCATGACCCTTCCCTATTTTTTCGTTTTCCTGTGGCTCGGGAACAAAACCCTGGCCTACCTGATGGTTCTACCGCTCACGGCCACCTACCTGTATACCATATACCTGAACCGGTGCAGCCATTACGATGCTTCCCGCCTCTTGTTGCTGTCGGCCATCAACATATGCGTCTTTATCGTGGCGGGCTATCTGGGTGAAAAGAGCAAGGTAGAGGATGTTTTTTTCTACACCCTGTTCATGCCTTTCCTGTACTTTCATCTTTCCGAGCGGCGCAACCTCATCCTATCCGTAATTCAACCTTTGGTCCTCTGGTCGTTTCTCCAAGTTTGGGGATACGGCCACCTTGGTTCCCAGGAGATAGCGCCGGAAGTCATCCGCATCATCTCTTACCTGATTGCGCCCACATCGGCCTTGCTGGTAATGGCTGGAACGTTCTTCATTTATTACACCAACCAGAAAAATGAAGCGATCCTGATCTCGGCCAAGGAGGCCGCGGAACAAGCCAACTCGGCCAAAAGCCAATTCATGGCCAATATGAGCCATGAAATCCGCACGCCCATGACCGGCGTGGTCAGCATGACCGAATTGCTGGCCATGACGCCGCTAGGGACCCAACAGCAGCAATACGTGAAGATCATCCAGGATTCCGGGATGAACCTGCTCACCATCATCAACCAGATCCTGGACTTTTCCAAAATCGAAAAGGGAAAGCTGAAATTGGACTCCCGCGCCTTCAATCTCGCGGAGACCCTGACCGAAGTGACGGCCATGCCTGCCCTGGAAGCGGAAAAAAAGGGAATCGATTTCGCCTGGTCTTGCGAAAGCGGCATGCCCTCGGACTTCATGGGCGATCGCGTAAGGTTGATGCAAATTCTCGTCAACCTTCTGGGCAACGCGCTCAAATTCACCTCTGCCGGGAAGGTGGAGTTGCGCGTGGTGCTGGACGGCCTGGAAGGGAAATCCGCGTGCCTCCGCTTCGAAATAAACGATACCGGCATCGGCGTGGGAAGCAAGGATTGGAAAAAGCTTTTCCAACCGTTCTCCCAGGCCGACTCATCCAACACCCGCAGGTTCGAAGGCACCGGATTGGGGTTGGTCATTTCCAAGGAGCTGGCGGAATTGATGGGTGGCAGCATCGGGTTCTCCAGCGAACCCGGTCAAGGCAGCCGCTTCTGGTTTACGGTTCGCATGGATGTATCGGCAAAGGCGCCGCCTAACGAGGCGTGCTTATCGGCAGAGCCGTCCAAGGCCGGTCCCAGCATCTTGGTAGCCGAAGACAATCCCCTGAATCAAAAGTTCATCCGCATGCTTCTCAAGTAATTGGGGGAGGGCGCGGAGATGGTGGGCAATGGATTGGATGCCGTGGCCGCCTGGCAATCCGGGAGGCATGACGTCATTTTCATGGATTGCCATAGGCCGGAAATAAACGGTTATGCGGGCGCTTTTCCGCTTGGATGAGAAAACCGATAAAATCCTTCGCGGGCCCGCTTGAAGCCGGGCCGCGATCATTCCCCCTCGGCGGGAATGAAATCCAGGACGGCGCGGACCTTTTCCGTCAAGACCACGGGGGAAAACGGCTTTTGCAGGAAATTGACGCCTTCCCTGATTTCCCCGGAAAAGGACGACCCCTCCTCCGCATACCCTGACATGAACAATATCTTCATGTCGGGTTTGAGCAGGGAGAGCTTTTCCGCCAATTCCTTGCCCCCCATATTCGCCATCATTACGTCGGTAAGCAGCAAATGGATGGTCTCGGGATAACCGGTCGCGAATTCCAACGCCTGCCGGCCGTCATGGGCTTCGATCACCTTGTAGCCTTTACTCTGCAGTACGCTGAGCAGGAACTTGCGCACCGTATGCTCATCCTCCACGAGCAGGATGGTTTCGCAACCGGATGAAGCCACGCCTTCTTCCTTGCCCCCCGGCATCCAGGCCGAGGAGCGGTTGCCCGCCACCCAGGGGAGATAGACCCGGAAGGCGGATCCCTTGCCGGTCGCGCTAGTAACGGATATGTTACCCCCGCTCTGCTTCAGGAATCCATACACCATTGACAGGCCCAATCCGGTGCCCCGGCCGACTTCCTTGGTGGTGAAGAAAGGCTCGAATATATGCCTGATGGTGGCTTCGTCCATGCCGGTTCCGTTGTCGGATATGGTCAGGACGACATAGCGGCCGGGAACAAAGGATAGCTCTTTGTCTATGGGCCTCAGCGCCTCCGAGTCGGCCGTGAGCGTTTCCATCGAAGTCGAGACTTGGATTCGTCCTCCGGAGGGCAAGGCGTCCTTGGCGTTGACGACCAGGTTCATGATCACCTGTTCCACCTGCCCGGGGTCGACTTTGACCAACCCGATTTTCGTGTCCAGGCTGGATTCCAATTCGATATGGTCGCCGATCAGGCGCCGGAGCATATTGGTCATGTTCTCAACGACGAGGTTGAGGTTGAGCAGCTTTGGCACCAGCAC
>JBDSWM010000256.1:0-6090 GCA_039926685.1 Fibrobacteria bacterium | reverse complement strand
GGATGCCGGGCTGTCTCAGCTTAGGCATAATATCCTTTCATGCATCCCCGCGGTCATAAAAAAAGGGACCGGCTTCGGCCGGTCCCTTCGAACGGAAACTGGATGGCGCGGTAGCGCTCAGCCTTGGATCAGAACACGAATTTCTGCGACCGGACCTTACCGGACACCGCCACGCGGAGGACGTAGACCCCATGCTTACCGGCCACGTCCGCGCTAAAATCATAATCCACGGGGGACACGCGTCCCTTTTCCTCACGAATCATCTTGCCCGACAAATCGAATAAGGTCACGATGGGCCTTCCCGCCTTGCTGACCAACACCCCGGGTTGAGAACCCGGATGGAAGGTGATTCCGGACGCGTCGATTCCATAAGAGGCGCTGGCATCGTTGCGGGAAGGATTCCCTACGCTGGTGGTGACCGAAGACGTGTCGTATCCGGCCATGTAATACATGAATTGCTTGAAATAGCGATCCCAGACGGCCAGGGTCATGGAGGTCTGCGTCGTCAGATCGTGCCCTTCCATGAAGTACCCGATGTTGCCCTTCTTGAGGGGGAAGGTCCATGAAACGGGCCAATTGCCGCCCGCGCCGTTGGCGTAGTTATACCCGATGCCGCAAGTATTGGGCGTACCGCAGGTGGTCGCATTCAAGGAGAGCAGCCCGCGGAATCCCACCGGCGTGATGCTGGCGTCCAGAATGTTCTTGTCGAAGGTGTGCAGCTCGTTCTTCTGCCAAGTCGTGGAATCCTTGCCGCCCCATTCGATGCCCTCCAGGATGGGATGGCCAACGCCGCTCGGATTGGTCTGGTAGCCTTTGAATACGCCCACCTTTCCGGTACTGGCGTCGTTACGGCTTGCTTCGCCGTTATAATGGCAAGGATGGACGGAGTTGCGGAACCAGGTCCAAGAGGTATTGGTGGCATCGCCGGAAGAGTGCATGACGAATAAGCCCTTACCTGCAGTTTCCACGAAATCCTGCAGGGCCGTGCGGCCGGCGGTGGGAAAGGTGGGGTTGGTCCAACCGGAAATGTAATCCCCGAAGAAAACCTGGTAATTCGCCAACTTGGCGGTTGTGACGTCATTGCCGGTGGTGATCCGATCCACGGTCCAACCCTCGGCTTTGCCGATGCGCGAGATGGTGGAATCCAAAATCACCTTACCTTGGGTGTGATCGAAGCCGTAAGTGAAAATCCCGACTAGGACTCCCCGGGCCGTGGATGGGGTTTTATTCTCGGGCTTCTTGCTCAAATGGGAAGTCAGAATGTACTGCTTACCGCCGATGGTTTCAGTCCGTTGCTCGGCCAGCGATGCGGTTTGCGCTTGGGGCAAGCCCAGGAAGGCCATACCGAAGGCCATGGCCCCGGACGTAATCATTGAATTTCTGGAAACAAACCTCATCGAAACCCCTTTTCCCCGTGAACACTTACAATAGCCCATTCTTGGATTTCCCGATTCAGAAATCTTTTACATGCTAGCTAGCTTGAATCAACTGAGTGATTCTGGGCTTTTTTAGACCGGAGAGCCCAAAAAACTAGGGGTTTTTGGGCTCTGACGCGAGGTTTACATCGACCAGGCAAACCGGAGGAGGTAATACCAATCCGATTTTTCCTGGGTGACAGGCAAGGAGGACGCCTGCGCGTATTGATCCTGGCCCCGGAAATGATCGTTGGCGACCTGGAGATTCATCACCCATCCGGGTACCAGGGTCCTTTGGAGCAGGATGGACCACTTCAAGTCATCCTTATCGTAAAAGCCGCTGGCCTTGCGGCTTTGGTACAAGCCGGGGCCGGAATTTCCCAGGGCCGTCGGCGGTAAGTCCGGGACAGGCAATCCATCGTGGAATACGTTGAAATTGTTATCCGGCCAGGGATTCTTGAAGTACTCCGCCTGCACCGAAACCAGGTCGAGCAACCCGAAGGCGGGGATATTAACCCCCATCATGATGGGAATACGCTCGGAACGCTTATCGAAATAATAGGGCTGGTTCTGGACCCCCAGCAAGGCCGCCTCCGCGAAAACCTTGAAGGGGCCGGTAGCGGCCTCCTCCATTCCGAAAAGGCTGCCTAGGTTCAAGGAAAAACGGCCCATCAGTTCGATGGCCTTGAAGGTCAAGGGCGTTTCGACGCTCGGGCGCAAGGTGTCGCCATTATCGGCCCGGACGTAAACGGTTTTCCCCTCGGCGTCCTTTACCGCCGAGACCACAGCGGTGGCGGCGTCGGCCTCCGTGAATTGCGTCACCTGATTCTTCATGGCCTTGAGCGTCCCGCCCGCGAAAGCGCCTTGGGTGGAATCGATCGCCGGGTACGCGGGGAAACCCGGAATCTCCACGTAGGTGCTCTTATCCGCCTTGGGGGTGGTCGCGCTCGGCTTGATGGGGATGAAATGGCGGAAGTTCACGCCCGCGCCCAGCTCCAAGGCCTTGCCGATCTTGAAGGTGGCCACGTAGGAGGGGGACATGTCGAATACCGGATTGGAGTAGAAGTCGCTGAAGATGAGGAAGTCGTTACGCAACGCCCCTCCCAACATGTCCCAGCTCAATTTAACGCCCAAGTTCTTGTACTCGTTCCCGAGCCAGACCCAGCCGTTTCCGGAACCGTTCGCCAGCAGGGTGGGGTAGGCCTCGCTCCGGAGCAGGTACTCGCCCAGGTTGCTCGCATCGGGATTGTACTTGTATCCGAAGTAGCCGAACTTGAGGGTGAGATCGGAATTGAAATCGTACTGCGTCGAAGCCTCGGCGATGCCAGGACCGAAGTTGATCTTCTTGGTCTGCGGCTCATCCTTCTTTTCCAGGAAGGGTTTCCAAAAAAGCCCGCCGACGCCGATGGTCATGTGGAGATTATCGTGCATCGTGCCCGAATAGATGAGCGCGATGCCGTCGCGGTTCATGAACAAGCCGCGTTGCTCCTCCGGGGTGCCGGCGCCTTCGTCTTCCACGTAAGCGCCTTTCACCAATTGCCCGACATCGATGAAGGCGGCGACGGAGATTTTGCGGTCGGTGACCGTGGATGTGGCCGTGTCTTCCGCGCGTCCCAGGACCGCAGCCGAAAGCAGACAAAACAGGATTTTATTCATGGAAGCTTTCCTCTGCAGGGATTCCCGGATGCGCATTCTAAAAGCCCCATTCAACATGGGCGATGTAATACCATTGATCCCGGTCGGCCGTTTGCGGCTTGGCGCTGAAATTACCGAATGCGGCTCCATTCAAGGCGTCGACATCGAAATACGGGACCCGGATGTGATCATTCGCCGCTTGTAGCCTCAACCGAAGGCCGGGGGTCAGGGTCTTGACCGCATAGATGCACCATTTCCAGTCGTCATTGTGGACCGAGGGCTGGGCAAAGGAACGCTGGCGCCAATCCACGTCCGGCGCGGCCGCGGTCGAACCTACCAAGGGGGCCTGATAGAATCCGGAAAGCAGCATATCGCTGTCGGGGTAGGGGTTGTTCAAATATTCGGTTTCCACCGCCAGGAGGTCGAGGATCCCGAACGTCGGCAGGTTCACGCCCACCATGACGGGCATGCGTTGGGTGATATCCTGATAGTACACGTCTTGGTTCTGGGTCCCGAGTACGGCGATTTCCGAATAGAGCCGGAACGGGCCGGTGAGCTTGTCGATATCGAGCATCTTGCCGAAATCGAGGGTGACATGCCCCATGACGTTGATCGCTTTGCGAGTGATTTCCTTGAGGCTGCTGATCATAGCCAGGGATTTGTCCCCGATCGGCTTTCCGTCCGGGCCTATGTCAACGAGGGAATCGGTGTTCGTCCGATTGTCCATATAGGTGGCGCATATCGAATCGGCGGTACAAGCAGATAGGTTGCGCAGGAGCTTCTTGATTCCGGTACGGGGGCCGGCTGCGCTTCCCTCCTGGAGCACTTGCACCCGGGTGACCGAAGCGCCCGGTTTCCCCGCCAGCAAGGCGGCAGTGTCGAGTTGCCCGCCCGGAGCCCAGACCGCGAATGAGCGCCCTTGCACGCGATTGCCCGAGCCATCATTATAGGTGTAATAGACATCGGCCTGGCCCTGCACCGCGGGAAAGTTTTGGATGGTGACATACTGGGCCGCCTCCGCCGAGGCATCGAATCCGGTATCTTTTTCGGTGTTCAGGGAGATCCAGCGCCGGAGGGCTACGCCGCCCCCGATTTCGATTCCCGGGGTCGGCTTCCAGTTGAAGAGGTAGGCGGGCGTGGCATCGTAGAACGGCGGCAAGGCATAGTCTATATACATGCCGAGTTCATGGTGGAATTTACCGCCGAACAAGTCGGACTTGATCCGGAAACCCAGGGCCCGAGCGTAGGCGCTGTCCACGAAGGTCCAGCCGCCGGTGGTCAGCATGGTCGGATAGGATTCCGTGCGCAGCAGGTATTCGCCAAGGTCGTTGGACGGGCCGTATTTAAGGGGGAAGAATCCCATATCCAGGCTTAACGAGGGAGTAAAGTCATATTCCGCCTCGGCCAAGTTGATGCCAGGCCCGTTACGCGGGAACTTCTGCCAGAAATCGGAACCGGGCAGGGCTTGGAACACGATCGCGCCCGCGCTGATCGAAAGGCGGAGCTTCTCGGCCAGGGTATCGGTCGCGGTGATGGCGAGGCCCAGGCGGGTCAAATACTGCCCGCTGACGACGTTTTGACCGAAATTACCCTTCACCAGGTGGCCCATTTCGGTATAGGCTGATCCATGTAGGTTATCTACAGTGAGTTCGCCGAATGCCGAGGACGCGAGGCCGGCGCATAGGAAACATTTTAAATATTTCCATCTCGGATTGGAATTGAGACCAGCCATCTTTTTTCGTCCCGGGGTTTGGAAAGAAAGGCATGCGCGCATCCCGCGGCCGGATGTTAATTTAAACATCATGCCAAAACTCTACATTATGAATTTGGATAATTTGACTCCTGGAGTGATTCTGGCGATTTCTTTTTCCCGTCTGGAGCGGAGTTGACGTTTTGACGGAATCAATAAAGCGGGAGAAAACGGGGTCCGGGCGACTGTGGATCCTGGGGCCAAAACGGGATTTGCTGTTGTTCATTCTGACCCCCGCCGCGCTCCTGCCCGCGCTGGCTTTCTCGCAACGTATGGCGCCGGAGACGCTGGCGACCTACGTGCTTGGGTTCGGCGGATTCGGCCACCATCTTCCAGGCTTCATCCGGGCCTATTGCGATCCGGGATTGTTCCGGCGTTTCCGTTTCCGCTTCACCTTGGTTCCGGCGGCTTTGATCGCGACCGCGGCCCTTTTCGCCTTCCTGAACCTGAACGCCCTGGTTTTCGCCACGGTGGTCTGGGGCATTTGGCATGGGGCCATGCAGGTGAGTGGATTCCTGCGTATTTACGATTCGAAGGTGGGCTCCTTCGATAAGGTCACTGCGGAGCTGGACCGTCTCATGTGCCTGCTCTGGTTCGGACTGGCCGTGGTGCATTCCCCCGAAAAGCTGATCGCCCTCCTCACCCCTTTCTATACCGCGGGCGGGCCATTACTGGGTTCGGAGGGCCTTTTCTGGCTGGGCCGCCTGTGGGACGTGGCCACGGTCTGCGTTTCCGGGTTTTTTTTGGCCAATGCCTGGCGGCGTTGGCGGGCGGGCGCCCCGCCCAGCCCCGTCAAACTTATGGCTATGGCCGCCGCCTTCGCCTACTGGTGGTTCTGCATGCTTTTCGCCCCCAGCCTCCTTATCGGCGTGCTGCTGTGGGAGATTTTCCATGACATCCAATACAATGTCCTCGTATGGCTGTATCAGCGCCGACGCGTGGACGCCAACCTGGGGGCGAGCCGTTTCGAGAAGCTGCTTTTCCGCCCGGGGATGATGGGATTGCTGATCTATGCCGGGCTAATCCTGGTCTATGGGGCGGTCGGCGTAGCGACCTCCTATTCCGATCTCGATCTTCCGGAAAAAATCCTGGGCCATGGGCTGATGCCTTGGTTGCTCCGCCTGACCGTGGTATCGGCCTTGTTACACTTCTATTATGACGGATTCATCTGGAGAATGCGCGATCCCGAGACGCGGCGCGGCTTAACCCTGAACGCTGTAAGCCCGTCAGGCGCGGGGACAGTCGGCACCGCCGGCACCGCCGGCGCAGGGTCCGCACTCGCGATGGGAT
>JBDSWM010000255.1:0-71386 GCA_039926685.1 Fibrobacteria bacterium | reverse complement strand
GGGGCCTCCGGACCCGCGGCTCCGGAGGCCCCTCCGGCAAAGCTTCCGTGAATCAACCTTAGCCCGGTTTTCCCCACCGCACCGGCGGAAATCCGGTATCGCAACGGACCGGGAACCGGAGGTTTTGCCTTCCCTTGGGTCATCCTAAGGTATCATAGGGTATATTAGGGAGAAGAATCCGGAGCCATGGGAAACAACCACCCGCATCATCACGACCACGACCAGAGCCACGACCAGGGGCATGGCCATGATCATCAGGGCGGCGCCAGCCATGCGCAGCATGCTTCCTACGGAAAGCTGCTGGTCAGTTTCTGGATCATAGCCGCCTTCATGGTGGTGGAAATCGTTTGCGGCTGGCTGTTCCATTCCTTGACCTTGATGTCGGACGGCTTTCATATGCTATCCGACGCCGTATCGCTCGGCCTATCCGCCGCCGCCGTCTCGCTTGGGTCGCGCAAGGCCACGGAAGCGAAGACCTTCGGCTTCAAGCGTCTGGAGATCCTGGCCGCTTTCGGCAACGGCCTCACCTTGATCCTGCTTTCCCTCCTCATCGCCGGCCAAGCCGTGACCAGGCTTTTCCATCCCCAGCGGGTGGAAGCGGGCCCGATGCTATGGGTGGCATGCGCGGGCCTGGTCGTGAACCTGGCGGTGGCCTGGTGGTTGCATCGCGGCGGGCATGAGAAGACCGTCAACGAAGAAGGCGCCTTCTGGCACGTAGTCGGGGATCTGGGCGCCTCCGTATGCGCCGTGGCGGCCGCCATTTTAATCCTGGAATTCGGATGGATATGGGCCGATCCCGTGCTTAGCCTGGCTTTGTCGGCCGCCATCATCGTACCCGGCATCCGGGTGCTGCGGCGCAGCGGGCATATCCTGGTGGAAGGCACGCCGGAGGGAGTGCAAATCGAAACCATGCGTTCCGCCATGCTCTCCGATCCGCGCGTGCGCAGCGTGCATGATCTGCATGTGTGGACCATGAATGGGCGTGATCTGTATCTCAGCGCCCATGTGGAAATCGCCGCGGCCGGGAGCACGGGGAACCCGGAAAAGGCGGCGGGCGCGGAAAAGGAAGCGGTGGCCGCGCTTACCCGCTCCCTCAACCGCGATTTCCATGTCGATCATATCACCCTGCAGGTGGGGCTTTGCGTCGATGACGACTGCCTGAACCGGCATCCCTGATAAACCGCCCCTTCCGCGATTACCCACGCTTTCCCTGCCCGCGCACCTTTGCGGGGCGATACCTATTTTTTACAATATGATCCCTCGGGGATCCCTTTTCCGCCGGCGGTCCCTGGCCGCGGTAACGAAGCGGTCCTCCCATTCACCTCGGGAGCTCTCATGGGATTCATGGATTTTTTCAAACCGCAGTGGAAGCACAGCGAACCGGCCATGCGCGCGGCGGCCATCCGCTCCCTGGAGGAGGATCAACAGCCCCTGCTCATGACCATAGCGCTCGAGGACGGCGATGCCGGCAACCGCCTGATGGCGGCGCGCAAGGTGAAGGATGCGGAGCTGCTGAAAAACCTGCGCGACCGCACTACCGACCGGAACATCAAGGACCTGGCCCAGAAGGCTTGGGTGGACAGCCAGGTGGCTGCCGCCAAAGCGGCGGGCGCCGATCCGACCGCCTTCGAGAAAGGCCGGACCGCCTTGGATGGGATCGGGGATGACCAGCGTGCCTTGGAAGACATCGCCAAAACCGCCGCGTCCCTGGATATCCGCGCCTTGGCTTTCGGGAAATTGGTGCATGCCGGCGCCTTCCATGCCATCGCCTTGCACGAAACCGACAATGGCCTGGCCCTGAAGGCCTTGGACAAGGTCTCCCGCGAAGGCCAATTGGAAAGCCTCGCGAAGAGCGCCAAAAGCAAGGCCGTGCGCATCGCCGCCAAGGAACGCCTGAAATCGTTGAACATCGTGAAAGGCCCGGACGCGGCCACGGTGAACCGGGCCAAACTGGGATTGGTGCTCTCCGCCGTGGACAAGCTGGCGCTGGCCGCCGATGAAAACCCGCCAAAATACGATTGGGAAAGCGGAAAGACCCGGCTCGACGAAGCCGAAGCCGCACTCGCGGATCTGCAAGCCACCGGCACGGCGCCGGACGCCGCCAAGCTGGCGCGCTTCCGCGAAGGCGTCTTCAAGTACCGCGCCCGTTACGCCCGCTGGCGCAATGAAAAGAACGAACGCGAGGAGAGGGAAAAGCAGGCCGCCGAGAACCTGCGTCTCAAGGAAGCGCTATGCGCCGAGATCGAGGCCCTTTCCGATTCCGGAGTCGACCTGGAAGCCTTTACTCCTGCCTCGGGCGCCCCGGATGCACCGGCCCCCGCGGCTACCCCGGCCGAATCCGCGACGGCGAGCGGGACGGATTCCCCTTCGGAAAACGCCATCGACAATCCCGTCGCTAAACCAATCGAAAAAGCGATCGAAAAAGCCCCTGCGCCGGAGCCCATGAACCCTCTTCTTGCCCGCGCCCGCGCTTTGCGCGAACGTTTCCAGAGCATCGGGCAATCCCAGGATGAGGGCGAAACGCAAAGGCGTTTCCGCTCCGCCCTGGAGAAAATCGAACGCCGCGTCCGGGACCGGGATCTCATGGCCCGCCGCGGCGCGGAAGAGAAGGAACATGGCGGACGCTTAGCGTCTTTGTGCGAACAGGCCGAGGCCCTGGCGCAAATCCCCGCCGGACAGGCCGCCGACCGTTTCCGCGATCTGCGCCGGGATTGGAGCAAAGCCTTGGGCGCGGCCGGCGGATTCGCCGGCAAGGAAGAATACCGCATCCGCTTCGAGAACGCCGTCGCGTCCACCCAGGCTTCCCTGGATCAGATGCGCGCCGCCAATCTGCAGCGCATGAAAGACCTGCTTCCCCTTATGGAAGCGCTGTTGGAAAGCCCGGACATGACCGCGGCCGAGAAAAGCTTCAAAGGCCTGAACGGGGAATGGCGCGCCTTGCACCCCGCGCCCGTGGGACCGGAAGCGGAGCATATCCTGGCCGGCTACCAGGCCTTCCTGGATCGCTTCCGCGAAGCGTCCGATTGGCTGCGCTGGTCCAACTTGCGCGCCAAGACCTCCATATGCGATCGATTGGAAGCGCTGGCGGCCCAGGAATCGGCCGAAGGTGAGGATCGCAAAGGCATGGTGCTCCGCTTCCAGGAGCTGCAAGGGGAATGGAAATCGCTGGGGCCCGTGCCCTGGGACAGCTCGGAAGCCCTGTGGGACAGGTACCATCAGGTTTCCGACAAGCTCTATGAACGCTGCCGCGAATACTACGCCGAACTGGACGAAGAGCGGGAAAGCAACCTCAAAGCCAAGGAAGAACTGTGCGCCCGCATCGAGGCGCTCACGGCCGCGGAAGAAATCGATTGGCGCGAGGCCATGGAAACCGTCAAGGAAGCGCAAAGCGCCTGGAAGACTTTGGGCGCCGTGCCAAAGGCCCAATCGGACGCTATCTGGAGCCGGTTCCGTACCGCCTTCAACGCCTTTTTCGAACGCAAGGACAAGCAGAACCTGGATAACCTGGGCCGCAAGCTGGAGCTGGTGGGCGTTGCGGAATCCCTGGCCGACTCCACCGAATGGAAAACCGCCGGTACCCGCATCAAGGAAGCCCAGGAGAAATGGAAAACCATCGGGCCCGTGCCGCGCGATCAGGCGGACGCCATCTGGAACCGTTTCCACGGGGCCTGCGAGAAATTCTACCAGGCCCGCCGCGCCTTCCTGGACAAGCTGGATCAGGAAAAGCCCCTCAACCTGGCCAAGAAGGAAGAGCTGATCCTGGCGATGGAGGCCTTGGAATCCATGCCCGGCGATCAGGACCGTTTCGACAGGATCAAGGAGGCCCAGGCGGCCTGGAAGGAATTGGGGCCGGCAGGGACGCGTGAAGCCGACGACGCCCTATGGGAGCGTTTCCGCAAGCCCATCGACACCTACTTCGAAGGCCGCAAGTCCCGCATGGGCGAAGAGCGCCTGGCGCGCGAAGAGAACGCCAAGGCCAAGGAGGATATCTGCATCGAGGCCGAGTCCCTGATCGGATCCACCGAGTGGAAAGCCACCATCGACAAGATCAAGACCCTGCAGGAACGCTGGAAGGCCACCGGCCCCGCCCCCCGCGAGTCCGATCGCGAGTTATGGAAGCGATTCCGCTCCGCCTGCGACGCCTTTTTCGACCGGCTCAAGGAAAACTCCGCCAAGCGCGATCAGGAGCGCGGAGGCAACCTCAAGCGCAAAACCGATTTGTGCTTCCTGGTGGAAGCCATGCTCTCCCGCCCGCTTAGCGAGGAGGAAGCCAAAGCGCGCGCCGCCTGGCAGACGGAGAGCCTGCCCATGGACATCGCCCGCTTCAAGGTGAAGGAAGGTTCGACGGACTGGAACGAGAATACGGAGAAGGTCAAGACCATCCAGAAGGAATGGAAGAAGATCGGCCCGGTGCCGCGTGAAGTCAGCGAAACCCTCTGGGAGCGGTTCCATATGGCTTGCGACGCGTTCTTCGAGGAGCGCCGGGTAGCCTTGGGGATACGTCCCGAGGATCCGCAGGTCAACCTGGAGAAGAAACTGGAGCTCATCGCGGACGCGGAATCGCTGGCGCGCAATCCGGGACCGGACTCTGCCCGCCATGCGGCCAACCTCCAACGCGAATGGCGCCGCATCGGGGCCGTGCCGCGCGCCCAAAGCGACTATGTCTGGCGCCGTTTCACCGATGCCTGCAACGCGGCCCTGGGCCGCATGGCGGACGAAGGCGGCCAAGGGGGCGACGAGCGCGGAGATCGCGAAGATCGGAACGAACCCGAACCGGAAACCGCCGCCCAGCCTTAGCCCCTTTATCCCGGCAGCCCCGGATCTCATCCCCCGGCCCTGCCGGGGCTTTTACCTCCCCGTGCGCCTCTTCCCTTGCACATCGGCAAGCCGCCCTATTGACGGTTATAGTGTAAATACACTAAATTACCTGCATGGACGATCCCGCCCGCATGCCCAGCCTGGAGAAAATCGGCAGCCAATGCTTTTGCCTGCATTCGCGCATGGCCGCGCGCACCGTCACGCGCCGGTACAACTCCGTATTGGCTTCCATCGGGCTGGAGGTGACCGAATTCTCCCTGCTGGCCGCACTTGCCGCCGGCCGGCATGCCTCCGTCACGGAACTGGCGGAACGCCTGGCCTTCGAACGCACCACCTTGGTGCGCAATCTCAAGGGCATGGCCAAACGCGGCATCATCAAGCGCTCCGAAAAGACCGGGCGATCCGTGCATTATGCTCCTACCGTGCGCGGCAATTCCCTTTTGAAAAAGGCCCTTCCCCTCTGGGAAAAAGCCCAGGCTTCGCTGACCGGCAAGCTCCGCGATCAAAACGCGGAAGGCATCCTGGCTTCCTTGCACGCCTTGCGCGGCGCCAGCGACTGACCGGGTGGCGGCGGTCCCTAGGGATCCCGTTCTGGTTTCATTTTGATTCTCATATGTGTAATTACACTAAATCAACTTAACGGAAAAAGGGAGGTAGCAAATGCTTGGAGACAAACCGATACTCGTAGTGGGAGCCACGGGAACGCATGGAGGCACGGGGGCGCAGGTAGCTCGCTTGTTGCGCGCGCGCAATGTTCCGGTGCGGGCGCTGGTCCGTACCCGGGGCCCGCGTGCGTCCGCCTTGGAGGCCGAGGGCGCGGAAATCGCTGTGGGCGATTTGCATGACCGGCGCAGCTTGCTGCCGGCCCTGCAAGGCGTGGAAACGGCCTACTTCACCTATCCCGTCGCGGAAGGCATTGTCCAAGCCGCGGCGAACTTCGCGTCAGCGGGCCGGGCCGCCGGTTTGCGTCGCCTGGTGGTGATGTCCATGGGCGCAGCGCATCCGGAAAGCCCCAGCCACTTGGGTCGGGCGCAATGGCTCGCGGAGGAATTGTTCGAGACCTCGGGATTCTCCTGCCTGCATCTGCGCATCGCCGCCTTCTTCTTCGAAAACCTCGGCCTTCTGCATGGGGCCGATATCAGGGGGGAGGGGGTGCTGCGCAACGCCTTTGCGGACGTTCCCTTCAGCTGGATGGCGGGAGAAGACGGGGGCAAGCTGGCGGTAGCCGCCCTGTTGCATCCGGACCGTTTCGGAGACCAGAATGCCCTATACCCCACCGGCGGTGACAGTCTTTCCCATGCGGATATCGCCGACTTGCTCGGGAATCGGTTGGGGCGGCCCTTACGCCATGAAACCATTTCCCAGCAAGCCTGGGAGTCCCGCCTCCTGGAGCTGATGCCGCAAGACGCCCGCCTCAACGCCGATATGGCCCGGCATATCTCCTCTTTGGCCGCCGCAATGAAGAAACCGGCTGTTTTGAACGGATTATTCGAGGCCGTAACCGGGGAACGCCCGCTTACATTGGCGGAGACGTTGAGGGCGGGGGATATCCCCATACCCGGTTTTTAGCGAACTGGTGTACCCTTATGTTGTTAATGCGCGCATAAGTTTATGGGCTAATACGACTTACGGTGTTTTTTATTACCGCAATCCTGATTCCAGGAAACAAATGCCTGAAATAGGGCGAGATTCACGGGCATGGAAACATGTGTTTCGGCGCCATAACAACAATGAAGGAGGCCAGTTGAGAAATAAAGCCGCCGATTACGCGAACTTAAGGCCCTATTTTGCCGACCAACACCATACCTCATTTTATCAGCAGGTCAATTATGCTAAGAAAAATCGTCTTTGCCTTGGGAACATTTCTTCTGGCGAGCCATTCGATCATGGCCGCCGCGAAATTTCCCTTTCCCCAGGACCAAGCCTACAAATTCGGGATCAAGCCAGCGGGCGCGAACCATACCGATGTGCAGGCCGCGTACACTATGTTCCTGACGAAGTATTACGAAGAGAGCGGCGACCTCGCCCGTATCAAGTGGGATGTCCCCACGCAGACGGTGAGCGAAGGCATCGGCTACGGCATGATCATCATGGCCTACATGGACAATGCCACCAACAATACCCAAGCTAAATTCGACAAGCTCTGGGCTTATTACCAGAAGTTCACCAATGCGGCCGGCATGATGCATTGGAAGATCACCGGATTCTCCGGGGCAGCCGAAATGAACGGCGCCACCGACGGCGACCTGGATGCGGCCTTCGGGCTGTGCCTGGCCTACCACCAATGGGGCGACGCGAAATATAAAACCGCCGCCACGGATCTGATGAAGAAGATTTATTCCACCGAAGTGAACGCTTCCAAGGTGCTCAAGCCCGGCGACGCGTTCGACAATCCCAAGAATCCTTCTTATTTCTCCGCTGTGGCCATCGGCATGTTCAACGCCCTCAAATGGGACGGCAATGATTGGGCTTCGGTATTGACCGCCAATTATGCTCACGTAAAATCGGCGCAGAACGCCACCACGGGCCTGGTCCCCGATTGGACCCAGGACAACGGATCCCCCGATGCCCGCGGACCCAGCTACAAGTTTGATGCAGCCCGGGTACCCTGGCGAATGGGAATAGCCTACGCCTGGTACGGCGAAGCCAGCGCCAAGGACATCGCCAACAAGATGACCTCCTGGCTCAAGACCAGCACCGCCGGCGATCCGGCGAAAATCATGACCGGCTATCAGCTCACCGGCACCGCTTTGGAAAATACCAACATTCCCGCCTATATTGGACCCTTCGCCTGCGGCGCCATGGTCGATGCGGCCCACCAGACCTGGCTCGACGCCTGCTACAAGAAATTGGCGACCTTCATCGATGACGACAACTATTACAATGAGTCCTTGCAGTTGATGAGCCTGCTCACCATGACCGGGAACTTCATCGACTTCTCCACCGCCACCCCCAAGACCGCTTTTACGATAAAGACGAGCGTTTCCCCCGCCAGCGCGGGCACGGTCACGATCACTCCCGCCTCGGCCACCTACGCTGCGGGCGCTTCGATCACCATCACGGCGACCCCCACCGGCGAGAACAAATTCACCTCCTGGGGCGGCGACATAACCGGGACCACGGCCACCAAGACCGTGACCGTGTCCAGCGACATGAACATCACGGCCTATTTCAACGCGGGCGCGTCCGATTTGATTGACGACGGCGAAGACGGCGACGGCCTCACCAAGCTCGGGACCAAATGGTTCACTTATGACGACGTCCTGAACAAGGGCGCCTCCGTGGTCACTCCCAAGACCACCGCCGCGGCGTTGTTCACTATGGCTGAAGGCGGCGCCAACAGCTCCTTGAAATCCGCGAAAATCACCTTCACTTTGGACAAGGGCACCAATCTCTACAATCCGTTCGTCGGCTTGGGTTTCCCCTTGAATCCGCTGGGCGACTCCACCCCGGTGAACATCAGCGCCTCCTCCGGCCTCACCTTCTACTTCAAAGGCGCCACCGCCGACGTGCGCGTGGAAACCCTGAACGTCACGGACTTCGCTTTCTACTTCAAGCGCCTGCCCGCGGCCGCCGATTGGACCCTGGTATCGCTCAAGTGGACCGACCTCGCGCAAGCCACCTGGACGAAGTTGCCGGTTCCCCTGGACCTGACCAAGTCCACCAAAATAGCCTGGCAAACCATCGATAAAGGCGTGACCGGGGACAAGGGCGAAATCAATATCGATGATGTCCATCTGCCCGGGTATACCGTGGTTCCCGTAACGGGCATCAAACAGAACAACCGCAAGAGCGCAATGGCCTCCGGCCCCAAAGCACCCGGAGTCTTCCTGCAACTCGATCAGAACGGGCATCCCGTCCCCGGCTCCCTGCGCTACAATGCGGCCGGGCGGACTGTAGGTAACCCGCAGGCTATAGCCCGTCCCTGATTCTTCCCCTCGCTTTTTCGCCGGGGCCCGCCAAGCGGGCTCCGGCTAACCCCCGGTTCAGAAATCGAACCCTAGCCCGGCCCCCAGGCCTATCATAAAACCTTCCTTGAGATTGCGCTCCAAAACCCTGGTCTCTCCGGTTTGCGAGTTTTCCGATTTGATGATCTCGATGCCGTTCAAGCCATACCCCAAATCGACGCCCCAGAACAGCAGTAGGTGGTCTTTAACCTGGTAGTTCTTGTAAAACATGCCGATAAGGTTCCAAGAGGATCCGAATTTGTTGATGTCGTAATAACCATACCTGATCTCGAACATGTTCCCCACCCAGGAGTTGGGCATGTCCGAAATCACGAAGCCGGCGGTCATGCCCCAGCCTCCTTCCCCATTGATGATGAGGGCCGGAGCGAGCTTGAAACCGCAAAACCCGTCGGTATGATAACCGAACCCAATCGGGCTCGCCGGGATAGCCAAGCCATCTTCGATGATGGCTCCCAAGATCAAACCCAGAGGATCGACTCCGAGGTAATATTTTTTGCCGTACCCGTTTTCGTGCTCCTGTTCGAAGGTATCCTCGCTATGGGTGACTTTCCCGTCCACGTAGACGTTGCGCGCGACCACCAGGCCTTCCTCGTCGTAGATTTTCTCCTCGCCGTTCTTCTTGTTGTCCTTGAAATTGGTCTCCCGTTTCAGCCGGCCGCTTTTGAAGTATTCCTTTTCCTTGCCGACCTTGACCGTGTCCCCGTTTTCCCGGGAAAAGTAATAGATCGATTTGGTCGTTCCGTCCGGGAACTTGTCTTCGCGCATTTCCAGGGCGTACACGCAATTCATGAACGCAATCAGCAGAAGGAACAACTTCATAAAGCCTTTCCGTTGGGGACGGGAAAATCGGGTACGGCGCGGTGGAAATGTAAATACTGTTGCGATTTAGGCGATAGGATTAGCTGGCGGCCTTCTTCCAATCGGCATCGCCTTTGCGAGCGCCCCATTTCCTGAAGGGCGCGATGGGCTTTTGCGGGTTATCGAGAAACCAATTGGGATAGCGGATATCTACGAGCGCACCCAGATCGTCGGGATCGAATTGCAGCGCGCCGTTCAATCCGGCTCCCTTTCCTATGCCCGTTCGCGCAGGTATTTGCGGATCAAGGCATTGGTCGAGGCATCGTGCTTAAGCGCCACCTGGGCATCCTTCTCGCCCGCTTCCAACTCGGGCAGGATTTTCTTGGCCAATTGCTTGCCCAGCTCTACGCCCCATTGATCGTAGCTGTTGACGTTCCACAGGATGCCCTGCACGAAGATCTTATGCTCGTACATGGCCACCAGCGATCCCAGCACATGCGGCGTAAGCTTCTTGAAGAGGATGGAATTGGTGGGGCGGTTGCCCTCGAATACCTTGTGCGGCGCCAAGCGCTGGATGGCGTCGGGAGCCATTCCGGAAGCCTTCAGTTCGGCTTCCGCCTCCGCCAGCGTCTTGCCGACCATCAGCGCCTCCGTCTGCGCGAAGAAATTGGAGAGCAGGATGCGGTGGTGATCATTGATGGGATTGTGCGATTGCGCCGGGGCCATGAAATCGGCCGGAATGAGCTTGGTGCCTTGGTGGATGAGCTGGTAGAAGGAATGCTGGCCGTTGGTGCCGGGTTCGCCCCAGATGATGGGACCGGTCTGGTAGTCCACCCGGTTGCCGTCCTTGTCCACGAATTTGCCGTTGGATTCCATGTCCGCCTGCTGCAAGTAGGCAGGCAAGCGGTGCAGGTATTGATCGTAGGGCAGGATGGCGTGGGTCTGGGCGTCGAAGAAGTCCCCGTACCAGATTCCCAGCAGGGCCAAGGTAACCGGCAGGTTTCCCTGGGCCGGAGTGGAGCGGAAATGTTTGTCCATATCGTGCCCGCCGGCCAGGAAATCCTTGAAATGGCCGAAGCCGACGCTGAGGGCGATGGAAAGGCCGATGGCGGACCAGCAGGAATAACGGCCGCCCACCCAATCCCAGAACTCGAAGGCGTTGGCGGTATCGATGCCGAAGGCGGCCACGGCTTCCAGATTGGTGGACAAGGCCACGAAATGCTTGGCCACGGCGCTCTTGTCGCCGCCCGCGGCCTTGAGCAAAGCCTCGCGCGCGGACAGGGCGTTGGACATGGTTTCCTGGGTGGTGAAGGTCTTGGAGGCCACTATGAAAAGCGTCTGGTCCAATTGCACCGTTTTCAGGATCTCGGCCAGGTGGGTGGCGTCCACGTTGGAGACGAAATGCGCCTGCACGGTGATCCGGCCGGAGGAATCGCGGGAATAGGGCTTGAGCGCTTCGGTCACCATCACCGGTCCCAAATCGGATCCGCCGATGCCGATATTGACCACATGCTTGATGGGCTTCCCGGAAAACCCGAGCCAGGCGCCGGTGCGCACCTTTTCGGTGAAGTCCCGCATCTTGTCGAGCACGGCGCGCACCTTGGGCATCACGTCCTGCCCGTCCACGGAAACCGGGGTAGCGGACAGGTTACGAAGGGCGGTATGCAACACGGCCCGGCCTTCGGTGAAATTGATCTTCTTGCCGGTGAACAGATCTTCCTTGGCCTGGTCGATATTCGCCGCTTCCGCCAGTTTCCGGAGCAGGCCCAGGGTTTCGTCGGTGATGATGTTCTTGCTATAGTCCACGTAAAGGCCGCAGGTTTCCAAGCGGTAACGTTCCGCGCGGGCGGGATCGGCCGCGAAAAGGTCCTTCATCTTGAGGGAGGCGGCGCTTTTTGCGTGGTTTTGCAAGGCTTTCCAGGCGGGGGATTGGGTCAAGGCGCTCACGGCGGATCCTAGGATAAAGGTGATTGCCAAATATAGATTTTGGGGTGAAAGCCGGAAATTCGCCTTTTCCGGCTGGATTTCGGAAATTATCATGCATTGTCAATGGAAGTCCGCAATGAATCCGCAATCGGCTGCATTTCAACTTGTCCCGATCCGATGCTAGAATAGAGATCCCATGCCTTTGCAACCGCTCCCATCCCCGCAAGGTCCCCAAGGTCCCCAGCGCCCCAACAGGCGCCAGCGCGACATGCAGGTACGGGAGGAACGCCGGCATAATGCCCGCGCCGAATCGGGTCCGCATCCTTCCCCGCATACCGTGCCTTTCGAGGTGGAAGCCAAAAGCTGCAGCAGCGTGCTGATCGAATTGCTGGAAAACGCCCCCCCGGAGGGCATGACGGTGCGGGCCATCATCCATTCCCTGGGCGAACGCGGCTTGCTGATGGCATGCATGCTGTTCTCCATCCCTTCCCTGCTTCCCATCCCCATTCCCGGCATGAGCATACCGCAAGGCCTGATCATCGCCCTTATCGGACTCGGAATCGTGCTCAACCGCGCCCCCATGCTGCCCGAGCGGGTGCTGGAATACCGGCTCCACCAGAAGAACCTGCACCAGATCATGGAGAAAGGCGCCCGCCTTTTCCGCCGCATCGAAAAGCTGAGCTATCCCCGGCTGTTGCCCTTGACCACGGGCTGGGTGCATGCCCTGAACGGAATCATGCTGGTGGTCGGCGCCTTGATCCTGGGGGCGCCCTTCCCCATCCCCTTCTCCAACGTGCTGCCAGCCTACGGCATCCTGTTCCTGGCCTTCGGCACCTTGCAGCGCGACGGCTGGCTGGTAATAGCCGCCTACGTGATGTACCTGCTCACCCTGGCTTATATCGCCGCCGTGTTTTTCTTCGGGTACAGCTGGATCCAACACCTCTTCTCCTGATCGACCCCCCCCGGGATTGTTTTTATCTTGAATGCCTGAACTGGATATCCAACCGGGAGCCGCAATGGCCGTTCATGCTGGTCAAATGGGGAAGGCCTCCGGGCGATGGATAGTCATCGTCCTTTTCGCCACGGCCTTGCTGATGTGGGGCACCGTGCTCCTGACCGGCCTCCACAAAAGGGGCGAACGCGCGGGCCGGGACGGCGCGGACATCATCGATACCGCCTCCGGGGCGGAAGCGGTGCGCGCCTGGATGAAGCCCCTGCCGGAAAAATGGGTCAAGGCCTCCCTGGTAGAAGGCCAGGGATGGGTGTTGTACGTTCCCTGCTATACCGCCAACTCCACCCTCACCTTGCGCACGACCGCGGACAGCCTGCCGGGATTATCCTGTGAGTTTTGCGACAGCTTGGGCGAATACTCCGTGAAGAGCATCCTGCGCAACCGCCGGGACAGCGTATGGGATTTCCGCATCGAGCCTGCGGTCGGGACCGTGCGCCTGCTCCCAGTGAATGACAGTTTGCTGAAAGCTTTTCCCGAGGCGCCTTTCCGGGATCGCCTGCTGCTCTGGACCCGCGCCGTGTCCGGGGGGCGCACCGATTCCATGGTCTTCGTCCCGAAAACCTTGGAAAGCGAATTCGAAACCCTGCGCGCCGAGGACGAGAATCCCGAGGGCTGCGGCGATACCACGCCCGATTGAACAGGCCTGCCTAACTGGCCTACTCTAATGGGGCGCAATAACGTGATTGCCCCCACCAATCAAGTAGGCCATTTTGGGGATTTTAGGATTTGCTTGGGTTTATGGGTTACCATTGGGGTTTGTAAGCGCTTGGGGTATTGGTTAGTTTGGGGATTATGCGCTCCAGGATAGTCCCCATGCGGGACATGATGGCCAAGTTCGGCACGCAAGTGGAAAGCTTCCGCTATGCCTTCGTGATCCCTAATCATGCGGATGGTTGGGAGGGCAACGCGTTCAACGCATCGGCCCATACGCACATGCATGCTCCGGACGCGGCGCGCACGCATGGCGGCGCATCGCCCTTTTCGGGCGACGCCCACGGATCGGATCCCCAGCCGATCCATCGCCGCCGGGCCGGCGATAAGCAGCCCACCTATATCGAGATCAAACCGGCATAACACGGGCCCGCTCTTCCGCGGCGCCTATTCCACCAACCCGTTCCCGTAAATACCCGGAACGGTGAGGCCATGCTGCCTGTCCAAAAGCAAAGAATCGCATAAAAATGGATTGGATGGCCCGTGCGCTTGTATTTTCTATCCCACATGCTTTACAACCCCACCCTCAGCCGGATTTCCTGGTCTACTCTCGTTCTTGCGGCGGGAGCCCTCTTTTCCCCGGTCCCCATTGTCGCGCAAACCGCTCAAACCATCGGAACGGAACCGGTCCGGGACCCGGGAAATGCGCCGACCCTCTCACTTGATCAGGCCATCCGCTTGGCGGTGGAAAACAATTACTCGCTGTCGCTGACGCGCGAGGAAACGGGCCAGGCCGTGATCGCGCGCCAAGGGGCGGTGGGCCCTTTCCTGCCGTCCGCCGACGCGAGCGTTAACCATTCCGGGCCTTTGCCCTTGCACAGTAGCGTGCCGGTTACTACGGTGGGCGCCTCGGTCTCCTTGCAGGTATTCGACGGGTTCCAGGATTACCATGCCTATCGGCGCTTGCAGACCCGGGAGCGCCAGGCCACCTTGGCCGAACGCGGGGCCCTGGAAAACCTGGTGGAATCGGTCGTTGTCGGCTATTACGATCTGGTGCAGCAGAAGCAAAGGCTTTCCGCCATCGCGGAATTGCTCTCCGTCTCCCGCGAACGCGCCCGCCTGGCCGAGGCCAAGCTTTCCGTCGGGGCCGGTTCCAAGCTGGATCAACTGCAATCGAAGGCGGATCTCAACGAGGATTCCTCCTCTTACCTGAACCAGGAATTGTCGCTGGAAAAGGCCAAGGTGAGCCTGAACCAATTGCTGGCGCGCGACGCCGCCATCCGCTTCGACATCGCGGATTCGATTCCCCTGGCCCCGGCGCTTCCCTTGGACGAATGGCGCAAAGGACTGGAGCAGAAAAACGCCTCCATCGCGGCCGCCAAGGCGAGTAAGATCGCTTCCGGATACGGCGTGGACGAGGCGCGCGGGCGCTGGCTTCCCAGCCTGAGCACGGGGGTCTCCTACGGGGCCACTCCGGCCGCCCTGAATTCCGATCGAGCCCTCGCCACCAGCCGCGACGGCTTCGGCTATAGCGTGAACCTGTCCATCCCCTTGTTCGATCGCCTGGCCACGCCCACGGCCGTTCGCCAGGCCAAGGCCGGTTTGCGGGGCGATGAAATCAAGCTGCGCCAGGCCATCGACCAGGTTTACGCCGATTTTGAACAGGCCCGCCGGCAATACGAAACAGGATTGCGGCAGATCTCGCTGGAAGAGGGCAACCTGCAAGTGGCGCGTTTGCAGGCCGAAGCGGCGCAGGAGCGCTATAAGCTGGGGGCCTCCTCCCCGCTGGAATTCCGCGACGCGCAAACCAGGCTCCTGGATGCGGAAGGGCGCTTGATCACGGCGCGGCAAAGCGCCAAGCAGGCGGAAGCCGCCCTGCAAAGGCTCTCCGGCATGCTCATCAAGCAGGTCGCCGAAGTCCCACCCCAGTCCGGAAGCAAACAATAATGTCGTTGTTCAAAGGCAAATCCCTCCTCGTTGTCATCGCTGTCGTGATCCTCGCCGGCCTGGGCGCCTACTGGATATGGGGCGGCAAGCCGGCCGAGATCAAATGGAGGACCGCCGCGGTGGAAAAAGGCCCCTTGCAGGTTTCCGTCACCGCCACGGGCACCTTGCAGGCCGTGCTGACCGTCCAGGTGGGCACGCAGGTTTCCGGCACCGTATCCGCCTTGTACGTGGATTTCAATTCCCAGGTGAAGAAGAACCAGATCATCGCCCGCATCGACACCACCTTGCTGCGCGCCGCGCTCAGCGACGCCAACTCCAACGTGGAGAAGGTGGCGGCCCAGAATCTCCAGGCCGCCTCGGAGCGGAAGCGCAGCCAGGCCCTTTTCTCCGGCGGCCTTATATCCCAGTCCGATCTGGATGCCGCCGTGGCCAACGCGGACGTGGCCGCCGCCAACCTGGCTTCGGCGCGCGCGCAGGTGGACCGGGCCCGCATCAACCTCCGCTACGCCACCATCGTCTCCCCCATCGACGGCATAGTGCTCTCGCGCGCCGTGGACGTGGGCCAGACCGTGGCCGCCAGCTTCAACACCCCCACCCTGTTCACCATCGCCGGGGATTTGCGCCAGATGCAGGTGCAAGCCTCCGTGGATGAAGCCGACATCGGCAAGGTCAGCCTCGGGCAGCGGGCCACCTTCACCGTGGACGCCTATCCGGATTCCGTCTTCATCGGCCAGGTCGAGCAAATCCGCCTGCAGCCCGTCACCGTGCAGAACGTGGTCAGCTACGATGTGGTGATCAGCGTGCCCAATCCGCAACTGAAACTCATGCCCGGCATGACCGCCAGCCTTACCATAGTCATCGCCCGCAAAGAGGATGTGCTGCAAGTGCCGGCCGCGGCCTTGCGCTTCAACCCCTTCGAAGGCATGGGCGTCAAGGGCAAGAAGGGCGGCAAGGATGGAAAGCGTCCCGGCAAATCCGCCCCATCCGACAGCGCGGGAGGCCGCATGGCGGGCGGTGCCGGGCTAATGGATTCAAATGCCAATTCAGCCCATCGTTGGGGCGGCAAGGAAGGCAAAGGACGCCGTGGCGAAGGCTCCGGGCGCGTTTTCATCCTGGAGAACGGCAAACCCAGACCGGTCCATGTGCAGGCCGGCCTCACGGATGGAACCCATACGGAGATCACAGGCGATCTGGAAGCGGGCGTAGAAGTGATCACCGGCGTGGAGGCCCCCAAAGCAGGCGACGCCCCAGCAGCCTCCCCCTTCGGCATGCCGCGCGGGGGCGGCCGCGGTAGCAGCGGAGGCAGGGCCCATTGATGGAACCGTCCTTGATGGAACCATTGACCGGCAGCGGTGGATCGGCGCCGGTGGTGAAATCCATCGTATCGGTGCGCGGCCTCAACAAAACCTACAAGATGGGCGATGTCACCGTGCAGGCCTTGCGTAAGGTGGACCTGGACATCACCCGCGGCGAATTCGTGGCCATCAGCGGATCGAGCGGATCGGGAAAATCCACCTTCATGAACATCCTTGGCTGCCTGGATGCGCCATCCTCCGGCAAATACCTGCTGGACGGCCGGGAAGTGGACTCGCTTACGCGCGACGAGCTTTCCCTGGTGCGCAACCGCAAGCTCGGCTTCGTATTCCAATCCTTCAATCTCCTCAGCCGCACCTCGGCCCTGGAGAACGTGGAGCTGCCGCTCCTGTACCGCCGCGACGCCAGCACTGCGGATATCAAGAGGAAGGCGTTGGAGGCCTTGCGTGCCGTGGGCCTGGAGGCGCGCGTCCATCATCACCCCAACCAGCTCTCGGGCGGCCAGCAGCAGCGCGTGGCCATCGCGAGGTCCATGGTGAACGATCCCGTGCTGATCCTGGCCGATGAACCCACCGGCAACCTGGACACCCGATCCAGCATTGAGATCATCGGCCTGTTCCAGGCCCTCAACGTCAAAGGCATCACCGTGGTGCTCGTGACCCATGAGCCCGACATCGCCAATTTCGCCAGCCGCCTCATCGTCTTCCGCGACGGCAACGTGATCCGCGACGAGCGCAATAACTCCCCCCTGAAGGCTTCGGAAGAGCTGGCCAAGCTTCCACCCCCCGATAGGAGCATCTGACATGCGCATGACCGCTTTGCTCATGATAGCCATGCGCTCCCTGTCGCGCAACAAGCTGCGCTCCATCCTCACCATGCTCGGCATCATCATCGGCGTCGCGGCCGTGATAGCCATGCTCTCCGTGGGGCAAGGCGCCAAGGAAACGGTGGCCAAGAGCATAGCCGGCTTGGGCACCAATGTCATCACCGTATTTCCCGGCGGCGGCGGCCCGGGCACGGTGCGCACGGATGCGGGCACTTCCAGCCGCCTCACCGAAGAGGATGTGGAAGCCATCCGCAAGGGGGCGGAAGGCCTCAACTACATCACCCCCACCACGCGCAGCGGCGCGCAGGTGAAGTACGCCGGCCAGAACTGGCGCACCAGCGTTTTCGGCGCCTACCCGGAGTACCTGCAAATCCGCAATTGGAATCCTTCCGAAGGCGTCAACTTCAGCATGTCCGACGAGCGGGGCGCCTCCAAGGTGGCCTTGCTGGGCCAGACCGTGGCCACCAATCTCTTCGGCGAAGGCGTCAATCCCGTGGGCCAGACCATCCGCATCAAGAATCTGCCCTTCCGCGTCATCGGCCTCATGGAAGCGAAGGGCCAGGGCTCCTTCGGCCAGGATCAGGACGATATCATCATCGCCCCCTATTCCACCGTGCTCAAGAAGCTGGTGGGCTCCACCTACGCCCAGAACCTCACGGCTTCCGCCGTGTCCGAGGAGGCCATCCCGGAGGCCTCGGCGCAAATCGATGAGGTTCTCCGCAACCGCTTCCATCTGGGGCCCAGCGACGTGGCGGACTATACCATCCGCACCCAGACGGAAATCGCGCAAACGGCCGGCAGCGTGACCCAGACCATGACGGTGCTGCTCTCCAGCATTGCGGCCATCTCGCTTCTGGTAGGCGGCATCGGCATCATGAACATCATGCTGGTTTCCGTTACGGAGCGCACACGCGAAATCGGCATCCGCCTGGCCGTGGGGGCCAAGGGACGGGACATCCTGCTGCAATTCCTGGTGGAGGCGGTGGTTATCAGCTTTTTCGGCGGCCTCATCGGCATCGCCTTCGGGGCGGGAGTCTCGACACTGCTTTCCTCCCTGCAGGGATGGGCGGTGAAACTGTCACCCTCGTCGATGCTCATCGCCTTCTTGTTCAGCGCGGCCACGGGGATATTCTTCGGATGGTATCCGGCCCGCAAGGCGGCGATGCTGAATCCGATCGACGCCTTACGGTATGAGTGATCGAGTTCAATCAATTCATGGGTTGGGAGTATCCAGCAATGCATTGGCCACGGGTACGCTATCGACAAACTGCTCGAAAGCGATGATCTTTCCGTCTTTCAACTTCCAGAGATGGGCCACCCTGGCCCGCATCTCCTTTCCCGTTCGCTTGAACGTACCCTGGTAGGTCCCGTAGGCGACAACCTTGTCCCCATCAGCGACATAACCCTCGGGCGTGAAACGGTAGCCTATCCATTCCCCGGCCAGTTTGGCGAAAACCTTTTCCGCGACTTCAGCGAACCCCCGATAGAAGCCGGCGTACGGGAACCCCTCCGCTTCCCTCCACGTGGAGTCCGGAGCCAAGTGACGCTCGAGATTCCTGCCGTTCTCTTCCGATGATTCTCCTTCATAGGTGCTTTTCACGATCTCCAGGTTGGTCATGGCTTTTCCCCCTTACCAGGTCATTTCACCTTTGGTCACCTTGGCGCCTAATTGCAGGGCGATACCCAACTGCGCGTCCGGATACAGCATTTGCATGGCCGAGATCAATTCCGCGGAATCCTTGGCTATTTCATCCTCCTGATCGAACACCGTCAGATAGTTCTTGGAAAACGCGATTGCTTTGGCGTTGAGGTTGCGGTCGTCCAAGGCATGGCCGGGGACCACGATCTCGGCGCCGAGCTTTTCCATGCCGCTAAGGATGGAAAGCCAGGCCTGGCGCTTTTCCTTGGTGCCCGCATCCGCGGTCCAAAGATGCAGGTTGTCGTAAACGTTAACGCCTCCCACGATGGCCTTCAAATCCGGGATCCATACATAGGTGCGATCCGGCGATGGACCCTCCAGGCCCTTGATCACCAAAGCATGCCCTTCCAGCTGCAAGCTATCCCCTTCCAGAACTTCGGGGAAAACGACGTTCTTGGTCCCGTTCTGACCCAGTTTGGGCCCCCAAACGGCGAGCTTCTTCTCAAAGGTTTTGCGGATATGCTCCAGAGTGGGACGTGTGGACCAGATACGCGCGGCCGGGAAGGCCTGGCGAAGCACGTCCAAACCGAAGTAGTAATCGGGATCCCCATGGCTGATATAGATGGCGGTAAGATTTTTCCCCGCCGCCAGGATATTCGCGGCAACCCGGTGCGCATCCGCGAGGGTGAACTGGGCATCGATCAGGATCGCGTCTTTTTCGCCCGATATCAGGACCGATCCGACGTGGAAGCTGTTCGCATCCGCCCGATAGACTTCGTATTTCAAGCTGTTCGCATTCGCATTCATGGTCATCGCTCCTCTTGCGTAATGATCTGAAGATAACCATGGCCGGGATCGATCTGCCTTGAACTAGTTCAATAAATTCCCGGTCATTTGCGGGCGAGTTTGCGGCGGATCTTGCTTACGAATTCGTGGGTGATGCCCAGATAGGAGGCGACATGGAGGTTGGTCAGCCGGCGGGCGATGTCGGGGTAGGCGCCGAGGAAATGCAGGTACCGCTCCTCGGCTGTGAGGGTGTGGTTGCGGATGACCCTACGTTGCAGCGCCACCAGGGACTTTTGGGTCATGATACGGAACAGCTTTTCCACTTTAGGCATGGAAGCATAGATCGACTCTTTATCCGCCTTTTCGATCAATAGGACTTCGCCGTCCTCCAGCGCCTGGATGGACAGGTGGGCGGGGGCGTGATTGGTGAAGCTATCGATGTCGGTGACCCACCAATCCTCCACGGCGAAATAGAGGGTGCTTTCCAGGCCTTCCCTGTCGGTGGTGAAAATCCGGAAACACCCCTGGGTGACGAAGCCCTCGAAGCGGCACACTTCCCCTTCACGTAAGAGGTATTCCTTCTTCTTTACCTGACGCGGTTTGAAAGAGGCACAGAAAGCATCCATTTCCGCGTGGGTAAAGGCTACATGCTTGCTCACGTTTCGCTTCAATAACGCGAACAGGGCCGGGCCTGCGCTTTGATTGCGTATCCCAGCGTTCAGGGGATCACCACGTGAGCCGTATTGCCCGGGCGGGCCGGCGCCATGCGGCCGTTCAAATCCGTGATCCTATTCCGCCATTCCGCGCGCATCCGGTTCTTCCCGTCCGGCTTCGGCGCCTTGTTCCTGGCCAAGGACGTCGCGCCCACGCCTTGGGAGTTCACCGTTAACATAGCCGGGTAAACCAGCTCCTTATCCCCGCGCAAATCCACGCTGCGGAAAAGGGTCGCTGCCGTGCGTGTCAGCGCGCCTTCGAACACCTTGGCGCCTTTCCAATACACGGAAAGCGGTTTCGAGAGATCCAATAGCTTGTCATTGAGCCAAATCTCCACCGAATCCAGGTTGGTGGACTCGATGCGCACCTCCTGTCCGGAGATGACGGCAGTGATGGCGCCTTGACGCGGCGTCGTTTTTCGATCGGGTCGGCCCACCCAATAGAAGCGCCATTGCGTCGGAGGATCCTTCACCTTGGGATCCGTGGTCGCTAGCGGGGAACCCACTGTGGTGTCCTGGAGCCATACGACTTTTTTGGGATGGGGATCGCGGGTGAAGGCTTGCATCCAAGGCAGGGCCGAAGTATCCAATTGATCCATCCAATGGCCCTTGTCGGGATAGGACTTGACCTGGTATTTATAGAAGCCGGGATCGGCATCCTGCAGCTTCTGGATCTGCTTGCCGAAATCCACCGCCAAGGTGTTGCGGTTGTAGGCCGCGTCCAATCCACCCACTTGCAGGTTCATGCCGATATTGCGCAGGTTCACCGGCGAGGCGGCATTGGGATAGCCCGCCATCATGGCTCCCGCCGCCCACCGATCGGCCATGCGCGGGATCAACTGGTAGGCGCCGTCGCCGCCGGCGGAATAACCCATCACATAGGCCCGGTCGGGATTCACGCCCTGATAGGCCACCGCCAACTGTATTAGGCGATCGAAGAAGCCGTCGATATGTTCCCGATGCCACATGTTCCAGGCATCGGTAGGCGCCCGCGGCGCCAAGTATACCCCCGGAGGATGGTACAGGATGATTTGGTTCTCCCATTGCTCATCATTCACCTCGGGAGCGGCGTCGCCGCCGCCATGCATGGAGATGTAGAAGTCGTAGCCGGCCGCCGGTTTGGCCCCGTAGATGCGATAGTCGAAAGGCATTTGCAAAGCGCCCTGGGAAAGGCGCTTCCCGGTCCACTGGCTCCCCCATTGCGCCTTGACCCAGGCGATGCGCTCGGCCCAAATCAACTGGCGCGCCGATTCGCTTTCGGCGGCCGAGAGAGGCGCGCTCGAGAAAGCCTGGGTCGTCAAAGCGGGCCGGGTATTGCGATCCAGCTTGAGCCATGCGTCCAAATCCTCCACGGTTCCGGCGGATGCGCTTTGGGTCAGCGCGAAACCCAGGACGAAAACCCAAGCCAGGGCATGGATTGGCGATAGCATGCGACTCCTTCTGATACGGTTAGGGACCGTCGAGAACCTTAAGCGCCTCATCGATGGCCGGGATCAGCCGCGCCTCATCCGGTTGAAGCTTGACGAGGACGCCGAGCCCGGCGAAGAAGGCGTACAGGAATTCCGCTATGGCATCGGCATCCTTGCCGGAGGCGATTTCACCCGTGGCCATGCCTTTGCGGATGAAATCCACGTAAAAGCCCTGGATGCGCTTTTGATGCCCGAGCAAGCAAGGCTTCACTTCCTTGTCGAGGGGCAAAAGCTCGATGGTGGTATTCAAAGCCAGACAGCCCACCGATACCGGTCCCGATTTCATGTCCTGAAGGCTGGCCAGGAATAGATTCCTGATGCCCTCCTTAACGCCTTTCTGGGCGTCCAGGAAGGCCTTCATTCTCAAGCATGCCCCTTGGGTATAAATGTCCAAGGCTTCGGCGAAGACCTCGCGCTTGCCCCCATAGGTTTCGTACAGGCTGGCCCGATTGACGCCCAATTCCTGCACCAGATCGTCGATGGAGGTGGCATGATAGCCTTGCTTGCGGAACAATTCCATGGCCTTGACGAGCGTCTTTTCCCGGGAAAATTCTTTCGGTCGGCCCATGGATTCCTTACATATCCAACGTCACCCTAATAGTATAGGATTCACATTGATGCCGCCGTCGATATTGTACTCCGATCCCGTGATGAAGGAGGAGTCATCGGAGGCCAAGAACACCACCAATTTAGCTATTTCCTCCGGATTCCCGAATCGCTTGAGGGGAATCCGGTTGATCACGGCCGCCCCGAAAGCGCTCATGGCCGCCTCATCGAATCCCGCCTTCCCGAAAATGGGCGTGGTCACGGGACCGGGATTGATGGCATTCACGCGGATCTTCCTGGGCGCCAATTCCGTGGCCGCCGTGCGGGTAAAGGAGTTCATGGCCGCCTTGCTGGCCGCATAGACCGCGGTATTGGCCATGCCGGTGTAGGCATTCACGGAGGACAGGTTGATCACCGAAGCGCCCTCGCTCAGCAAAGGCAAAAACCTTTCCAGGGTGAAAACCGCGCCTTTGAAATTGATACCCATTTGCACGTCGAACAGCTTCTCGTCGATTTGCCCGATCGGCGTCGGATAAAACACGCCCGCATTCACGAAAAGGATATCCACCGTTCCCATGGCCGCCTTCACATCGGCCGCCAGCCTGGTTATGGCGGCCACGTCGGACACATCGCCGACAAAACCCTTTACCCCCAACTCATCCGCCGCGCCCCGCACCTTTTCCGCATTGCGCCCGGTAATGACCACGGTGGCCCCGGCCTCCTTCATCAATTTGGCCGTAGCGTACCCAATCCCGCTGTTGCCGCCCGTAATTACCGCGTTCTTCCCTTTTAGATTCTGCATAATGCATCCTTTTTTAATGGAACGATCGTTCCAGTTAAAAATGTACATTATGGAATGAACGTTCTATTATATTTGATCCGGGTCTCGGTTAATTGGGGGCTACCTCAGGAGATGCCCCCGGGAGGCTCAGGGCGCGAAGGCCACTATGGACTTCCACAGGAAGCGCCCTATTTCGGGCGTGTAAATGTCGCTATGGGCCCCGCCCCCTTTGCCGTAGGGCTGGTCCTTGACGATGCCGGACACGTCCATGGTGATGATTTTCCCATCCATTTCCGGCGATAGATCCGTCCATCCCGAATCCGGCTGGAACAAGCGTCCGGGTTGGTCGTAAGGCCAACGTCCCCAATCCTTGTCGCCCTCTACCCCCTTCTCGGCCGCAAACAGCACGGGCCAAAAGGCCTCTTTGTGCTGGAGGCAAAACTCATTACCGAACCTTCCACCCACATGATGGGCTCCGGTCACATAGGCCGCAATGGGATTGGCCTTGTCGCCATTGGCCCAGGTTAGGATAAAACGCGTGGCCATGCCCGGAAGTTTGGCATAGGGCGATCCTTCCACCCACCCGCTGATCAGGGGCCCGGTTTTCACGAAGCGGTTGGCGCTGACGGCCCCTTGCAAGCCCACGAATAAATCGATTTCCTTCACCTTGTCCGATTCATCGACATAGGGCTCCCCCCCGTCCGCTCCCTTGACCCAATCGGGATTGCTAGCCACCGCCCGCGTCAGCACGCGCACCCCGAAACTATGGCCTACTACGACCAGGGGCAAGGCATAGTCGACCTTCAACGGCTTTAAAACCTTCTTCAGCAGATAGGAGCCCCAAACCAAACCGGTCTCATCCGCGTCGCCGGCCTTGGCCACATAGCTGATCCCTTTCATGGCGCTCCATTCCGAAGGCCAGGTCAACCCGATGACCAGGGGACGGAAGGCCTCACCGCCGCCTGACTTTTCCGCCGCCTCGGCCAGGAATCCCATTAGGCTATTGTAATTGCGCATTGACTCCTGCTGATCCGTATTCCAGCCCATGCAATAGACGAGGATATGGGTATAGGCGCCGGCCTTGCGCCGCGATGGCGCCGGGGCTCCCGCCACAACCTCGCCATTGGTCACGGCCAGCTTCGCGTCCAAGAGACCCCGCAAGGTATCCAAGGCATCGAAACCGCGCTTAAAGGCTTGATCATAATCCGGGCTTTCATAAATGTTGTAGATCTTTCTGGTCCGCACCATCTCGGCACTAGGCGCATCGGCCCCACCCCGCGTGCCCGGATTCCGATCATCGAATTCGAAAATATGGGAAACGAAGGTACGGCGGCGATCATTCAGCAAGGGAGCAATGCCGCTCTCCTTTTTCCCGGCCGCGGTCACATTATCGCCCTTAGGCACATCGATCAAGTACCGGTTGGCCTGTTCCACTCCGATCAGGTAGCCCGGAAACCGGTACGCCAGCCCATACGGTTCATCCGCCATGCGATGGAAGGTCATGGCGTTCCACTCGCGTGTCCCCAACCTGTACTCCACCAGCCTACGATAGCGGCTCATGGTCAAAGAATCCGGTTGCGCGGAGGGATTCTCCCGCACCGATCGTAAATACGCCGTCTTATCCGCCAATTCCTTGGCCAATTCCTTTGCGAGGCAGCGATACTGCCACCAGGACCCCGAAACCAAGAGCAAACCCGCAAATGCGCCAAAACCCAAGGGAGAGACGAGGCCATAAGCCTGAACCGCCAGGAACAGGAACCAGGCGCAGACGACCGCCATGAAAACAGACCCGGCCCATACGATCCCGGGAAGGATGACCTGGGCATTGGGGAAGGAAGGAAACTTAAACTCGATGCCCAACAGATGCGGCAAGGTTTTTTCCCCCAATTGCTTACTGAGGCTGTACAGTATGATGAGGGCAATACCCAGCAGGAGCACCTGGCACGATACCTTAACCAAGGTGGGAACAAGTTGGCTCCATGCGAACCGCCAATTCCCTGAACCGGAATTGGCCGTCCACCACCAAAAGAACATGATCCATAGGCTCATGATCGCCAACCCCGAATAGACAACCCATTTGGATCCGGAAGTCCAGCGGGTGGGATTCTGGAAGGCAATGAAGGAAAGAATGGCGAAAAGAATCCAGTCCCCGAGAATCAGGAATTGGACCGGGGCGGGAAGAAGGAGAGTGCCGGATTCTTTCATGGACAGATTCTTTCTCCGGAAATCGCCGGCGGTTATTGGGGTGAAACGATAAGCAGACGTGTGATATTCATCCCTTTTTTAAGGATACTTTGGAGCTGGTTCGGGATGGGAATACGACGCTTATTTTTCATCAGATTCGATATGATATTCTCTTTCGGGGGCTGAGGCAATAAATTCGAAAAGGATGCGGGGAAGCGCGAAGGTTTTAAAGGGGGTGGACTTGGCCGACAAAAGTAAGTTTTGGGCGGGAGTCTAGGTACCACCAGTAGTGCTATGAACATCACACTAGTCACCCAACTAGCGCCTGTGGAGAGGCGAGCTCCGCACAAGCGCTAGTTGTATTCAATGTGGGTGCTGAAAAAACAAATCGCCACACGTCGTGTGCGGCGGGAATTCCGTAAAATGAACAGAAAGGAAGATTAAAGAACTCTATTTCCTCGATGCCCTTGGCCAGGGAAACAAATTTGCTGAAATAATTTGAATATTGTGATAAGGGGTAACATGCCAGCTATTTCAAGGCGTATACTCCTAAAAGGAGTTTGGAAGAATGCTAAGATTTCGTAAGTTGATTTTTACGTATTTATTTTTGGGTATAGCGGCTCATGCATTTGGGCAATCAATTTGGACTAAGCGGTATCCGAGCAGTTTCGGGGCGAAACATTTTACCTCCGTAATATGGACTGGGAACCAGCTAGTGGCCGTAGGCGACTCTATCCTCACTTCCCCGGACGGTATTGCTTGGACGTCTTTAAGTTCGGGAACATCGAACTCTCTACTTTCCGTGGCATGGACTGGCAAGCAAATCGTGGCTGTGGGTGATTCCGGTACTATTCTCACCTCGCCCGATGGAACTAACTGGAATTTAATTAGTTCGAATACACAAGTATCGCTACGCTCTATAACGTGGACAGGAACTCAACTTGTAACTGTGGGCGATATGGGCACCATCCTCACCTCACTTGATGGCATAACCTGGGTTACTAGGAATTCGGGAACTACGAAATCTCTAAAACTCGTGGTCCTGGCAGATACCCAATTAGTCATTTTTGGAGAAAACATTCTCAAATCCGCCGATGGTGTGAATTGGACTATAGTAGGTTTGGGGACCCTCTCACCGTGGACTATAATTTGGACTGGCACACTATTCGTAGGTGGTTTCAATGGGGGGGGAATTAGGACATCCCCTGACGGCGTGAACTGGACCTTAAGTACGCAAAAACCCACTACTATACAAGGATGCATTCCACATTCTACATATTCAATAATTTACACTGGAACTCAGTTCATAGCCGGTGGCTGGGGTGTCTACGGTGGTTGTATTGAAACCTCGCCTGACGGTTTGACTTGGTCCGCAATAAATACAAGCGGGCAATCTGAAATCAGATCGCCCTTGGCGGTTTCCATAGCTTGGACTGGCAAGCAAATTATAGTGGTGGACATAAGTAGAACGATTTTCACCGCGCCTCAGGACCCTGTAGGCATTACTCCCATACAAATTTCAACAATAGATTTTTTATTTCGTATGAATCGAAATGCAATTTCTTTTTCTGTGCCGAAAGAATACCAGGATAAACCTGTATGGGCCACGATTTATACTCTTTCTGGCCGGAAGGCAACTCTAAGTCAACGTATGAACCTGCATGAAGCTAAAGGAAGTATTGCATTTGGCAAGCTTGCCCCAGGCGAATATCTGTTTGAGTTGAGGGCTGAAGAAGTATGCTATACCAAGACGTTCAAGGTTACTTGGTAACCTTGGGAAAATAGAAGCACAGAGGTAAACCAAGGTGTTTGCCAGTTCTAAAACAGACCACAATTCAAATTGAAATTATTTGGAGCCTCCGTTGTAACCTCTCGCATTTATTTAATTAAAACTTTTACGGTACAATCCTATTGAACGCATCGGACAATTATTGGTAACAAAAATCAAAATAAAATGAAAAGTACACGGGAAGTAAAGAATAATGAGTCCTTCGTAGTCCCATATTGCTTCACACGTCGTGTGCTCGGCAACAACCGCACCACTACTAAACACAACATCACCATATCACTTCGCTCGACCTTCGACATTGTTGAGCCCCTCCTCACTCCGGGTTTCGCCCAAATGGATTTTCGCTCCGGCTTGGCAATTCGAACAATGCTTCGGGCTGCACTAACCTTCTCCGCGATCCTCTCCTATAGGCTACGTCAGCTAGCCTCAGCGGTTCTGATTGCACGCTGTGGGAGCGGCTTCCGGGGGGCATAAGCCCCACTCCAGCCGCGTCCTCGCGTTGCAAGCCTGACAGCGAAAACCCACTTCGCTATGCCGCGAACGTCAGGCGACATAGGCGTCGAAAAGTGCCCTACGGGCAATGGATTTGAGAGTATTTTTTGGGTGTAAAATCTGAGAAAATGCGGGTCAATGTCTTGTTGTTCAAGAAATAAAAAGGAAACAAATATGGAGATGAAGAAGGACCCAACCGATAGTAATACCATCATTCTTGAATGGGAAGGACCATTTCCTCGCGAAACTATAACGAACGAATTCACCGACGATTTTGGTATCTACCAAATCTATGGCCCCCACGAAATCTATTGTAGCAAGAAGCGAAAATGCTCGGACAAAGTTTTGCTGTATATCGGAAGAACGGCCGGGAGTTCCTTTTCTGGAAGGCTCAAAAAGCATGGATTTTGTGACAGTTCCGATTTTGAGATCTACGTTGGTTCGATTAAAAAACCGACAGACAAAGGCTCGATTGAAACTTGGAAAAATATGATCTCTGATATTGAAAAGGTCTTGATTAACAAATACGCTCCATCTTACAACGCGAATATGACTAGCGATTTGAGAAGTAATCAACTCAAAAGCATGCACCTTCGGATAATTAATGATGGCAAATGCATGGATTTAGATAAAATGATTCTAGCGGAAGATGTTGTTTACAAATTCCCAAAGAATTAGCTATCCTGAATTTATAAAGGCGGAAAAACAGGAAGTGGTTCTATATAACCAGCATGGAAACCAGAAATTGATGTATATCTGCATCAACAATGCAACCATTAAAAATGGTGCTTCGCCGTATAACAACCAACTCTCTTTAACCAAGATTCGTCAATTGGAATGAAAAAGCGCCTCCAAAGAAAAACCGGGGCCCACGACCACCCAACACCGGCATGTTACATCGCTCGCAATGCTCACTCGGGGCTCCGCTCAGATGGATTTTGGGGTGCGCCCGGCAATTCAGATTGGTCTGCGGCGGTACTGACTATCTCTGAAAGCCATTTCCTTTATCTACGTTAGTTTGGATCAACCCATCTTCATGGCTCGTTGCGGGCGTTCTCTCCAGGGGTTATAAACCCCATTCCGCTTACATCCTCACTAATCGGGCGTCACCCCAAAACCCACTTCACCATACCGGAAACGTTGGGCGACATGGTCCTCGAAAGGTTGACCTGCTCGAATACGAGCAGGTCAAAGAAAGTGAGTATTTTTGGGGGCGGGTAGAAATTGAAGCGAACCGGAAATCCGAAAGCAACAAATCGAAAAATGAGAAAAAGCCTAAGAGATAAAATCATTCAAATCTGCGACAGGAAACTACAGAGCAAAGGATCGGATGTAGGATTGTCTTTTTATGCTTTCTTCTCAAATAGGAATGTCGACCCAGAAGCCCTCATGGAAGCTGCAACATGGTGGATTCAGACAAAGAAATTGGACCATTTTGAAAAAGCCGAAAAAATCAAGAATATGATTCAGTCGGATTCAAAATGAAGACAACGGGAATTATAGAGAGGCCGGATAACCACACACTCGAACCGACAGCGCCATTGTCGGCACGTCGTTCGCTTACGCAAGCACCAGGCGAAATCAAGTCGATGGTCCTAGAGGGGGAGCGCTTGACCTCCGTTGTGGGAAGTCCGGGAAGGCATTAGATTATCTGTCATGCCGAGAATCATGGTCTTCGGGTTTTTTTTCCTGTTCCAAATCGGATTTGCGATTTGGGCTCCCCTGCCGTTCGTTTTGCGCCCGATTACCCCCGAAGGCTTTTCTTACAAGGAAACCTTGCTCGCCGCCGACATCGATCACGATGGCGATTCCGATTTCTTCGGCGGAAACGGACGCCCTGGTCGCAGCTGGTGGTTTGAGCACAAGTCCGACGGTTGGCAGCGGCGGCTTGTCAGCGATTCCGAATTGACCGACGTGGGCGCGGCCCTCATGGATGTGGACGGTGACGGATGGATCGACAAGGTCTCTTCCGGATTCTGGTACCGGAATCCCGGCTTCCCGAATGGCGGCTTGCCCGCCGGCGCCCCTGACCCGGCCTTTACGGCCTGCCGCTACTCCACCCTGGAATACGTCCACGACATCTACACCGCCGACTTCGACGGCGACGGTAAGCTGGACGTTCTTACTATCGATAATTACGGCATCCGGTGGTTCCGGACTCCACCGGCCGACTCAGCCTGCGGCCCCTGGCAGGAACACATGATCAATGGGCTTACCGATGATCCCCTGCAGCATGGAGGGTTGGCGGCCGGCGATATCGACGGCGACGGGGACATGGACGTGTCCCGCATGGATCGATGGTTTGAGAACGCGCACGGGAAAGGCACGGCCTGGATCGAACATGCAGGCATTCCCTTCGGGGCTAAGCGCACGGGAGGATGGGGTCTATCCGGCCGCGCCTTGGTTTACGATCTCGACAAGGACGGGCATAACGATCTGGTCGAGGCCGAATGCGATGCGCCCAACGGCCGCGTGGCATGGTTCGCCAATCCTGACGGCAAAGGGCTGCGCTGGGAAAGGCATTTGGTCAAGGATTCCGTAGACGGTCAGGATTTCCATTCCATGATTCTGGCCGATTTCGACGGCGATGGCGATCCCGATCTTTTTTCAGCGGGCTCGTCCAGCTCGGAAGGGGTCCCCAAGGCTTACCTCTGGGAGAACCTGGACGGGCACGGCGGCCAATGGGAAGAACACGTGATCCTGGAAGGGCCCCTACGCATCCATGACGCTACCGTGGCGGACCTCGACGGCGATGGGGACTTGGATATCCTCGCCAAGGATTGGGCCGAAGGCAGCCAGTTCTATCTTGAGAACCAGCTGGTGCCGAACGCGGGCGCGGGCGTACGGGGGCTAAAACGCGAATCGCGGACGGGGGCCGGTCTAAAGGCTTCCCTACCGACGGGCAAGGCCGTTTACCGTCATAATGGGCGCTACCATGCGGCCAACGGCCGGATGGACCCAGGTAGAAAGCTTCATCGATAGCGTTTAAAAAACCATCTTGATCCACTGAACCTTCGGTAACGAAAGTATGGCCGGCACTCATCCGTGCCGGCCGAAACGTTTAAAATCGCTTGAAAAACTCCCAGGCTTCTTTTTCGATCCAGTTAAAGTTCGTCCCAGGATCAGTATGCACGGCTTGGTGTCCGCCTTGAAAGGAACCGAATTTCACAGGATATCCTTCTTTGCATCCCGTGAATTCTGTGGAGACATGAGTGCTACTGGTCGCAATCTTGATATCAGTAGCGGTGGAAGTGCACCCATTGTCTTGCATATGCTGCAGGAGGCAATATTTCCCGCCCTTTTTCTGCGCGTCATTACTGACCCAGGGGCAGGTGCCATCGGTGGTACCGGTTGTCTGGTAATAGGCAATCGGGATTTGCCTGTTGGTTGGCTGAGTCATATTATAGTTGGCGGGAGCATAGGTGGCCACGGCCCGGATTTTTTCCGGATATTCCAAGGAAAGCACATACGAGAACATGGCGCCGAAGCTGAAACCAGTGACGAAGACGCGTGTGGTATCAACACACATATTGCTTTCGACCAAAGTGAGTACGTCGTTCCAGAATTTTGAGTCATTTGGTAGACTCCAGGTACCGCCCGCATCTCCCTGCATAGCAACATAAATGGCCTGGACATTGTCTTTGGTCGCCATGGTTTTGATGGAATAATATCCGCTCAGGTCATCCCCCGCAGACCCCTTTTCGGCTTCCGCGACTCTTGCGGCACTGGCGCCCAAGCAGTGATTGCCGAAAATCAAGCGGTAGGGTGTGTCCTTATCGTAACCGGTCGGGACATCGACGATGTAGTCTCCCCGGCCACCAGAACTGGCAATATGGTAAGTGCCGGATTTGGAGATGACTCCCAGCGCCTTCCCGCACCCGGCGCTTTTGATCGGGGCGTTCTTGAGGCCGCCCCACCTGTCGGCAGTCCCCGTCGCCAGGGTCACATTGACGGAATCCGTGTAGGTGGATACTTCCACAACCTTGGTTCCATAACCATTGGCCTTGAATTCCAGCGAAGCAAGAGCCGCCCCGACCGTGGTTTTAGCCAGCGCTTTACCCGGGGAGGAACGTTCAGCCGACTTCACGGAATATCTGCCGCCGCTAAGCGGAAAATATTGGAATGTCGAGACGCGTCCGCCGATGGTCGCACGGACAATTAGCAGGTTAGCCGCGCCGAAATCTTCATTGATGTTCCAGCGGAATTCTCCGGCCGGAGCCTCCGGGAAAGTTTTTTCTTTGAGCAGATTGGAGGCTATATCGAAGATTTCGATTTTCACGGAAGCGGGAGCGGCGAGGTTGAGTGCCAACACGCCTCGATCGATCACGATATTCTCATCGTGTAGAAACATACCCGGTGAAATCGCCGATGAGCTCTGTGTAATGGCATATGCGCCCTTGGCGTCTGTGGTATCCTTTAAAGTCTGTCCCACCAGGGTGACGATAGCTCCGGAAATTCCTTGTCCACCGCTATTGGTCACCGTGCCGCGTAAATTGATCATTTGTGCCTGGGTCGTAAAACCGGCAAAAAATGCCGTACAAAAGAATAGTCTCTGAAACAAGGTGCCCCCCCTAATGTTGACGTAGTAGATTCCCGTAGATCTATTGCAATCCGGTGTTTTTCGCATTGGAAAAACGGATTTTCGGCGACCTTTTGGGGAGGGGTGTAGGCGGAAGCGTACCTTTAGGGACGCTCCACCAATAATACGGGCATATTCCTGATGGAAACACCCGGACGCGAATCGATGCGTTTGCCGTCCAGGGAAAAGAAAAACAAGTCGGTCGACGAGAAGGCCCTGTGGTGGGAGTTTTTAGGAGTGAGTACGATCCCCGTGGTGCTCGCGGGTTTAGTTTTGGAAAACACCCAGCCTGGGATAAGGGGATGTGCCCAACCTTCATTCCATCCGGCAAAGTGATTGCCGCCGATTATCTCGGAATAGAGGAAGTTCGCCCCGCCTTTCACCGCCTTGGCCAAGGAGTCGTTGGAGACGACCGTGGGATTGACGCGATACTGCGAGCTGATATAACGAACCACGGGATACCCCAGTTTCTCGACGGCCGTCACGATATCCCTGGTTCCGGAGACATTCACCGTCTCATCGGCGTCGCCGTGGAAGGCCCAAAAGGGGGTGCGCACTATGGTGGTCACGTTGTTGTTGCCGAAAAGCGATCCAGAGCATGGAACGGCTGCGGCGAACACCGTGGGGTAGTCTTTGATTAGATTCCAAGTGCCCATCGCGCCCGCGGAAAGACCCGAGATATAGAAGCGGGTTGTGTCGAGGGAGAATTCTTTTTTCAACGCCGCGATGATTTCCATCACCACGGTTCTCTGGGCCAAATCGGTCCACCCCACGGCTGTGTGCGGCGCAAGAATGAAATGCGGCACTCGGGCCTGCACGCTATCCGCGATCCATTGCTTGGCGACGTTGAGGGAAAACTGCCTGGTGTTGTCCGATCCCCGTTCACCGTTGCCGTGTAGGGCTGTCATGAGAGGGTAACGGATGGCAGCGTTGTAGTTGACGGGAATGAATAAACGGTAGGGTAGGGTTACCGAGTTCGTGGCGGTAAAGGTCCGCGCTTCGAAACGCGCGATTTGCTGCGTCGTCTGGGAGAATACCGGAATCGACATGAAACCGGCGACGAGCAGCATTTTTCCAATCGGGCATTTCAGGATCTTTAAATTGAGCATGCGTCCCTCTTCAGGTTGAGTCCCATCATTTCTTGTCTCCCTGACCCCAGTGGCCGGTTGAATATCGGCTGACGTGGACCCGATTGCCGCTTTGCCACTTGAGAAAATAGGATCCGGGCGCAAGGCCGACTTCTCCATCGGAGAATGCCGAAGCCATGATTCCTTTCAGGAATTTCCCCCGCGAATCGAATACGTCCACGGTCCCGGAGGGAGCCGCCATCGCGGCGAATATAGGAGCGTCGTTCCCCCTGACATGGGTGGTTCCTACATCCGTGAATCCTGCCGCGTCCGCCAACTGGGCGAAATTCCAGAAGCTCGGCCTCCAGGTCGCCGCATTATGTGCCCCTCCTTGGGCAATGAATTCCTTGATGATGGTGCCGAGGCCATTGGTTTCAGCATATCCCCTTACCGTAGCATTGTTTTGACAGCCGAAGGAATTCGCTTCGCCCGAACCGCAGGTGAAGAATATCAGTTTCAAATTCGCCTTGGCGAGCGCCCCGCCATTCGGGAACAGTTGGCTTTGACCCTGGATGCCGGGCGCGGAGGAAGAGGGCATGAGATAATGGAATTTGTCCGCATTCGGAAATCCGAAATTGATCGTTTGCATGCCGCCCATGGAAAGGCCGCCCAGGGCCCGGTTATCGGGGTCGGTAGAGACGGAATAATTTTTTTCCACATAGGGGATCAGCTCATTAAACAGAATCGGCCCGAAGGCCCAATTGTTCATGTCATTTCTTGTAAAAACAATGATGAAGGGTTTGACCTTTTGCTGCGCGATGAGATTATCGAGCTGGATGTGCGCATACAGATCATTATCGTGCCAACTTGCCTCGCTACCGCCCGAGCCATGCAGCAAGTACATGGAGGCATATTTCCGGCTTGTTGAATAGCCCGGCGGAGTATAAACTCTCGCCTTGTAACTGGATCCATAGGTTATGTTGGTGACCGTGCCCTTCGGATTCGCGGCTACGGCAGTGTAGTACCCCGATGGCGGCGTCGCCGGAATCGTTTGTGCGGCTACGTACACGGGCAGGGCCAGAAGCCCCGCGAGGAGGAAGTAATCCGTTCGATTCATTTTTCTCTCCCTTTGGGATTTGTCTCGGCCGCTGGAGGGACCTTAACCTACCTCTGCCCCCGGGCGGACGGGAGCGATCCCCGCCAGAAACCGTTGAACCCGCCTCATCAACAAGGAATGCCTTGGGTGCGGAATTCCGGCCTCCAGGGCGCAGTATAAGGCGTTGAGCTTGACGCCTCAACGCTTTTTGGGGTGTCGCCAGCCACGGCTGGATCGCAAGCCCATATATTTGGGACGGATCCCTCATAGAGGCCGTATATTAGCAGACTTGAACCGTGGGAGGAGCGGCGCAACGGGGACCGGCCGGGTCGCAGGCGACCGGGCTCCCGAACGCCTTGCCATGCTGAACATCTTCGAATACCTGAGCTATACCGCCTACATAAAGGATTATTACGAATTCCGCAAGGGGCAGAACGCCTTCTTCTCCTACCGGTACATGGGCCGGTTCCTGGGCATCGACCCGGGTTTCCTGGTCAAGGTGACCCAGGGAAAGGTCCACCTGCCCGAGCGCGCCATTCCCGCCGTCGCCAAGCTCTGCAAGCTGGGAGAGGCGGAAGCCAAGTATTTCGAAGCCCTGGTCCACTACGGCCGTGCCAAGGTCCCGGCGGAAATCAAGATCCATTTCGAGAAGCTCATCTCCCTCCGGGGCATGGAAAGCCGGCCCCTCGAGATAAGCCAGTATGTTTATTACCAGCAGTGGTACCACAGCGCCATCCGCAGCCTGCTTACCTTCTACGAGTTCACCGGGGATTATCAGGACCTGGCCTCGCGTCTGCATCCGGCCGTCACGGCGGAGGAGGCCGAGGAAAGCATCCGCTTGCTGACGGACCTGGGGATTATGGAGAGGAACAAGTCCGGGCGCTACGAGGTGGTGGGCCCGCCCCTCACCACCGGAGAGAAATGGCAGTCGACTGCCATAAGGAACTTCCAATTGGAAAGCCTGAACCTGGCCAGGCAGTCCCTTTGCGACGATCCCAAGGAGCATCGGGACATCTCCACGATCACCGTGGCCATCAAGTTCAGCGACCTGGAGGAGATCAGGCAGCGCATCCGCGAACTGCGCCAGTCCATCATGCATATGATGTCGGATAGCGATGATCCCGATTGCGTCTACCAAATCAATTTCCAGGCCTTTCCCCTGACCTTGGTCGGGGAGGACTCGGTCGAGAAGGAAAATGCCCCGGAGCAGGGAAACGACGCGGAACCGCCCGGCGACGAGCATGCTGGCGAGGAACATTGTGGGGAGGATAAGGAATGAGCCACAGGTGCATGCCCCGGCCTGTCCGGTCGATCCTTTTCAGCCTCCTCAGGGTGTCGGCCTTTTCCGCCTTGTCCGCCCTTTGCGCCCTCGTATCGGGCTGCCTATCGGGCTGCATAGGCGGCGGAAATTCCGGTTCCGAAACCACCAACGGCCTTGCCGGCATGGTGCGCGACGGACAAAACCGGCCCGTGAACGGGGCCCGGGTGGTCCTCCTCGAGGAGGACTACAACGGCGCCATGCCCGAGGGATCCAAGCGCCCACCGGAAACCAGGACCGATGGCCGCGGCGCTTATCTGTTCCAGGATCTGCGGCCCGGCACCTACAACCTCGAATTCACCGACACTATCTCGGGCTACCGTTGCCGGGTCCCGGGAGTCCGGATCGAAATGGAGGCCAAGGCCACGGTGGGCGGAGTGGTGGTGCCTACCGGCTCAATCGAGATTCCCGTGCCGGATTTCCTGGGCAATGGCAGGAGCGGCTACCTATACATCCCCGGAGCCTCGAATTTCGCGTGGGTCGATTCGGCCGCCAGGACCCGGGGCACCGTCCTCCTGGAGTCGGTTGCTCCCGGCGACTATCCCAGCCTCAACCTGGTGGTGGATGGGAATTCGAAAGACGCCCTGGTCCTGGCGGAAAACCTGGAGGTGACTTCGGGCATAAGGACCAGTCCCTCTCCCTTCCAAACCTGGACATATGCCCGGAAAATCGAGGTGGGACCCGTCTCGTCGGACACCGGTATTTCCGGATCGGTCACCGATTTCCCCCTGCTGGTGCGGCTTTCCTCCGCTAACTTCGATTTCCGGCAGGCCGCCCCGGACGGCAAGGATCTGCGCTTCACGGGTCCCGGGGGCGAGGTCCTGGATTTTGAAATCGAGCGGTGGAGTGGGACAGAGAGCCTGGCCGCGATCTGGGTGCGCCTCGATTCCCTGCGCTGGAACGCCCCCGGCCAGGAGATAACCATGCATTGGGGCCAGCCGGATGCGGTTCCCGTATCCTCGGGAGCCAAGGTTTTCCCAGCCCCTGCCTACGCGACCGTCCTCCATCTATCCGAACCGGATGCCAAGCAACCAAACACATACCGCGATGCCACTGCCAACGGAAACCACGCCACCGCGGACGGCGCCAGTGGGACGGCCAGGGTGGAAGGCTTGGCCGGATACGCCAAATCGTTCGCCGGAGATCTGGGGAGCCTCACCGCCGCCGTTCCCCGGGGGCTGTCCGGGGACGCCAGCTTCACCATCACCCTTTGGATGAAGGCCGGGCTCGAGAAAGGCCGTTCCAATATCCTCGATTTCGGATTGCAGAGGAAGTTCGCGGGGGTGCACCTGCTTCTGCGTGCGGATTCCAGCGCCCAATTCGGGGCCTTCGATAGCGCAGGGAGCGGTGAAACCGCTCCCTGGCAGAATGTCTTCGACGCGGGGGATTATCTTGGGAAGTGGACTCACGTGGCCGTGGTGTACGACTCAGCGGCCAAGACCATGTCGACCTGGATGAATGGGATCAAGGTTTCCGAGAGCGTGCCGCAGGAACCGCTCCAGGTGGATTCGGCCGCCGGGCTGCGCATCGGCAAGGCGCTCATGGGTTCGGCCCAGGAAAAACCCTACTCCGGCCTGCTGGACGAGGTGCGTTTTCATGCTTCGGTTCTCCCTGCCGCCAGGCTCCGGCTCGAATACGAAACCCAGAAGCCCTGAGAGAATGGGCGGCAAAACTACACGATCCCGCCCGGCAAATTTACGCCGTCGCTGGGCTTTTTCACTGCGTAGGTGAGGGCAATCACCATCCCCGCCAGAATGGCCAAGGTTCCGGATAGCCGTATAAGCCCCGCCACCAACCAGGTCTCCTTCAACAACCCCGCCTCTTCCAGCAGGTAATTCCAATCATGCGTTACGGCATCCCCACCCAATAAGGGAAGCTCCATCTTCACAGCATCCGCCGAGTAGACCGAAACGTTCAAAGCGCTCTGCCCCACCCACAACAACACCATTCCCGCCTCGTACGGATCCTTGCGGCGGAAGAAATGGACAACGAAGGCCGCGGGCATGATCACCTGCAGCATGGATCCGCCCGCCGCGCATAGGTATTCCCCGAAAGGCCGGAAGACGGTATGCCCGGCCTCGTGGACGAGGATGTTGACCATGTCCAGGAACTGCCCTTGCGAAGGGTCGCGGGACCACCAAAGGAAATAGAGGCCGGCGCCCGCGGCTAGGATGAGTTTGGGAAGGCTGACACCCGGTTTGCGGGAGGGAAAACGGCGCATGGCTTGCAGAGTGTATGGTAATCCCTCCCGCATTTCCAGCTTTTGCTCCAGCCGTGCAACCATCGAGGCGATTATGTTTGCTACATACCCGGAATCGTCAGAGGAAATCATGAGCAAAGTATTCGTAAACATCGCCCTTAGCCTCGACGGCTACATGTCCCCCGAAGGAATGACCCTGGAGCATTTCGGAACGCCCGACTACAAGAACTGGGGCGTGAAGTGGGGCGGCGGACTGATGCACTGGCTCATCACCTCGCAGTACTTCTGCGACAAACTGGGGTTCGGGCCGGGGGGAGAAACGGGACCCGTGAACGATCTGGTCCGGAAAACCTTCGAGCGCAGCGGCGCCAGCATCATGGGGAAGCGGACATGGGTGTGATCGAGGAACTCGAAATCGCCTTGGCGCCGATCTTGTTCACCAGCGGAAGGCGTCTCTTCGAGAACATTCAGGAGTCCGTGAAGCAATTCCGGCTCGACACCGTCCTGGCGGGTCCTCATGCCACGCACTTGCGCTATGTGCGTGGCTAGGAACGCCTTATCAACCGGCCTGGAGCGAGAGATACGAGAATCACCGCTCTCGGACACCACTTCAGGTGCGGATGGTCGTGGCCTTAGATCTAATGAGATTCTCGACTACGATATCGAATAGCTTCTGCCCGTTCATGCCATTAAAGGTCGCACGCCCAGCACTATGTGGGGCCCCGATCGCAAGCCATGCGAGGACCTGAGCTCTTCCCGCGGGGACCCATGAATCGTCAAGCAACAATTTTTGCAATTCGTTCCAGTCAATGGTGACAATCTCTCCCTCGCCATTGGGCTTGGCTAGCAGAAGGGACTTGCTGGAGATGGTCACTCCCAGCAGGGCAACATGAAGGAAACCGATTCGCAATTCTCTCCCAAGTAACAAAGGTGGCTGTATTTCAAGATCGAAGTTAAAACCGGATTCTTCACGAAGTTCCCGATGAGCCGTATGGACCAGACTCAATTGATCTTCGGTATTGGTGCGGGCGGTTTGAGGCATATACGCACCGCCAAAGGTATGAAGGGCGCCAGGATAGTCCCTTGATACCACCTTCGAGCGTCGGTGAAGTACTATTTGTTTTGTATCCGGACACACGACCACCGCGTTTGCGCTAATCATTACGGGGCGCCGACCAAGTTCGTCCAAAGTACAGACAGCAGCGAAGTCGGTCGTAAGCGCGTTTAGAATAACAGGCGTGTCCGTTAGAATAGGGTCTTTCGACAGCACGACGACCCCATCGTTAATAGCCAGTTTATCCTTGATTTCCGCTCTCCGAATTGCCTGTTCGACCGTTAGCGCTAGGACGCCGTCAATTCTGACTTTCGGTTCAGCCTTCAACAATACGAGTTCGATTTCCTTCTTAAAAACCGTATTAAGCTTCGCGACCCAGTCCAACGCTGGCGGGAGCGCAAGATCTGGCGTGATGGAACTCTTTTTCCGCCCTCGCCATTGCTTGAGCAACCGGGAAATGATGGTGAAGCGCCTCTCGACAACAAAAAGTATTATCGCAACGATGCCCTGGTTCTCATTTACAATAGAGCCAATCGATTTTAATAGTGCCAGCATCTATCAGTCCTTAGCGATGTAAAACCGCGTTCACAATGGGCAACGGATTTACCTATTAAGGTAAAAACGACTTTGAGAATTCCGGAGCGCGGGATGATGTAAACAAGGCGCCGCAGGGCCGACCACGTAGAAAAAGCATCCATCGCGGCCGATTTGAGTGTTCGCCAATTGGGCTTTCTTTCCGGAATTTGTTGCCAAACACCCGCGGGCTACTAATCTGGAATGGATATCAAATACCGAGGACACCATGATGACCCCGGCCAAACACACGATTTGCATCTGGTATGAACACGATGCCGAGGAGGCCGCGCGCCGCGGATGACGCTGACTGGCGCCATTTACGGCATCGGCAAAGCGACTTAGATTGATTTTCCCTATGAACGTAAAAGCGCAAATCAAAAAGTATATCGATAGCCAGCCCGAACCGAAACGCAGCGACTTGCAGGAGTTGCACCGCCTCATTCAGTCCATAGAGCCGGGATGCGAATTATGGTACCTGGATGGCAAGGATGACAAAGGCAAAGTCGTTTCCAATCCGAACATCGGATATGGGCTACATACCATGAAACTCGCCGGAGGGAAAACCCGGGAGTTCTATCAAATCGGCCTCAGCGCGAACACGGCCGGAATCTCCGTCTATATCCTCGGCATCGATGACAAGGCGTACCTGGCCAAAACGTTCGGCAAAAAAATAGGCAAGGCGAGCGTGACCGGGTATTGCATCAAGTTCAAGGCTTTAAAAGACATCAAGGCGGAAATACTTGCTGCCGCGATATGTGCCGGTTTTGCAGCGCAGAAATGAAATCGGGAAGCCTAAAAGTGTATCAAACCCCGCGTCTCCTGTTAAGACAATGGAAGGATTCGGATCGCGAGCCTTTTGCTGAAATGTCTTCTGATTCCAGGGTCATGGAGCATTTCCCCAGCCTTCTTTCCCGGTCGGAAAGCGACGCCGTTGCTGATAAGATTAGCGGTTTGATCCATGAAAGGGGATGGGGCTTTTGGGCTTTGGAAGAGAAGTCCAGCGGAAGGTTCATCGGATTCACCGGACTCCATATTCCCATTCCTGAACTTCCCTTTTCTCCATGCGTTGAAATCGGCTGGCGCCTGATGTTCTCGGACTGGGGAAAAGGATTTGCATCTGAAGCGGCCGCCAAAGCCCTGGAAGTCGCTTTCGAAAACATAAAGTTGCAAGAGGTGGTGGCTTTCGCAACCATCGGCAACTTCCGTTCCCATAAAGTCATGGAACGTCTTGGGATGAGGAAAGACTATGAGTTTGAACACCCGGGTCTGGACTTGGAGAGTCCTCACCGGAAGCACGTTCTTTATAGGATTTCAAAAAGGTCCGGCCTATCGGCCGGTAACCCGAGGACCCGGTAAATGAACACGGGATTGCTCACTAGCCGTCCAGCTTGAATACATAAGGGCGGCGGAACCGGGCCGGCATCCTGCGGCCATTCCGCACCTGGGGTTGGAAGATCGTTTGGCCTATGGATTCATTCACCGCATTGTCGAAGTCGCGCCCTCCGCTCCTTTCGATCTCGGCATTCGTCACGCGCCCATTCGTATCGATGGTGATGAGGGCCACCACGGTGCCTTCCAGGCCGCGGTCCAGGGCGCGGGACGGGTATTTAGCCGGTTTGCCTTTGAGAATGCGCGGCGCTTGATCCATCATCACCGGGCCCGCAGGGAGCGGTGGAGGAGGCGGGGCCACCTGTTTTTCCGCTTCCTTCATGATGGTATTGCCCGTTGCGACTGCCAGCGCGCCGGTTTTGGAAGCGTCCTTTTCCTCGAGGCCGAACTGCGGCTTCGGCGGCGGTAGGCGCTCACGAGGAGCCTTCACCTTGGGCGGTGGCGGCGGCGGCTTGGGCGGTGGCGGCGGCTCGGCCTTGGGCGGGGGTGGAGGGGGAGGAGCCTCCTCCTCAAAGACGAAAATCTCGTCCGCTTTCCGGGCCTTTGCGGTGTGCGGTCCCCATAAGGCTCCAGCCAGGAAGCCGAACAGGATCAGGGACACAAGCAGCACTTCCGTCCGCCGGGTAGCTAACTTCGGTGGCGTGGGAAGATTGAGCGCCAGGTTGGCGAATACATGCGCGCGTGGCTTGCGTGGCCTCCGGGGATATCCTGGTCGGAAGCGGCTCCTTACCGGCATCACTCCGCCCTCGACACCTTGAGCGAGTACTTGCGCACGCCCGCACCGCGCACCCAGTCCAGAAGGCGGGTGACATCTTCATAGAGCAGGCCGCGGTCCGCGGCGATAAGCACCTGATGGGTGGAATCGGCGGCTACCTTGCCGCGAAGGACAGTGGCCAGGGCCGCGGAATCCGTTTCACTCCCATCGAGATAAATCCGCTTTTGCAGATCCATGGTCAGTCCAGAGGCTTTCGGGGCCTCGTCGCCCGCATTCGCAGCCTTGGGCACGCTGACGGGGATCTCCCTGTGATCAAGCATGGTGGACGTTATCATGACCAGGATGAGCAGCACCAGGAACACGTCCACCAAAGGCGTGATATTGATGGAGGTGATGCCATCCTCATCGTCCGAAGCGGCAGCGGCGGCCATCAGATGACCTCACGGGCCGCGGCCTGGAGGCTACGGACGAGCAGGAGCCCCCGGATTTCCGCCAAGCCGTCCGTCGTGTCCTTGATCCGGGCCTTGAGAACGTTATAGAGCACCACGGCCGGAATAGCCACTACCAAGCCGGTAGCCGTGGCGATCAGGGCGCCGGAAATGGCGGACATCACTTCGACGCCGCCGCTGCCGCCCTGTGCAGCCATGCGGCGGAAGGCGGCCAAGATGCCCAGCACGGTGCCGGTGAGGCCCAGGAATGGGGCATTGGCTCCCACGGTACCCAGGAACCGGGCTCCGCGCTCGAGGATTTTCTTTTCCTTTATTTCCTGGTTTTCCAGCAGTTTTTCCAGTGCCTCGGGGCAAAGGCCGGCATTGCGAAGCCCCAAGCGAGCCACACGGTCCGCGCAGGCGCTTTCCGGCGCCGAACCGAAGGGCAGGAGGGGTTCGGAGACCTTATCGCCGGTCAGATTGCCTTCCAGCGCCATACGCCATCCGGTGGTGCCCTTGACGGCAAGACCTAAGGCGCGCCAGCGCCAAGCGAAGGCGCCTATGCAGGCGATTCCCAAGATGAGCAGTAGACCCATGATTCCCTGCTCTATGGCGCTCAAAAAGGAATCGGAGAAAAGTGAAGTCATGGCGCAAAAGTCCTTTCAGAAGTGTGAAGTGCAGGTTCTGCCCAGCCTGCTATCTCGGTGTTGATGACGGGCGCTTTGGTGCGGCAAGCTGGGCGAATTAATTTATCGGTATCTCTTAGAGTTGAATAGGCTCGCTTTTGTCACTTTTTGGATACGAGGTTCAGGTATCGCCATTCCAGGCGATTGGGACCAGTCACCGAAGGTTTGTCCGGCTCCGCCAATTCATGGCGCAGAAGCATCTTATCCGCAGTGATGCTAAGTATCTGGTACGTGCTGGTTCCGCTTCCGTAACCTATGTAGTTATCGCTCGAAAAGTGCAGGAGGAGGTTGAACCGTTTCCCCGTTGCCGTGTCCGTGAAATATGCTCTTTTCCCCCCCGTGGTGTCGGCTTCGGGGACCGTTTCCAATTTCCATGTGGCCGGATTGTTGGGGATATAGGTCCGAATCGTATCGGCGAAGGTTGCCTGGGTGGCTCCGAAAAGCTTGTTGGCCCACTTCCAATTAAAGAAGAAAGTGCCATGGCTTTCGTTCTTGTAAACGAAGCCCTTCAACGCGAAAATGTATTCATCGTCTACCGACCTGGGATCGGGAAGGGACGGGTTACCGGCTTTGGTGGAATTCCACCAATAGACGATCTTATCGTCGTAACTGCTCGTGCCGCCTCCCAGGGAATCCTTCGGCGAGGGACCGCCATTGCCGAAAGCGCTGTCAGCATCCGGGATGATCCAGGTTTTGCTCGGCACCCCGCATCCACCGGAAATGTAGGTGTAATAGATATTGGCGCAAATGACCGGATCGGTTTGCGCGATTACGACCTGCTTTTTCGTTACGGTCGCCCCTCCCTTTCCGGAAACGGCCAGGGAAACCGAATAGCTATCCGCGAAAGGGAAGTATACCGTATCCACCATTTTTTTGGATAAGGTTCCATTGCCGAAATCCCAGTTGACCAGGAATCCCTGGGCCGCCGTGACGGTGAAAATGACTTTATTGGGATCGCTCTGGTTCAAGGTGAATTCCGGCGCCGGCGGAGGAGGCCCAATGCTGACGGTATCTTCATTGCACCCCACCACGGCCATCATGGTCGCTGCAAGCATCAAACAGGCATACAGTTTCATACAGACCTCTTCCTTGGCATATCCGGTAATTTCATCCCTTAATATGGATTGGGAGCGATTTTGTTGCAAACGTCCAGCTCCAACTGGGGAATGGGGAAATGTTCGTGCTTGCCGGCGATAAAGCCGTTTTTACCCAGCACGGCCGCGGCTCTCCCCTGCCGCACCAGGTCGAAGAACCGGTGGCCTTCGAGACCCAGCTCCACCCGTCGCTCATGATAGATGGCGTTTCTCAGGGCTTCCTTGCCCGTCGCGGTGACCGCAGGCATGCTGACGCGCGCGCGGACGCGGTTCAAGGATACCAGGGCCGCGGTGGAGTTCCCCAATTCATTGGCGGCTTCCGCGTTGAAAAGAAGCACATCGGCGAAGCGTATCGATCTCCAGTTCGCGGGGGAATTGCTGACATCCGGCACGATGGGTTGGTATTCAAACATGTACTTCCGCGCTGCATATCCGGTCGTGCTCGCGCCGTTGTCGGCTTTCTGCTGCGCCGGGGTGCCCTCATAAAGGATGTCACCGGTGGAAACCACCGTGGCCTTCAACCGGGGATCGTTCGACTCGAATTCATTCACGAAATCCTGGGTGGGCAGGTTGAATCCCCATCCGGTGAAATAGGTGGCGTTCCGGCTTCCCTGATAGATGGACGTTTCCTGTCCTTCGTTCAAATCGCCGTAGTCGCTGGTTGCGACCTGGGTATGCTGGATTTCGAATATCGATTCGATCCCGTTTTCATTGGCTTTTTTGAAAATATCCCCGTAATTCGGCTGCAAATCATATTGGCCGGATTGGATGACGGTTGCGGAACTGGCCAAAGCCTCGGCCCATTTGGATTGGAAGATATAGGCTTTGGCAAGCAAGGCATTGGCGGCGCCTTTGGTGGCTCTCCCCACATCGGAAGAAGGGTAGGCGCTCTTTTCGGGAAGAGCTTCAGCAGCTTCCTTCAAGTCCATCTCGATTTGCGTCCAGTTGGCCTGGATAGGCGCACGCTCCTGGCAATATTCGTTCGGATTGAGAGGATGCGTGATGAGGGGGACCGCTCCGAAGGTTTTGACGAGCTGGAAATAGAAAAACGCCCTGAGGAATTTCGCCTCTCCTACCAGCCTCGCCCGGAGTTTGGGTTCCATGTCAATGGCAGGGACTCCTCCAATGACGACATTGGCGCGGTAAATGCCCTGATAAAACTCGCTCCATCTGGAGAAGGATATCGAATTGGCGGGATTGGCCCGGAAATCCTTGAGCTGTTGCAGTTCGGCCCAATCGGCGGCGCTCTCACCCCCTTTTTCGGCATCGTCCGAAACCACATCGCCCAGAAACCATTCGAAAACTTCCTGTGAGAATCGCCATGCAGCCGCGTCATAAACGGCGTTAGTGGCCAGAATGGCCTGACTTTCCGTTTTCAAAAAAGTGGTGCTCGACTCGACTCCGAGAGGCTCTTTATCGAGGAACTGGCTGCATCCGGCCAGCATGGCGCCGATGGCCGTAAGGGCCGTGACCGAGATTTTCAGATTAATCATATTTCCTGATCTCCAAGGAAAAAGCTCTAAATCGAAAGATTCAGGCCTACCAGAAAGGTTCTGGCCTGCGGATAAGTGCCACGGTCAACTCCCATTGTGAGGGAGGTATTTTTGGTTTCGCCCCGGGCTTCTCCCAGTCCGACTTCCGGATCCAATCCGGAGTATTTGGTGAACGTAAACAGGTTTTCGACGCCGACATACACCCTGCACCGTTCGATATGCGCCTTCTCCAGGAGGGAACTGCCCAGGGAATATCCGAGCTGCAGGCTTTTTATCCGCAAAAAGGATCCATCCTCGACGAAACGGTCCGAAATCAGCATGTTGTTGGCGTCATTGTTGTTCATGCGGGGCAAATTCACGTCATTCGTGGAGCCCGGCCCCGTCCATCTGCCCAGCATTCTCTCGTCCAGGTTGAAATAGGCCGATCCATTATCCGTATACCAGCGGGTGCCGTTGAATATTTCATTGCCGTATATTCCCTGCAGCGATACGTTCATGTCGAATCCCGAGTATTCCATATCCAGACTCATCCCGTAGCTGAAATCGGGATGGGGGCTGCCTATGTATCCCTTGTCCCATTTTCCGTCATGATCCTCGTCCTTATAGCGGATATCGCCTGGTGCGGCGTTGGGCTGGACCATGCGGACGGTACCATCCGCCGGGTCCACATAGGTGAAGGAATTGATCTCCTCCTGGGTCTGAAACAGACCGTTCGTTTCGTATCCGTAAAAGTTGCCGATGGAACGCCCGACTTCCGTGCGGGTCACCGTACCTGTATTCCTGAAAGGGGCATCGGAAATCGGCGCTCCGTTATCCCCCAGGCTGAGGACTTTATTGTCGTAGGTCGAGAAATTGAATCCGAGGTTCGAAACGAATCCGCCGATATTCTCTTTGTAATTCAGGACGAGTTCGATGCCCCGGTTTTCCAGGGAACCGCCATTTACCATGGGCGAGGTTCTCAAGCCGGCGATGTAGGGAATGGTAGGACGCACAAGCATGCCAGCAGTCCTCTTGAGGAAGGCATCCCCGATGAATTCGATTTTCCCGTCCCAGAAGGTGAACTCGAGCCCGCCATTGTATGCGGATTGTTCCTCCCAGTGGATTTGGCTGTTTCCCGAACTCAGGAAGGTGGTACCGGGGACTGTCTGATCCCCAAATACATAATTTTGCTTGCTCGATGTAGTTGTGGTGTAGAGGTAGTCCGGTATTTCCTGGTTTCCGGTTTTTCCCCAACCGACCCTGAGCTTCAGATCGTCGATGAATTTGACGTTTTTCATGAAGGGTTCCTGCGAAACCCTCCAGGCACCGGCCGCGGAAGGAAAATCCCCCCAGCGCTGGGCAGGTCCGAACCTCGAAGAACCATCCCGCCTGTAGGTGAAGGTCAGGAGATATCTGCTGGCATAATCGTACTCCATTCTCCCGAAGAAGGAAGCCAGGGAGTTGCCGATCTCCAACCCCCGCACGGCGGGATTGATCCCCGTAGTCGCGTCGAGGTACCTGAGAGCAGGTTCGTTTCCGGGCGTGGAGGTGTTCACCGCGGAATACCGTTCCAAGTTCCGTTCCTGGGCTGTCGAGCCGACGAGGAATTTGAACATGTTGTTTTCCGACACGGCCTTTTCATAGGACAGGGTGTTTTCCAGCACGACGTTGTAATCCGTTCCGGATCGTTTGGCGACCATGGCATCGGCCCTTTGGTCGCTGGCGCTGACGAAATATTTCGGAACGAATTCGCTGGTGTCGATCATGGCCAGGTCCACGCCGAGTGTCGTTTTGAACTTGAGGGCGGTGAAAATGTCGATGTTGGAATAGAGGGTTCCCGTCACAGAAGTCGTGTTGATCTCGTTATTCGTGTGTTCGATGATGCCCACGGGATTGTAGACATTGTTGAACTTCGAAGGGATCAGAGCTCCACTGGCGTCCCGGGGCTTGGACACCGGGTCCATGGCAAGCGAGTTTATCAGGACGCTGTGCCATTCATCCGTTTCATCCGCAAGGCTCACGCGGTTATAGGCGACGCCCAAACTGTTGCCCAGGGTGAACCAGCTGGAAACCTTGTTCTCGGCGTTGAACCTTAGGGTGTTTTTCCGGATTCCCGACCCCTTGATTATCCCGTCTTGGCTGAAATAGCCGGCGCTAAGGAAATACCTGAGGTCGCCTAAGCCTCGCATCACGGATACGTTGTGCGACATGACCAAGGGATTGTCGCGGGTGATTTCGTCGAACCAGTCGGTTCCCTTCCCGAGGCTCGTCGGGTTTTCCAGCTCCGCATTGACCGGCAGATTCGCGGCCCGCATGGCTTCATTATTCAATATGGCCCATTGCTCGGCGGTGACAAGGGAAGGTTTTTTCCAAGGCTGCTGCGTTCCGATGGAAAAATCGTAGTTAACGGAGCTGGATCCTTTCTTGGCTTTTTTCGTGGTCACCAGGACAACTCCGTTGGCTCCCCGAGCCCCGTAAATGGCCGTGGCGGAGGCGTCCTTGAGGATGGAAATGGACTCGATATCATTGGGATTGAGGAAATCGATTCCATTGATGGGAATTCCGTCCACCACATACAGGGGATCGCTGGCGTTGATGGTGCCCACTCCGCGGATGCGCACGGTTACCGCTTTACCGGGCGCTCCGCTGTTCTGAGTGACATTCACGCCGGCCGCTTTGCCCTGCAGGGACTTGCGGACACTGAAAGCCGCATCCCGGGTGAGATCTTCCGCTTTCACGGAAGTAACGGATCCGGTGAGGTCTTTTTTCTTGGTTGTGCCGTAACCCACGACCACGTCGGCCTCGAGCACCACGACTCCATCATCGGACGATACCGATGCGACATCCGTTTGCGGTTGCGAATCGGAAGGTTCGCCCGTCACCACGGGTTCCGTTGCGGGTTCCCCCACCACCGGATCCACCGTTCCGTTCGAATCAGCCGCCTCGATCCCGCCAACCTTCGGAGACACGCTTACGGCCGAATCCGGCATTTTGGCATTGCTTCCGGCTGGAAGCGCCGGAGGTTCACGCTTGGTGGAGTCTTGGGCGAACGGAACGGAGGAAAGGAAACCCACCGCCGCAAGGATGGAAAAGGCACCGCGAAACCGGTTGTTCGAAAAAATCATTATCATGGGCCCCTTTTTCCTGGAGGACATTTCATAAAGCCTTCGCATTCGCGAAGGCGATTTAGAATCGATGATTCCTGTTTATTTCAGGTAAACCATTTTTTGCAAATGCGATTTCCCATCGTAACTGACCTTCAGGAATGTCAGCTTCGACCCGCGCGAATCGGCGGGCAGAGCGAGCCGATGCACCCCAGCCTCTTGGACGCCGTTGAAAAGCACTTTTTCTTTCACGCCGCTGGGGCTGAATTCCTCGATGGTGATCACGCCCTGTTTGGGCATTTGATACTGGACATGACCCGATTCCGAGTCCATCCACATGGAAAATCCCGCGTTCGACCCGAACTTCGGGAGCCGGATCCCGCTTGTAGCCGCGCAGCGCACGTTAATTTCGTTGATTGAAAAAAAGCTGCCGGTGGACTTGGTGCATTCAACGCGGATGAACTGGGCTTTTTGGGTCGCGCTTAATTTGATGGTGGTAACGGCTTCACCGGCGCCTTCGGCAAGCGCCGTTCCCGGGACAGCGGGATCATTGGAGGCGTAAACCTTATATCCCTGGGGAAAGTCGCTGCCCGATGAGGATGCATCCAGGGTGACCTGGTCGAAGGATCGCGGATACCCCATGTCGAGCTGGAACCACATGCCAGGAGCCTGTCCTGCGCCGGAAGTCCATCGGGTGGTGAGTACGCCGTCCAAGGCGCTGGTGGCGCCTTCACCCGCGTTGGAGGAAGAAGCCGAAGCGGTCGCCTTCCATCCTTTGCGTTCCATGTTCCCGCCGATGGTGCAGGCGGCAGCGAAGGAGACGGTGGAGCTGGTGGGATTCGAGACATTGCCCGAATCATCCGTGGCCTTGGCGCTGAATGTCACTTCGGCGGTACCCGTGCTCTGATAATTGAAGGACAAAGGCGAAGTGGCGCCGCTCGTGAGCAATTCCGTGCCTTTATACAGTTCGATCTTGGAGACTTTGCCATCCGCATCCGTGGCCTTCACCACGATATTCACCATTTCGCCCGAAGGGATGGAGATGCCGTTGGAAGGGGATACGATTTGAACGGATGGCGCCCTGTTCTTCGGCTTACCGCCGCCTTTAGCCCAGATTTGCCCCGCCATGCCGAATATGAAGGCCGCGTTATAATCGATGGCCACTTCGGTTTCCTGATAATTCTCCACTTCATCTTTATAGGAGTCGTCGGTGGGTCCCCCAACCAATCCTCCAATGATTCCCTTGGTGGCGCCCCCCTTGACAGGTTCATTGGCGCGATGATGCGGATGGATGGGCGGATTACGTCCCCAGCCGGTTAGATAGGACCGGTTTTCGGGGTTTGAACCCACGGTATAATCCATGATCTTGGCGCCCAAGGTATTGAACCCGCTGTACCCGAGAAGCTTATAAGCCGTATAGCCTAAGCCAGCCTCCGAGGATGCGTAACGCAAAACGCCCCAGGCGTCGATAACGGGCATTCCGCCGGGGGACTTGGGAGCGGCATCCCGGACCCATTCCAGATTCCAGACGATGGCATCGTTATATTCTTGCTTGCCGGTTATTTCCGCCATTTTAAGGAGGACGAAAAGAATGACGTCATCCCATGCCGGCGCCCATTTTTTCTGATAATGATTGTCGCCGGGATCGTTGGGGATTTTGGTCCAGGCCTCAATGGGATCCAGATACGTGGTCGTTCCCGTAGCTACATAGAGCCAGATGCCACCCCAACACAAATCGTCATAATGGGAGGAGCTTTTGTAAAAGTTGCCACCCGCTCCATCCGAACCTCTGACTGCCGCTTCCGGCCCGGTGCTTTTCATGGCCAGCGCGTAAAGTTCCTTGGCCGCGGTGAGGCATTTTGTCGCGTATGCGGCGTCCTCGGCCTTGTAGATAATGGACATCAGCGCCAATGCGGCGGCGGTTTCAGCAAGGACATCCGTGCCCGGGGGAGCCGAAAGTGCCGGACGGGCTCCCGTCTGAGCTTCGGGGGCGCCCCAATAGCCATGGTCGGCATTGCCGTCGCCTATGTTATACCAGAAAACATCCGCGCTCGGGTGGCTGGCCAGGAAGTAATCCGTAAAGTATTTGAGCATGCGGAAAAAATCGGCTTTTACGGGCGCGAAAGCGGTGGGATATTCATAATAGGCCCATGCCAAGGTGGTGGCCGACCATGCCTGGGGCATACCGAATTTCACGTGATCGCCGGCATCGTGATAGCCACCCGGAATCTTGTCATCCTTATGACAGGCGCCTCTCCAAGCGAATTTGTTGTCCGTTCCGGCATCAGGCCCACACCTGTTGGCGTCGTAAAAGGTGATAGCGGCTTTTAAGGCGCCCGGGTAATCAAGCTGCGCAAAAGCGGTAGCTCCGGTGAAAACCATCGTCGCCCAAATTAAAGCATGTTTTCTCATTTTGCCTCCATCTTAATAAATCAGCAAATAAGGCTGAGCTTATTTGCTGACAGGATGCCCCTAACCGGGAGCCGATAATTCTACCTCACCTTTGTTTGTGAATTTATCCACAAATAAGTTCAGGGATTATCCACATAATTCATCCGCTTTCAGATTTTGGGAATTCAGCCCGATAGGATTCTTCCGTCGCACCCATCTAACCTTCCCCTACCCACAAAAATATACCGACTGGGTGTATTTTTGTGGGCGAAGGAGGAAACCAATATCCGATGACGGTACTAAAGCTGCGTATATGGGTCACTATTCCGCTTTTGATCTTTCTGGCCATCGGAAAACTGAGCGGAAACCGTGAGGGTTCAATTCCACTGGCGGCATTTTTATTAACCGCGTGGGTAGTATTTCAGTCCTGTGCGGACGTTTGCACGAAGCCCTTCCGGATATCGAATCCCTTGCGTCCCATGGCCGGAGAAGAAAAAGTCGTTCCAAAATGGCTTTTCATCTGTTTCATGTCGACCAGCATTTTGGTCGGCCTCTTTATCTTGCTGATATCATTTGTCATTAAGCTATCCTGACTGTGGAAAGGAAATGCTTATCAGGGCTCGGTCGCTGAGCGGGTTTCACGGGTGAATTAGTAGTAAAATCCAGTTGCCCATAGATCGCGACAAAACATTCCCGGGATGTTGATCATGGCTTATTGAATTCCATTAAACGCATTGGAGCATCCTTGCCGCCGTACGAAGAAGAGCTGACGGGAGGAAACGTAACGAAGGTCTTCAAGGTAGGCGACACGGTGAGGAGAAGTCCTGGACCGTCGACGCCTACGATACACCGATTGCTTACGCATGTTCGCGCCAAGGGGCTGCTATGGGTACCGGAACCCTTCGGATTCGATGAGTTGGGCCGGGAGGTTCTTTCCTTCATTCCTGGCGATGTGCCGCATGGAATGCCCGAATGGATATGGACGGAACAGATATTGACGGATGTAGCCCGGGCATTGCGCGCATGGCACGATGCCACAGCGGACTTTTCCGCTCCGGACGCCGAGTGGGGTCTCGCCCCATCCAGCCCTCGCGAGGTCGTCTGCCATAATGATTTCGCGCCCTACAATTGCGTGTTCAGCAAAGGGCGCTTCGTCGGGGCCATCGACTTCGATGTCTGCTCACCGGGCTCCCGCCTTTGGGACCTTGCGTACACCGCCTATAGATTCGTGCCTTTATTGCCCGGGCCAGGCGCGGACAATAAGGTTCCTGGAGACAGATCTCCCTTTGATGTTCGCGGAATGACGGAACGCTTGAAAGTATTCCTTACCGGGTATGGAGCGGTGAGCGGCACGGCGCGCTTTGGCATTTCCGACCTAATCCGTACCGCGGTGGATCGATTGCATGCAATCGCGGCATGGACTGAGGATTTCGCGCGCGGCAATGGGAACCCTGCGCTTGCGGATCACCCTGCCATGTATCGCGCACATGCGCGATGGCTCGGTTCCCTCAGTTCATTAAGCGAGTAGAGCGCTTGCGCACCATTAAAATAGCATGACAAGACGGAAAACAACTATTTTTATCCGCTTCCAATGCCTCTATAGTTAACGTAAAATCTTATTGGAAAATTTTCTTCGAGGACTGCTATGACATTGATTCTGAAAATCATCTTTTATATCGTGGCCATGATTGCCTTATGGTTTTGGACCGGGAAATTCGCCGGTGAAAAGGCCACCGGGGATAAGCCGGCCAATCCTATCAGCCCGATGCGGATTGCGCTAATAGCCGTGGCTCTGTCCTTGGGTTCTGGCTTGCTCCAGCCTCAAAGTGGCCCGGGCAAAACCTCAATAGGATACTTTTTAGATTCCTTTTATCTTCTTGAGCGCCAAGACGATTCATGGGCCCCGATGAAAATGGCGATTGAACAATTAAAGAACGAACCATCAAAGGGTTTGTATTCGGAATTGTTTTTTTCCCAAAAGGTAAAATTCCAATACCCGACAACGAGCCTCATCCTTTGGGATTTGATACAACGTATTACCAGGATTCCATGGTCGGTTTACTTCAAGCTTACCAACTTATTGAGTTGGTCGCTGCTGCTCGCCAGCGGACTTGTTTCGGGACTGCTATTGCGAAATGCATGGTACAAGGCTACAGGAAGTAAACGAACCGAATCTCGATTGGAGATTTGGAGTTATTTATGCGTCAGCATGGGGGTCGGATTCTTCTTTTACCCTTTGTCGGCGTCCCTTTGTTTTGGTCAAATTCAAACAACCCTCAGTTTTTTCGCCATCAGTTCTTTACTCGCATGGCAGACTGGACACAAAAAACTGGCCGGCATCCTAATCGGGTTATGTTGCACCTTCAAGCCTCAATGGATAGTTGCTCTGATTTGGGGTGTTTTCCGTAAGGAGTTCGGATTCGCCGGGATGGTCGTACTGGTATTCGGATTATTTGGAATATGGGGTGGTATCTTATACGGCTTTTTCCAGTACTTCGATTATCTTCCGGCTGTCCAACATATGTCCAGGCATGGGGAAACCTATTGGCCAAACCAATCAATCAATGGATTGATGAATCGTCTGTTCGAAAACGGAAATACTCTGGTTTTCCAAGGTCAAAGTTTCGCCCCTTATAACCTTGTTATCCATATAGTGACCTTAAGTTTCGCGGTTTTGTGTTTGGGAGTCATCTTTCTTAAAGGTCGTGGAAAACCTCAATCAGAATTTGACTTCTCGCTTGTCCTGCTAACCTTAACCATAGTTTCCCCTATTGCCTGGGAGCACCATTACGGCCTGCTTCTCGGTTTATTCGCCGTTATATTTCCCTGGTGCTTAGCCAACAGGCCATTAGGCAAATTCACGCCTTGGGCTCTCGTTCTGATTTGGGTATTGAGCTGTCAAAATTTCCCCTTTTTAAAAATGTTTCCGACATCCCCAATGAATTTAATGATGTCCCACTTATTCTTTACGGGCGTTTTTCTCTTCGGAATATTCGCTTTCAAAAAGGAGAAGCCGAATTCAGCCGCAATTCCGGAAGCCCCCGCATCAATTTGAGCCGGAAAGGAAATCAGTCCCCAAGGTTCCGGAGCGGGGCTAATTGTTGTTTGCCCGCCGGGTCAATCCGCACAGGCGCGGATCCGGCTTCCCGGTCGAGCAGGAATAATCCGCGTTGCCACTGGAAATGAAAAGGCTTCAGGGAGAATGCATGATTCCCGATGGCGCTGGTTTCGGACATATTCATGATCAACGGTCGGGACAAGCTCCAGTCGCCGGGAATGGGCTCTGATCCTTGCGCCGAAATTTTCGCGGAAGCGCCGGAATGCCCATGGGTCAAACGCACTCGCCAATACAGTGCGCCTTCATATCCGGCCAGGTCCGGCAAATCGCCGGCTTCGATATGCAGGGTCGACACGCCGGCCACTTTGTGAAAGCACAAATCGGTGAAAGACGGATCCTTGGAGATTTCGATTTCCGCGCTGTCGCCGGCCGCGACATTCGGCGAATAGGCAGTGTCCGTGCAGGCTCCATGCTTCGTGATTTTGAATTCCAAATCCAACCTTCCCTTGCATGGCTGTCCCGGTTCCGGATAATGCGGATGGATGACCGTGATGCACAATGAATCGCGCACCTGCGGATCGAAATTGTTCTGGTAGCGCTTGTGGATTTCGAAATCGGAAAGCGCGCCCTCTTCGACTTTGACATAGTCCAAGATCCCGTCCAAATAGGTGTGGTTCCGCGTGGCGTCAAAACCCGCTCCGGCATATGCCCCGACCACGCTATCCATACTGGGGGCCGCCTCCTTGCCTTGGATGCGCCATTTGTCAGTGGCCTCGGATCCATCCAGGTAAATGCGCATGTCGGTTCCGTCCCAAACCCCTACCAAATGCGTCCATTTGTTTTTTTCGATGCAGCGATCGGTATACACGGCTTTCCAATCCGAAGGCGCGTCTTTACGGGACATGAAGAAGGCCGCGAAGCAGCCGGAAAAACCGCCCCGGTCTATATATGAATAGTTGTATTGGGCCCTTACCCAATCGGCTTCCGTTCGATAGGCGCTACGCGGCAAGGTGGGATAGAGATAGCCTCCGCCGACTTTCATTTCCAAGCCTTGCGGCGTCCCATCGTCCCAGGTTGCCGTGCTGAAAATGTCGGAAATGAAGCGGGCGTTTTCCGGGCCGTAATTGCGGATCAGGAATCGCGCCTCGATTGTAAAGGGTCCTGTGGGGCTGTGAAAACCGGGTACATGAATCCATCCGCCTTGAGGCCCGAAATCCGCTGAACCGGGATAGGCCGCCGAAGGTTTCGCGGCTCCGTTGACCGTTCCGGCGGGCAGCGCGCCGGGTTGCGCGCCGAATTCGGCGGAGTCGTTGAAATCGAGGTGAAGCAGTTCATTGGAGGGAGCCGCGCACACAATAGCCATCTTAAAAAACAGGGCAAGGCATAGGATCCGGAATTTCATCCTTAAAGTCATTTTGCTCCCTTTTGTGGTGCGGGTAACGGCGCTTACGCAAGAATACGCAAAGCGGATTCCGTTTTCAATCATGGAGCGCGAAAGCAGTATGGATGATGAAAAAAATGAATCGCCCGGAATTCCGAATGCGGAATCCAAAACCGATTCAGCGAAGATCGAAACCCTCTAAATAAGCGCTCTGCAGAATGGCCGGGCCATCCCGGCCATTCTGCAACCGGCTTCAGTCTACTCTCAGGGCAATTTCACATTGTCGAAAGTGCCCGATCCCAACTGGGCATTATCATGCGAAGTCACCGCCAAGCCTACCTGTATGGTGGAGGGTAGCGCCAGGGTCTCCTGGCCGACCAATGTCCAGGTAATCCCGTCGATGGAACGATAGGCCGAGAATAGGTTGCCGGCCCGAACCAGGCGCACCCAATAAGGTGCGGCAAGCCCGGCGGTTTGCGTAAAGGTCGAGCTCCCCCCCGCGGTAAGCCTGCGCTGGAAAGTGGTCCCTTGGCCAGGAGTGATGGCTATCAACAGGTTGCGAGCGTTGGCGTTCACGTTTTCCCGCATCATCACACCGGCCTTGGCCCAGGCATTGGTGTTCTGCACCGCGGAAACGCGGGCGCGGATTTCCCCGTCCCCGGTCATGGGCGAATAGGAAAAGTGGAAGGCATCCGCCGTGCCCCAGATATCCGCTCCGGCGCCTTTTACGGTATGGGCGCCGGAAGCGACGGTGCGGCTACCCGCGAAGCCGACGGTTCCGATATCGGCTTCACTGAAGGCCAACGGATCGGGGTAGGAGAGGTAGGTTCCGGGAATCACCTGTTGGGCGATGCCGGGTCCGGACCAGGAAACGGCCAGGTTGTCCCCACCGGTCCCTTCCTTTTGCAGGGCTTCGATATGGTACCGCTTGCCGGCGGTCAGCGTGATGGTCGCCGATTTCTGGGTCGTGGACTTGGTCCATTCCCGGGAATTGGTCCAGGCAGTAACGGTGGCGATACGCACACGGGAGGAAGGGCTCTCAGAGGTCCCGAGCCACAATTCCGCGACATCATCGGCGGCGATCCAGAAGGTATAGGCGCCCGTGGTGGGCGGATAGAGTTGCCCTACGATGCGGGAGCCGTAATTGTCGGCGACATTGGTGGGTCCTTCCAGCAAGGTCAAGGAGGACGTGGCCGAGGGCGAATAGGGATAATTCGCGTTGCCGGTCAGGGAGGCGATGGTGGTCCCGGTGATGCCGTTCCAGACCTGGCGCAAGACGAAGCCGCGCTTGTCGTCGATAACATAGTTCGCCGTATAGGTGGGATTGCCGGCCGGGGCATAGATCTTATGATCGGCGGCCAGGCCGTCGGACCAGGAGACGAACTTGTAGGCGGTGCCGCCGATAGAACCCGTGGCGGGAGCGCTGAGGTTCCATTCGATACCGACCGGACTGATGAAGGTGAGGGGCGTGGCGATGGCCGCGCCGTCCCTGATCAACTGGATGCCGGGGGGATTGCTGGTCACGGTCACGGTGGTCTTGTTGGGAGTCACATCCACGGAATCTTCGTCGGTCAATCCGCCCGCATCGGTAACGCGGAGATGCACCCGGAACCAAACATTGTCGTTCTTCTCGTCGTTGACGGAGGTGGCGATCGATCCGGAAGTCGATCCGGAGGTCAGGGGCAAGGTGGAGTGGGCGTGGGTATTGTGGTGGAAATTGATCCACCAGGAGAAGGCGGCGGCGCCCAGGGTGCCGTCCTCCGGATCCGATCCGGTTCCGGAATAGGCGAGGATATCGCCCGCATTGTAATGGGCCCCGGCGGCGGGCGCGGTGATGGTGGCGAGCGGACGTTGATTGGAGGTGACGTTCAGGATGGCGCTATTGCTGGTGGCCGTGCCCCAAGGATTGGAAACGATGGCGCGGTAGAGGGTGCCATGGTCGGCGAGAGTCGTCACCGGAGTGGTATAGCAGGTGCCCGTGGCTCCCGCGACATCGACGCTATTGCGCTGCCATTTGTAGGAAAGGGGAGCCGTGCCGGAAGCGCTCACGCAGAAGGTGGCCTGTTCTCCCACGGGATAGGTCGCCGTATTCGGCGATTGGTCGATGGTGGGTCCCAGGTTGCTCCCGTATACCACGCGGAAGAGGTTCATGGTGGAGGGGGTGCTGCTGTTGCCGCGCACCAGGTAGTACAACTTCCCATCGGCGTCGACCTTGATGTCCAGGGGATGATCCAGGCCCGTGGCGAAGGGGACCGGGCTGGGAGAACCGGAAAGGGGATCCAGGTAATTGATGGTGCCGAAGGTATGGTCCGCATAGAAGAACTTCCCGATATAGACCGACGGGAATTGCGCGACAGCGGGATTGTAGAAGCACGCCCCTAGAACGGCGCCGCTATTGTATTGCGATCCGGAATGGGCGTAGGTGTAGAAGGGGCCTTTATAGCCCGCGGGCGGGGTGCCGGAATTCCCTTCCATGGCAGGCCATCCGTAATTCGCTGCCGCGACTACGTCGTTGATTTCTTCCCAGCTGTCTTCGCCCACGTCTGTGTAGAAAATCCGCCCCGTACCCGGCTGGATGGCGGCCGTGAAAGGATTGCGCAGGCCGCGCGCATAGATGGCCCGGTACCGTCCCGTATTGGTCGTATAGAAGGGGTTATCGGTGGGGATGGTGCCGTCGGAATTGATGCGCAGCGCTTTGCCTATGGTGGAGCCGAGGTTTTGCGACAGGCTGGTGGTGCCGGCGGGCGTTCCGGTGAACACGTAGAGCTTGCCGTCTTTGCCGAAATGCAGGGCCCCGCCTTGATGGGTGGTGCCGGAGAAATCGTCCAAGCGGAAGATTTCCGTTTCGCTGCCGGACACGGCTACGTCGCCGTTGGCCGTCACCCGGAGGATACGGGTGTAGTTATTCGGCGATCCCGCCATGGCTACGTAGAGATAGATGCGGTTGTTGGTGGCGAAGGCGGGATCGAAGGCGATGCCGTCCAGCCCGTAGTCCTGGGTGGAAAAGACACCCGATAAGGTGATGAAGGGAGTGGCGAGCAGGGCTCCGTTTTTCACGATCCGCACCGTGCCGCCCTGCTCAAGGACGAAAATACGGCCATCGGGAGCGATTTCCATCTGGGTGGGCCGGTTGAAGCCGGTGGCGATTTTGGATTCGACGAATCCGGTCGGGACTATCGTCGAAAAGGCCATGGTAGCCGCTGTCAGAGCGGGGATCAGGGCCCTGCTCAACAGCCATGCAAGATTGGCGGGACGGCGGATTGGGGATGGGGAAGTCGAAAGGATCGGTTCCATTACAACCACTCTTTGAAAATGTTTTAGGGCGGGCTCGATACACTGGAAATGCATCCGAAAGATAATATTAATAGTATTCGGATCCGGGCGTATTAATAAAATCGCGCTTCCGACCAATGCCCATGGTATCGTGAAGCCGGAATTCTTTACATTTTTTTCCAATTTAAAACTGGGAATATTATGATTTCAATATCGAAGCAATAGCATCTTTCGAATATTAAGGAAGCGATTTTGGGAATGACCAGGAAATAGGGTAAATATCGGAGGCAAGATTCCCGACAGGTGTAAGAAAAGGCGACGAAGCCCCATTTATCCAAGGTTTGAAATTCCCCCACTAACGCAAACCAGAATGCATCGCCTTACCCCACTCCGACGATAAGTAAAATGCCTTTGTGGGTACATTTGTGCCCAGTCCCGTATAAAGAGCGGGTCCTTTCCATTCACGGCACGATTAGCTTTTCCTGGGCACTGTACCCCGGCGCCATGGCATGGGGGTTATCGGCGGTCGCCATCTGGGGGAATCGATGGGAAGGTACGGAATCCGGCTGGGTATTGCTTTAGCCGCAATTGGACCGGGCGCCAGCCTGTTACCAGTTCGGGCGGCCGGGAATTGCGAAATGGTTTTCCAGGCCTGCCCCGGCAACTTCGGCCAAGCCGTGCTGACGGTACCGCAAGATGTCATCTGGGTGAATCCCGTTTTCCCGGTCTGCCAGGAGCGGATCCAGGTGAACATGGGCGGGCCGGCGACCCCGCCTTCCATCGTATTCATCATCGACAATTCCGGTAGCATGAGCGAGGACAAGGATAAGGAAGGGGAAGGCAACGATCCCGGCGAAGCGCGTTTCAATGTCGTCAAGACCTTGCTGGACAGCCTCCGGGCCGCCTCGCCGCAAGCGGAAGTGGGCCTGGTCATCTTCACACGCCGACTGGCCTTCGACCACCGGGACAATCCTTTTTTCAAGTCCGCGTTTCCCGGCGATACGTCCCAGCATGATTCCTTCGTCCCCCTGACCCCGTTGAACAAGGTCTTTCCCGACGGGACCACCGGAGTGGACACGCTCAAGGCGCTTTTGAAATACCATGGCAAGGGCAATCTCGACTACAATACCGTCCGGCCGGGATCCCGTCCCAACTCCGAATATGGGCCTCTCTCCACGCGGGACGGCACCGACATCACCTTGGGATTCCAGGCGGCCAAGGTCGCCATGCGGGATTCCCGCGCGGCCAGGAACGAACAATACTTCATCTTCCTCTCGGACGGGTCACCCACCAATGTCGACGACGGGCGGGAAGCCATGCAGGACGATTTCATCCAAGGCGAAAATACGCCCGCCACTTTCACGGTATTCTTCAAGGCAGGCGCTAGCCAGCCCAAGGCCCCGGCCAATGTGGTCAAGATGACGGAGAACATCCGCGCCAACGGATATTCCGCCAGCAATCCCAAAAGCGACTACTGGGCCCTGAACCTGCCGGGCTCCCAATTGCTGGCCCTGCTGCAGTCCAGCGTCATCAGCACCATCCTCACCAACGCCGCTTCCAAGCCCAAGGGAGCCACCCTGGAAACGGGAGGCAAGGTGCTTTCCATCTCCTCGCTGGTAGCGGGAGCCTTCACCTTTCCCCACCGCATACCCCTGGCGCCGGATCAAACCGTGCTTTCTTTCACCTACACCTATAGCTATGAGGATTCCGGAAAGACCAAAGAGAAATCGATCCCCTACACGATCACGGTAAAGCGCTCCCCGGCGACCGCATCCTTTCCCGATAGCATCGGTTCCACCTGCCGGGAACCGGCCATCTTGAGCCTCCTGCATGCCGGCCGCCCCTTGGAAAAGATCACGGCCGATCAATCCGATCTGCGAGCGCGGCTGACTTTGCCCCCCGAAGAGACATGCTCAGCCTGTCCGTTGCAGGTGCTGCCTTCACAAGGTCCGGATCGGGAAACCCTGGTCCTGTCCGCCTCTGGCTCCAACTCCGGTCATTACGAGGCCGGTTTCACGCGCCAGGTATCTTCATCCCCTTCGCCCGGCAACGGAAAGCTGGAGCATTCGTCCCGCGACAGCATCGTACTCATCTATCGCAACCCGGAAAACCCCCTCGACTCCGTGCGCCGGAGCTTCCCCTACCTGGACGCCCAATCCGGAATGGCCCTGGACTACCATAACACCTATTCCCAAGGCCAGGACCCTGGGCAATTAGGACCTTCCGGCCCAGGCCGGCATTGGATCCTGGCCGGATCCGGCGCGGCGGCCGTCGCATCCAACGACCCGGGGCAATGTTGTTCCGTGTTGAATGGGGCGGATGGAACCTTGTCGCCCGAGGACTCCGCAAAATACGCAGGCTTGAAAGTGGAGGCGTCGCGGGCCTTCCGGCTGGAACTGCGTGTGTTCTCCACCCTGGGGCAATTCGTGAACATGCTGACGCTCACCGTGCCCCAAAGCGCCTTCCCGAACCTGGAAAGCGGGAACAAGGAAGGCCGGAAACGGCTTAGGATCCTATGGGGCAACCGCGCCCATGACGGCAGCCTGGTCGGCACCGGCGCGTACGTGATCAAGTCGACCTTGACCCTGCTCAAGGTACCGGGAATATCGGAAGTGGAGGAAACCCTCTCCGATGTGCGCGTCATCGGGGTGATACGGTGATTCATTTGGTCTAAACATCCATTTGTTAAAATGCCTGCCTGTCCAATCGGACCGCATAGTCCATCCAATTTTTATTGCCATTTGCCGGCCAACTTTTTTACATGGCCGATATGAGCCTTGTCAGGCGCCGCACTAAAAGGAGGAATGAAGATGACACGAGTCCGCGTTGAAAACTTCACTATCTCGCTCGATGGATTCGGGGCGGGTCCGAACCAGGATATCGAAAATGGTCTTGGTGTCGGTGGGCACGATCTGCATCAATGGGCGTTGCCGACGCGCACCTTCCAGCGCGCCCTGTTCGGAAAAGAGGACGGCACCACGGGGATCGACGAAGAATTCGCAACCCGGGGCTTCCAGAATGTAGGGGCCTGGATTCTCGGAAGGAACATGTTCAGTCCGATGCGCGGACCCTGGCCGGATCTGAACTGGAAAGGCTGGTGGGGCGAAAACCCGCCTTATCACGTTCCCGTTTTCGTCCTGACGAATTATGCCCGCCCCAGCATCGAGATGGAAGGCGATACGACCTTCCACTTCGTCACTGGCGGCATTCACGAGGCACTGGATCGGGCCCGGGCCGCGGCCGGCGGGAAGGACGTGCGTATCGGCGGCGGACCCGACACGATCCAGCAATATCTTCGCGAATCCCTCATCGACGAAATGCACTTTGCCATCGCCCCGGTCCTGCTTGGAACGGGAGAACGGCTTTTCGAGGGAATGGACTTGAAGGCTTTGGGCTACAATTGCGTCAAGTTCGCGGCCTCGGAAAAGGCAACCCACGTGGTGCTACGCCACCAAAGACATGCCGACGCCGTGAACTGAAACACCGGCGGCCACATGACCTAACTTGACAAAATCGAAGCCCTTAAGGAACTGTTCAAAAAAAAAGGTTATCAGGTTTGTATCGCAGGTACATCACCCCTGTATCGTATTTTCTGGAATCGGTAAGTTTCAGATTCGCATAACCGTCCAGATTCGGGAATAATGGCCGCCCGCCTCCTACCAGGGTGGGACAAATCTGGATATGGTATTCGTCTATCATGTTCGCCTTTATAAGCGTTTGCGCCAAGGAAATGCTCCCCCACAAGACCATGTCTTTCCCATCCCCGGTTTTCATCTCTTTCACTTCCCTTACGGCATCGCCTGGGAAAACCCGGGCGCTCGGCCATTTTCCCCAAGGGGCATCCGCCAGCGTCTTTGAGAATACGATTTTTGGAATGGCGTTCAGTTTGTCGGCGATGATTTCCTTGTCCGTAGTGGCGGTAGGCCAGAACTCCGCGAAAAGCTGATAAGTAATCCGTCCCAGCAAAATGGTATCGATGGTGTCCAGGAATTCAAGCTGATCCTTATCGGAATACTTGTTCTCTTCGGTGGCTGGGAAAAAATTCAATTGCCCATTCCTGTCCGCGGCATAGCCATCTAGCGACAGCCACTCTTCCAAAATCAGCTTCCTCATTTGAAACTCCTTTCCGCAAATGGGCCTTGTAGGGGAGGACATAAATTCCAAGGCCTATTGTGCCGCGACCAGGGGATGGGAATTATGTTTTGATGAATGGTCGATTATGCAGCCATAAACGAAAAATTGTCCGCGCTGAAAGAATTGGGTGTAGGCGAGTTCGCGCATCTGAACGGAAGCCTTGAAACCCACCTGTTGGGCACATATGAACTCCTCAGGGAATGGAATAATCCCGGGTATGTATGCGATGCGGGCCTTTATCATGCGGTTTACGGCACCCAGCCAATGGAAAGACTTGGCATCCCGCATAAGGAATATTCCCCTTCCGACCGACCCAAAATCAGGGAGATCATCGGGGAGGAATCCGAACAGCTCGTTTATTTCTATGCGGCTTGCGATCGGGATTTCTTTTATCCACAAATAGGATCGTCCATGGCCCAATATCGGGACAGGTTTACCGGAAATAAACTGGAATTGCCTCTTGATAAATTGAAAGGTATGCTGGAAATCACCATGGCAAATGAATTGGAAATATGCATGTCCGGGCCGTTGATCAAAGAAAAGAACCGAATCGAGTACATCGAATTGTTCAGCCGATTCACTGGTTTGGTGTCGGCGGAAGCATTCAGTCGCTACCAGGATGTTTTTGACGGACGGAAGTAGCAGATGTCTACGGAGGTGCGCCAACTCGGACCCCGCGATGTTTCGCTGATGAAAGCATTGCTGAAGTCTTTTTCCGAAGCTTTCGAAGACGGTTCATAGCTGCCTCCTTTTCCCAAGAGAAATAGGTTTTGAAGGTAAGTCAGCAATTGCTCCATTGTTACTGAGTGTAACGAACCGCTCTACCCCGGTTCCCCGAAAAGAAGCATCAGCGCAATGCCCCTTTCCCGGGTAAATTGTCACCGGTGCCAGAGCTGGACTGGGGGTAGATTATCCCGACCACTGAACTCATATGCGGAGAACGAAATGCGCGCTTTCATGACGGAATTTCGCCAGAAAACCGGATTTCCGACCGACCGACGAGTCCAAGGGCGCTTGCCGCGATGGGAACCAGGCGTCCCGGGCATGGCATTCGCGGTCTTTTGCGCCATCACCCTCGCGACACCCACTACATGGGGATATTCCCCAAAAACCTCGACCCCGGCTAAGTCGGGTGTTCAGAGCGGGGCAGGACCCCGCATCGGGGATGCGGATCTCAAGGCCATGGCAAGACAATTGGCCCGGCCCCCTTCTTCGGGACCGGCCCCAAAAACGACAGCCGGCTCCGCACCGGTACGCGCGACGGTGCCGGCAGCCTCCTCCCTACCCTTCACCCAGCAATTTAGGGCCCTTTCCTTGGCCACCTTGCCGGTTCCAGGACGGGATCCGGACTTCCGTCCCGGAATCACTTTGAATCCCAGCTTCGGCACACCCGCCTTTCTCGATGGGCGCAGCCTCACCGCGCCCAAATCCGTTCCGGATATACAGGGTCTGACCGCGGGTGCGGGTGCCGGCGCCCGCGCCATGGCCTATTTCCAGGCTAACCGGGAGCTATTCAAATTGCGCGATCCTGCCGCCGAATTGAACCTGCACGAGCAGCATATCGACGGCCTGGGGAGCAGGCATGAAACCTTCCAGCAAATGCTCGCGGGCGTACCGGTTTGGAACGGGCGGATAACGGCCCATTTCGATAAGGCGGGTACTCTGTACGCCGTCAACGCCTGTTATCCTCCCACTCCGGTGCTCCCGGCCGGATCGGAATGGCGGCTGGATGGGACCAAGGCGGTGGCCCGAGCGGTGGCGGACCTGAGTCCCCGGTCCCCTCTGGAGGATTTCAATCCCGAAACCCGCGCCCTCTTGGCATATGCGGGGCCCACGGCTGAGCGGAATATCTGGCTCGATCCTGAAAGCGGCGCGGCGCATCGGGCCTGGCAGGTGGAGATCAGGCCGAACCTGTGCGAACGGTGGCGGTACTTCATCGACGGGGCCACAGGCGAAATCCTGGAAAAGTACAATGCCGCCAACGCCGACGGTCCCAAAACCGCGAACGCCACGGATTTGATGGGCACGGCGCGCGCCTTAAACACCTATCAGGTCGGCTCCACTTATTATCTCATCGACGGAACGCGCCAGGGTTTCAGCAACGCGGGCCTGCCCAGCAATCCCCGCGGGGCGTTGTGGACCATGAGCGCGGCGAATACCGATCTCACCCGTGTCAACCAGGTCACGTCCACGAGCAATACCTGGACCGATGCGGCCGCGGTATCGGCCCATTACAACCTGGCCAAGGTGTATGACTATTACCTGAAAACCTTCAATCGAAAGGGCATCGACGGGGCGGGCGGAACCATGATTTCGGCCGTGCACGTCACCATGAACGGCAAGCCCATGGACAACGCCTATTGGAACGGCAAGTTGATGGCCTACGGCGACGGCAGCAGGGTGTTCAAGTCGCTGGCGCGGGCCTTGGACGTGGCCGGCCACGAGATGACCCATGGCGTGATCGAGGCAACGGTGAACCTGGGCTACAAGAACCAGTCGGGCGCCCTGAACGAATCCCTGGCGGACGTGTTCGGGTCCATGATCGATCGCGATGATTGGAACATCGGCGAAGACGTGGTGACGGCGGCAGCCTCGGCGAGCGGCGCCCTCCGCAACATGCAGGACCCCCATAACGGCGGCACCGGCCCATCCAATCCGGACTGGCAGCCGGCCCATATGCTGGAATACGTCAAGGCCACCCTCGCCGACGATAATGGCGGCGTGCATATCAACAGCGGCATCCCCAATCATGCCTGCTACCTGATCGCCAACGCGATCGGCCGCGAGAAAACCGAGCAAATCTATTACCGGGTGCTGGACGCCCGGTATCTCAACCCCGGCTCGCAATTCCTGGACATGCGTCTCGGGGCGGTGCGGGCGGCGACGGATCTGTACGGGGAGACCTCCCCGGAAGTCGCCGCCGTAAGGGATGGTTTCACCGCGGTGGGGGTGGGTTCGGCCAACTCCAACGACATCCCCACGCCCAGGCCGCCTGATCGGGAACCCGCATCGGGACCGCAATTCGTGGCCTATATCAGCGCCAAGGCCGGGGATAGCAGCCTTTACTTGGCCAAAAATGTGGTGTCAGGCGATACCGATATCACGCATCTTACCTCCACCCAGGTATTCACCGGTTCCAGCCGCTCGATGGCCGCCAGCGCGAACGGATCCCTCATCCTATTCATCGATTCCAAGCATGCCTTGCGCGCCATCGACGCCGCCGGGGAGCGTACCGTAGGCCCCGCGGGAGCCTGGAATTCCGTCGCCGTTTCCCCCGATGGAGCCTTGGCGGCCGTCACCACCGTGGAACCGGACGGCAAGATCCATCTCATAGATATGATCCATCCCGATCAGAGCCGCGCCGTGCAGCTCTATACCCCTTCCGCGGGCCAAGGCGCCCAGAACAACAATGTGGTCAATGCGGATGCATTGGAATTCGACGTGAATGGCGAGAACATCCTCTATGACGCGCGCAACCGCGTGCCGCAGGCCCAGGGCAATCCCATCGAATTCTGGGACGTGAATCTCATCGAGCTCAAGACGGGCCTCATCACGCCTTTCCTGCCTTCCTTGCCGGAAGGGGTGAGCGTGGGCAATCCCTCCTTCGCCCGCACCAGTTCCGTGAACGTCGTTTTCGATTTGATCGACGATTTCACCAGCAGTTTCAGTGTGGTCGCCGCCGACCTGTTCACGGGAACCTTCCGCGTCCTCGACAGCAATGCCGTGGTCCCGGGAGGCCCGCGCTATTCGACCCGGGACGATAAGGTGGTTTTCACGCATGCCACGGGAACGGCCCTGAACGTGTACCAAATCACCATGGCCAAGGACAAGATCACCCCGGTGGGAAAAGCCGTATCCTATCTGGCCAATGCCGAAAAGCCGTTGTGGCTGGTGAAGGATACGCGACCGGTGGTTTTACCCGCACCGGATGCCGGCAATCCCGTCGCCTTCGGGCTGATGCCGGAAGCGGATGGCGGCTTGCGCTTGGAATTGCCCGAGGCGGCGGAAATCAAGGTAAGCGTCTATGACGCCGAAGGTCGCGCGCGCGGTGAACTCGCCCGCGGCCGCCGCGAGGCGGGTTCCCACCGTCTGGCCTGGAACGTTTCCGGGCCCCATGGAATCTACCTGGTGCGCCTGGAAGCCGCGCCCTCTGCCGGTTCGGCCCGGACCTTCATCATGAAGGTGTTGCGGTAAGGAGTGGTCGCGCAAAGCAAATGCTGCTTCTGGGTGTCAACCTGAATCGAATCGCGATCATGATCAATTTGAATAGTTTTGATTTGAATTTATTTGCGGTTGGAGGCGAAGATCAACGGGAGGAATATCCGCCCCCAAAAGACAAGGGCCACAAGCGCGAAACCCGAAGCAAGCGCCAGATACAGCCAGTGGCCGTCCGCCCAAAAGTCCGCGGAGATGCGGCTGATCATAGCTAGGACGATCAGAGCCCCGTAGGCAAGGACTTTTTTGCGGTGTTGGACCAGCGTCCCCATGCTACCGCCATGAGAGGCCACCACGCGGGCGGCAACGGAAAGCGTCAACCACAGGAATCCGGTTATGAAAACCAGATGCTCCCAGGCAATCAGGTAGGCCGGAAAGAAAACGGGCAGGAACATACCTAGTCCCATGAGCAGCAAGGCGAGGCGCACCGCGGCGAGATAGGCCGGTACTTTTCCGGTGATCCCCATCAGGCGCAATTGCCCCAAGGTGAACCATGCCCAAACCGCGCTCCGTATGAGATAGGCGAGCCTGAGAGGCATGGTCCCGGATCCGAATGCGGGAGATGCCGCTTCCAGCGCGTAGCTGCCGAGCAGGATTGAGCCAAGCCCTAATGGAATGAGGAGCGGGCCGCCCTTTTGCTTTATCAAGGTAGCCGGATCAACCACTCCGTTTGCGAACAACTTGGGCAGCAGGAACCCACCGATTCCCAAGATAAGCAGAACCGGGAAAGCCTGGAATTGCAGCAGGGTCGCTAAACGAAGCGCATCCGCATCCATTGCGTTCACAGCCATCAACAGGCGCAATAGGGTCCCGACTGCATCCGCGGCAAAGGCCAAAGGTATGAAGACGAATGTGGGTGGCGGGGAGTTGGTGCGATGCGGCCAGCGCCGCAGGATGAATACCAGGAAATTCCCGAGAACGAACAAATGCAATCCGTGGACGGCGGACTGGAATTGGGGAGCGTTGTTCCAGACGCAAACGGAGATCGCGAGGATGCCAATGGGAAAGAGGATGGATTGAGCGCGCCCCAATTGATTGACCCCCAATACCTTCGGCAGCATGGTCATGAGGAATCCGAGAATGAAACACAATAGGAATCCCTGGATTTGCATGACCGCATGCCCCTGTCCCGGATAAGGGAAGCGCTGGGGCCAGAGGCAAAACGGGATCCATATCCCGATACCGATGGCGGCCAGTAAGTATCCCAAGGGAAACAGCAGCCGGTAAGGCTCCTTCCGGACATCGCCCCAGGCAAGGAGTGATGAAACGGGGAGTGGGTTGATTCTCGTGTTTTGCATGACTCTCCGATGGGTTCGATCTTGGCGTACATGCCAGGCCATGCAATAAGGTTTTATTGCCGGAGAGGTCCAATGGAAAAAGCGCGCCAGGACGAATTCAAATAAGGCTACAATGGTTGAATGAAAACCAAGCGCGGATATCCCTTAGCTTTTGTCCCTCTCATCCTTGGCGGCTGCATAATGGGTTCCAAAACCGAATATGGCGGCTCTTTTTCGAAAGCGGATGCCTTTGCCCTCATTTCCGAAAACGAAAGAAAATGGCAGGATGATGAGAAGAGTTATAAATATGGCTACAGGCTTTGGGAGGGTCTGTATTCCTCCACGAAATACGGCAATTGCCAGGTTTCCGATACTGTTATCTGCACTTGGGTGGACGCGATCAGCGATGGAGGCGTAAGCAAGGAACCAGGCAGGCTGCAACGCTATTTCGATTTAATAAGGGATAAATTGGGGGATATCGAACCCGATTCAGTGGGGAAATTGAGCCCCAATGCATTCATCGTGTATGAAAACAAGGCGGCCAACGATTCATTGAATCTCCCTGTCGGCTATTCGGTTTGGTTCAATCCGGATTTCGGTTATCCCGACAGCATTATCTTTTATCCATTCGGGCCGGCTTTACGAATCGATTCCCTGTCCTTAAAAAAATAAACTAAACAAGAGATATGGATTCCACGCAAACCGAAATGGCCGATATTCCAGGCGGAAGGATCACTTTAAGGGATGATCGGCTAAAACGCAAATGGGAAGTCGGAATTCCGCGTTTCCAGATTTCAAAATATCCCGTGACGCAAAAACAGTATTTCTCGATTGCGAAGGCCAGTCCCTTTCGTTTTAAAGGGGACAGAAAACCTGCGGAATCCGTTTCCTGGTATGATGCGATTCTATTTTGCAACCTTATTTCCAACAAGTCGGGGCTGAAGGCATGCTACACCATTTCTGAGAACGGAACCAAGGTGGAATACAACGCTGGCAGCGATGGGTATAGGCTTCCTTCAGAAGCAGAATGGGAGTATGCCTGCAGGGCGGGAAGCAACAATCCTCGCTATGGGAAGTTGGAGGAGATCTCCTGGTATAAAGGCAATTCAAAGGGTGAAACCCAGGATGTTGGGGTAAAAATTCCCAACGAATGGGGTCTATATGACATGCTGGGGAATGTATGGGAATGGTGCTGGGACATTTATGACGAAACCGTTTATGGATCGTACCGGGTTTTCCGCGGGGGTGGATGGTGCGATGAGGACAGAGGCTGTTTGGCCTCGAATCGCCGCCGAAGTCATCCTTCGTTTCAAATTGATGACCTTGGATTTCGCGTTGCCAAATCCATAAATCCGGGAGGCTAAGGGCGAGAGTAGCGGAATTCCATTTTCTCCAGTCACGAAACAGTACGCAATAAAGATCATCCGGAAATTCACGCCTGGAAACGTGGTAACGTGGGTTTTCGCATGGTTATAATCCGGCATGGTAAGCGATGCCTTCCTGGATGAGATGCGCGGCACGGGCGATCCGCTGGCCGATGCCGTGGTCGAATGCTTCATCAAGGCCGGGGAAGTACCCGAGCTCAATGCCCTGATGGGCGCGCTGCACGCCAATATGGCCCGGCCGGACGGATATCCGGCTCCCTTGAAAGCCTACCTGGAAATCTCTTCGCAGCTTCCGCCCTGGGCCGAGCCGGCCAAGATCCTGCGGGCGGAACGGCTGTTCACCTTGCATGGGCCCGTATTCGGCCTCGTCATGCTCTTCAAGTCCCTGCCCATCCTGTACGCGGGCGGCAAGGGCGGCGCGCAGGTGCTGGCCATGACGGGACAGCTCACCCAGCATTACCGCCGCCGCGCGGGAGAGACACTGCGCTTTATCTTGGACGTGATGGGACCGGGCGGGCTGGGGCCGGGAGGGAAAGGCGTGCGCACTGCGCAAAAGGTCCGGCTCATGCATGCGGCCATCCGCGCTTATGCAGGAGCCGCTCAGGGCTGGCAAGGCCGCGCCGCCGAGTGGGGGCGGCCCATCAACCAGGAAGAGCTGGCAGGCACCTTGCTCGCGTTTTCCACTGTTACCCTGCAAGGCGTGGCAGCCATGGGCCTGAAGATCGGCAAGGAAGACGCCGAAGCCTATTTCCATGCCTGGAAAGTCATCGGTCATGTTCTGGGCATCGATCCGCGCCTGTATCCGGCGAATGTGCAGGCGGCCAAGGCTTATTGGAAAGCCATGGTGCGGCGCAACTTCATCCGCACCGATGCGGGATTGCTGCTCATCAAGGATCATCAGGAATTCCTGGCCGCTTTGATCCCGGGCGAATGGATGGACAGGGGCATACCCACCTTGCTCCGGTACCTGATGGGCCGGAAGATATCCAATACCGTGCTCGATTTGCCGCCTTCCTCCAAGCCGTTCGCCTTGCTGCTGCTGTTGATGGAGGTATTCCACCTGGAACGGATCGGCTATCTGCTTTTCCCCTTCCTGATGCGCGAGGCCCGCAAGCTGAGCATGGGATTGATGGAGTCCTTGCAGGCTTACCTCGTGGCCGGCCAATCCCGGCCCTTCCAGGTCCCGCCTTCCTTGACCGCCCATTGAAACCGGAAACGCCGGCCCCGGATCGGGGCCGCAAAGGAGCGCCATCATGAGCGAACCCGTCACTTGCCCCGATCACCCCGGGCTCACCAACGACCCCTCGCATTGGCTCAACCTCATCGACAAGCATTGCGTCCCATACACCTATGCGGAACTCATCCTCTTCGGCGGGGGCTGCCTGATGTGGGTGGTGGCCTACGGCATCCTGATCCGCGACTCCTTCCGGTTCAAGTACATGGAAATGGCCGCCGTGGCCGGCTGCAGCAATATCGCCTGGGAGTTCATCTGGTCCTGGGCCTTCCAAACCGACATGGGGAAATTCCTGGTATGGACCTACCGGGCCTGGTTCTTCCTGGATCTGCTCATCTTCTGGCAATTGCTGAGGCTGGGCGACCAGCAGGTCACCCAGCCCGCCTTCAAGAAGCATTTCAAGCCGGCCGCCATCCTCATCACCTTGGCTTTCGCATCCCTCTACTACTTCTACGCCAAGCAAGGGATGGACACCTTGATCGGGGCGAACTCCGCCTATCTATGCCAGCTCGTCATCTCCTCAACCTGCCTGCTGCTCTTGCTGGGCAGCCCCACCCTGCGCGGGTTTTCCATGCCCATCGCCTGGCTCCGATCGGTGGGC
>JBDSWM010000254.1:0-20142 GCA_039926685.1 Fibrobacteria bacterium | reverse complement strand
TTCGCAATACAGTCGCATCCGCCGCGGATCGATGTCCCCCAGCGGCAAGCCCGCGCGCGCCAAGGCGGCGTAGTCCAGCCATTGGATGGCTTCCCCCGCGGTCTTGATCACAAGGCGTCGCTTCGGGAGCGTAGCTCCCGGGGACGGACCCTCCGCGCCGGCTTTGGCGAGAGCGGCCTGGACCGGCGTGCTCCGCAAGTCGCGCGACTGGGAGTAATTGGCCAGCCAGCCGCGCAACCCGTTTTCGGAAGGAGCCGATTCCGGGGGCGCGAATGCGGAACGGTATGATCCCGGTTGCGCGGCAGTGCGGAAGGTGATGCGGATGCGGGCCGGTTCCGTCGGCGAAGCTGCGGTCGCCGAAGCGGCGATCGCCGAGGCGGCGAATGCCGCGCCTGCAGACGGGTTTCCGGAAGCCGGAATGCCAGGGGTGAAGGAAACTGCCGCGATAAAAACGTCCCGAAAGCGCGCGGGCGCGGAAACGGCCACCGAGGCGGAGGCCGCTTGCGGGTTTTCCAGAACCGCGTCGGCAACGCACCCGGGTGGGACGGCGATGGCCAGGCTGCGGCTGCGCGCGCTCCCATACCTACCCGATTGCGCGTTTTTCCAGGTCAGCCGCAGACCGCCCGCGTCGGCCGAAACCAATGTCCATTCGGGGTCCACGATGATAGGCGCGTCCACCGCCGCCAAGCATGGGACCGCCAGAAGCATCGCCGCCAGCACGTGAACGCGCGGCCATCTGGATATGCTAGGCGCAAATGCCATCGGATTCATTTCCCTATTCCGTCCCTATTCTAAAAAAAGGCGTGCAACGCAGGGATTGCACCAAGCCGGTGGTCTGGTTCTGAAAGCTTTCCGTGCCTACCACGCAGAACAAGGATTGGATGGTTTCGCCGGCGGGGACTTCGGATAGGATCAAGGAGTCCCGTTGCATGGTGTTTCCGAAGAGGGGGACGCCGCATTTATCCGTGGGCATGCAGGCATCCTGCTTAAGCGACCATGCCCGGACCCCTTCACGCGGGTTCCCGTCCCGCGCGCCCGCATTCTCGAAGTAGGTCAGTTGCACCGTCATGCCGTTGTCGCTCGAGGTCAGCACTTCCATGTTCAAGGTGCGTCCTACCAAATAAGTCCCGGCTACCGGATGCTGGATGGACAGCGAGGCGGCGATGGTAATGGAATCCACCGGCAAACTGTCGCTGGCCAATTTTTGCCCCGTGGCCTCCACTTTCACCGCCCTTACGGCATAATACAGGGTGAAAGGCCGGGTGGTATCGGGTAACGCCAGCACGGTATGGAAAGAATCCGTGGCCGGTTGGGATTGCATGGCATGCAAAAGGGAGTCTTTGCTGGTGGCTTGATAGATTTCGAAATAGGTGGCGCCGCCGTCGGCTGGGAAGTCCCAAGCCAGGAATACCCCAGGCAAGCTTTTTCCGGGATCTTGCATTTTCACATGGATATCCACCAGGCGAGCGAAAGGCAGGGTGGGGGGATCGCTTTTCTCGGAGCAATAGAACCCTTGGGAAAGCAGCGCCGCCAAAAAAAGCCCCAATGCCTTGGGAATCGCGATACGCCGGGCGGGGGAATGTGGCAGCATCAAGGGTCGCAATCGTATTTTAGGTTTTTGTCGATTATATCCCTTCAGGGTTGGCTATGCCATAGCCCGGCCATTTTCCTAGCTTATTTTCACCGGACAATGGATTCCTCTTCCCGACCCCACTATATCCTGGCCATCGATGGCGTCAGCGGTTCCGGTAAAAGCAGCACCGCCAAGAGGGTGGCCCGCGAGCTGGGCATCCTGCATCTGGACACCGGCGCCATGTATCGGGCCGTCACTTTGTTGGCTTTAGAGCAGGGCTTGCGCCCCGACCAGACCCCGGAAATCGAAGCTTTGGTGAACGGACTCCATTGGGACGCGGACGCGGATGGAAAGCTTACGGTTGATGGCCGCGACCTGAGCGGGGAAATCCGCACCGATAAAGTCGCGGCAGCCGTTTCGGATTATGCCCGCCTCCCGGAAGTGCGGCAGGCGCTTGTTCCCGTGCAAAGGGCCATCGGCATGCGCCAATCCGCCGTGGTGGAAGGACGCGATATGGCCACCGTGGTCTTTCCCGATGCGCGCTTCAAGTTTTTCATGTCCGCAAGCCCGGAAGTCCGTGCCCGAAGGCGGGTTATGGAATTGCAATCAATGGGACTCCCGGCCGATTATGCCCAGGTCCTGGCCAATCTTTCCGAACGCGATAGCAAGGATTCGGGCCGGGAACATAGTCCGCTCACCATGGCGGCCGATGCCACCGAGATAGATACCAGCGGGTTAACATTCGACGGACAAGTTGCCATCATTGTCTCCCACGTCCTGAAAAACCTGGCGAAGTCAATCTAGGGTTTCCTCCGTTACTTCACCCCGATGATTTCCCCGTCGGCGGTAAGGTCGATGTCCTCGGAGTGGGGCACCTTGGGCAAGCCCGGCATGGTCATGATTTCACCCGTCAGGCAAACCAGAAAACCGGCCCCCGCCGAGATGCGCACCTCCCGGACATTCACCGTGAAGTCGCGCGGCCGGCAGATCTTTTTCGGATCATCCGAGAGGGACAAATGGGTTTTGGCCATGCAGACGGGGAAGTCCCCGTAGCCCAACGCCACGGCCTTGGCCAATTGGGATTTGGCGGTGGGTGAGAACTCCACTCCTTTGGCCCCGTAAACCGCGCGCGCGACCTTCTCGATTTTTTCCTCCGGAGCGTCGGACGAGGCGTACAGGAATTTCGGTCGGGGCTTCAGGGTGCGCGCCTTGTGCGCGACCTTTTCCGCCAACTCCAGGGCTCCCGCGCCCCCATTGGAGTAGACATCGGCGAACCCGGCGTCGACGCCCCTTTCCTTGAGCATGTCGACGACCCGATCCGCCTCTCCGGACGGGTCGTCATGACGGATATTCAAAGCCACGGTAGGTTCCAGGCCGAAAGCACGGACGCTTTCGATATGCTTGTCGAGATTGGCCATGCCGCGCTCCAGAGCCGCAGGATTCCGGTCCGTCATTTCGGCCAGGGAAGCGCCCCCATGCATCTTCAACGCGCGGACCGTTGCCACCAATACCACGGTGTTCGGCCAGATTCCGCCGGCCCGGCATTTGATGTTGAGGAATTTCTCCGCGCCGAGATCGAATCCGAATCCCCCCTCGGTGAACACCAAATCCGAGTGGCGCAAGGCGGCCTTGGTGGCCAAAATGCTATTGCAACCGTGCGCGATATTCCCGAAGGGGCCGCCATGCACGAATACCGGAGCTCCCTCGATGGTTTGGGCGATGTTGGGCAGCAAGGCGTCGCGAAGCAGTACCGCCATGGATCCTTCGGCCCGCAAATCCCGCGCGCGCACCACGCCTCCCGGACCGTGCCCCACGATGATCTCCCCCAGGCGCCTCTTCAAGTCGGCATAATCGCGGGAGAGGCAGAGAATGGCCATGACCTCGCTGGCGGCGGTGATATCGAAAGCGGTTTCGCGCGGCAGGCCACCCGACTTGCCTCCCAGCCCTATCACAATCTTACGGAGAAACCGTTCGTTCATATCCATCGACCGGCGCCAGGTGATTTGCCGGGGGTCGAGTTTCCCCCCTCCGAAATAGCAATCGTTGTCGGCCAGGGCCGCCAGGAGGTTGTGCGCTGCCGTCACAGCATGGATGTCGCCGGTAAAATGGAGATTGATCCGTTCCAAAGGCACCAGGGTCGCTTGCCCTCCCCCCGTACCTCCGCCCTTCACCCCGAATACGGGTCCTTGCGAAGGCTGCCGTAAAGCCGCCGCGGCCCGGATGCCAAGTTTGCGCGCCGCCTGGGTGAGACCGATGGTCACCGTGGTTTTGCCCTCGCCGGCAGGGGTGGGGTTGATCGCCGAGACCAACACCAACCGGGAAGCCTCTGGCAGGGGGTCCTGCCGGAATGCGGAAGCTGGTGTCAGCTTGGCCGCCCAAGAACCGAAAACGTTATACTCGTCCGGTGTCAATCCCAGGTCGGCAGCTACATCAGCGATTTTTCTCATCGCCACATTTTAACTTTTGTACGGCGTTTTTCCGATAAATCCGAGGGAAATCGCGTTTTCAGGACCCTCTACTTAACATTTTCGGGCTGAGTTGCTATCATTGTCGACCGCATCAAGAACGCCCTGGCCGCATAAGGTCTGGCGCCATTCCGATGCGAAACCGTCCTCCCGGGCGGTCGATTCCGCCAGCAGCCTATCCCGGGGTCCGGGATAATAACCCGCTCACGGATCGGAAAGAACCCCCAATCATGTCAGTCAAAATGCTTTACGGCACTGAAGAAGATTTGAAGGATTTCGGCGAGGAAGTCGACGCGAAGACTCCCGGCCAGGTCAAGCAGGACGTGCTTGCGCTCTATGATATGTCACTCACGGGCTATCAAGAAGGCAGCATCGTCAAAGGCACGGTTGTGCGCATTTCGGACACGGACGTCTTCGTGGACATCCGTTTCAAGTCCGAAGGCATCATCAACAAGGCGGAATTCAAGGACGACACCGAGCTCGTCGTCGGCAAGGTCATCGACGTTTACCTGGAACAGGTTGAAAACGCCGACGGCCAGATCATCCTCTCCAAGCAGCGCGCGGACTTCATGCGCGTATGGGAACGCATCCGCGAAGCCTTCGAGAAAGAGGAAATCGTCACCGGCACCATCACCCGCCGCATCAAGGGCGGCGTGGTCGTGGATCTGTTCGGCATCGAAGCGTTCCTGCCCGGATCGCAAATCGACCTGCGCCAGGTTCCTGATCTGGACGCTCTCATCAACCAGAAGATGGACTTCAAGGTCATCAAGGTCAACAAGATCCGCCGCAACATCGTAGTATCCCGCCGCGTGGTCCTGGAACAAGAGCGTTCCAAGATGCGCGATGAGATTATCGACACTCTCGAGAAGGGCCAGATCCGCGAGGGCGTGGTCAAGAACATCACCGATTTCGGCGCCTTCATCGATTTGGGCGGCGTGGACGGATTGCTCCACATCACGGACATGTCCTGGGGCCGCGTGAACCATCCTTCCGAGGTGGTTTCCCTGGGCGACCGGGTCAAGGTCGTCGTGCTCGACTTCAACGAAAAGAAAGAGCGCATCTCGCTGGGCATGAAGCAGCTGACCAAGCATCCTTGGGAAGATGTGGCCGCCAAGTACCCCGAAGGCACCAAGGTCAAGGGCAAGGTCGTATCCATCACGGATTACGGCGTGTTCGTGGAATTGGATCAAGGCGTCGAAGGCCTCATCCATATTTCCGAGATGTCCTGGACCCAGCACATCAAGCATCCTTCCCAGTTGCTCAACCAGGGCGACGAAGTGGAGGCGGTGGTGCTCAAGCTGGATGCCGAGAACGAGAAGATCTCGCTCGGCCTCAAGCAGGCGACTCCCGATCCCTGGCAGAACATCGAGGATGAAATCCCCGTCGGCTCCAAGGTTACCGGCGAGATCCGCAATCTGGCCGCTTTCGGCGCCTTCATCGAAATCAAGGAAGGCGTAGACGGTTTGATTCACGTTTCCGACATGTCCTGGACCAAGAAGATCAACCACCCCTCGGAAGTCCTGAAAAAGGGCGACCGGGTGGAATGCATCGTCATGGCCATCGACAAGGAAAAGCGCCGCATCAGCCTCTCCATGAAGCATCTGGAAGAGGATCCCTGGGATACCCTGGCCGAGAAGTTCCCGGTCGGGACCGAAGTGCAAGCCAAGATCACCCGCCTCCTCGAGCGCGGCGTGATTGCGGAACTGCCCGGCGGCATCGAAGGTTTCATCCCCACTTCCAAGCTGACGACCGATTCGATCCGCAGCCCCGCCGAGGCCTTCAAGCCCGGGGACGAGGTTCCGACCGCCGTCATCGAAGTGGAGCCATCTTCGCGCAAGCTCACGCTGAGCGTGGTGGACTATTTCAAGAACAAGGAAGACGCGGAATGGAAGGCCTACCTGGCCGCCCATAAGCCGCAGCTGGCCACCTTGGGCGACGTGATGCCCAAGCTGGAAAGCGAGTAAGACCATACTGTGGAGAAGGCCTTCGGCCTTCTCCAAGCGAGGATGCAAATTCTCGCCGATATCGAAGGGCTCTCCGCAAGGGGGGCCCTTTCTTTTTTGCCTTCTATTGAAAGGAGGAGGGGAAAGCCTTCCCCTCGCTTCGGCCTCCTCGGGCGGGTCATATGACGGGCCGGCGGCCGTGCCGCGCAGCCTGGTGGTGCCGGGGTACCAGGAGGAGGCGCGGCCAGAAGATCCGACTCCGCACCCTCAACTTGTGGAGGCCGTTCACCCATCCTTGGCGCGGGAAGAAAACCGATCGGGAAAAACGACTACAGGGAGTCGGTATATCCCTTGGAATCAATTACTCAGGCGAACCTTCGGCAGCGAAGTCGTGTGTCCGGACTGCGGGGGCCGGCGCCGACTGGTGGCCTTGGTGAAAACGGAGGCGACTATCAGGCTGCTCCTAGCGGTGATGCACTTACCGACCGGTCCGCCGAAAGTCGTTGCGGCTGAGCAACCTCCCGAGGAAGAGTGAATGGAATCTAGCCGCGGGGAGGTGGTTGCGGCCGACTGGGTGGCTTGAAAGGGGAGAGACCCAGCGGGGGATAGGACGAGCTATACCCGGAGTTGGAGATGCGAGGCTATCAGAGGGGTAGTGCCCGGGAATTGTTGGGATTAAAAAGCAACGAAGACGAGGAAATGGGGAAAGAGAGGAGGGTCCCTGTATTGGAGGCTGCGGCGACACGGAAACCTGCCCCTGCAAAGTGGCCGGCTGGCGGGCCCTGGTCATAGCGTCTCACTCTGAAGAGCGAAAGGGGCAAAGCTCCGCCACCCGATTCGCTGGGACTCGGTTTTCTAAACCGTTGGTCCCAGGTTCGAATCCTGGCGGGTGCAGTTTTGGTCAAATTAATTGGATCATGGGTTCCCGGAATATAGGTTCTACTTGTCGGTGAAGAGGCTTCATATTGTCTCGCTTCCTTGAGAGTGGGCTGAACTCGCTGTATACGAGCATTCCCTCACGCGCATCGCAAGGCTGAACCCTTGTACTTATCAGCGCAACGCTTACGCTTCTCGGTGTTTTAGTAGTTATCAAATCCGAATAATCCTTGGATCTTACGCGGAGGATATTTTGTGAATGAATAGCGTGATGTCAACCATAAAATCCTATACGGTCGTATTTGTGGCGCTTTTTTTGAGCGCTATAGGCATCTCAAGCTATACCTATTTGTCGCCGCAATATTTGAAACCATGGCATAAGGACTATGCGCAAAAATTTGCCGACCCCAGGTTGCAGCTGGCGGCACATGGCATATTGGCGGCCAATGGCCATAATATGCAGCCTTGGAAAATCAATCTGGATCCCGATGCCAACGTATTTTATTTGTTTGCAGACGGCGCTAGATTGACACCCGAGGTAGATCCGCTGTTGCGACAGACAATGGTCTCGCAAGGCACGTTTCTTGAATATCTAAGCGTTGCGGGAAAACAGCTGGGATATAAGGTCGATATCGTGCTTTTTCCAGATGGTGAGTACGACGAGAACAATCTGGCTTCCAGCATCAACTCACTTCCAGTAGCTAAGATAACGCTCGCCAAAACCAAACCTATAGCGACTCCGCTCTACGACTGCCTGTTTCTTGCGGATACGAATAGATCCCCATACCTGTCCACACCGCTCACGGAAGAACAGGTGCGGCAGATCATTGGTATACACTCCGATTCAATCGTAACTCTATCGCTCTACCAAAGTCAGGAAGATTTGAAAAAGCTTGGCGGCTACGCAAACGCAGGGACAAAAATAGAATCGGGTTTGCACCGCATGAACGTTGAGTCCGCAAATATTTTCCGCGCCACTGAGCGGGAAAAGAATGCCTATCGGTACGGTTTTTCAGTCGAAGGACAAGGGACTTCGGGGGTCATGAAATATATTTTGGAAGCATTCATCACGCTATTTCCATCCAGTAATAACGAAGCGGCGTCCAAAGCCCGGAATATCGCCCTGACTGAGGCGGCGGTAGCCCATACTCCTGGGTATGCGCTCATAATTTCAAAAACCAATAGCCGCTCGGCCCAGGTAGAAAGCGGAATGCTGTATTCAAGGCTGATTCTCACTGGGCATGCGCTTGGCCTGGTAATGCAACCGACGAGCCAGGTCTTGGAAGAGTATCCTGAGATGAAAGAGCAGTATGATTCGATCCGAAAGAGCTATGCCCCGACCGGCGGTACCATTCAAATGTTTGTGAGGCTTGGCCTGCCCAAGAAGGAATATCCGCCGACCATGAGACAGGATGTACTGGGTTTTGTGATCAATTAATCCAATATGACCCTAAAACCAAATCCGATGCGAAATCGGCCACTTAATTACCACGCATGAATATGAAAAAGGGAACGTACTCAAAAATAGTAGCAGGTTGGACCCTGGTGCTCTCTACGCTTCTGGTGTTGGCGAGCCTCATGGGATTATTTGATCCGCATGTCTATGCGCAAGAAACCAAAAACTGGGCCGCGCAGGGGATGGGGCAGGATATAGGAAACCTGATAGCGGCCATTGTTCTCGTCGTGAGCGGCTATTTTACGGCAAAAGGATCGACCAAGGCATCCCTCATTTGGTTGGGGACGGTTTTTTACCTCATGTATGCCTACACAATATATGCGATGGCACTCCACTTCAACGTCCTATTTTTGGTTTACGTCGCGATAATGGGTTTCAGTTTCTACGGTATTCTTGTTTCCATCAGCCATGCGGGCATAAGCGCAATAACTCCTGGTGGGAAAGCGCCCCGAAAGCTGGTTGGCCTCACCCTTTTGGCAATCAGCGCGATTTTTGAACTGCTCTGGTTGAGCGAGATTGTACCCGCACTCGCGGAAGGCAGGATTCCGCAGAGCGTAAAAGACACCGGACTATTGGTAAATCCGGTTCATGTACTCGACCTCGCCATCGTCCTTCCCGGTTTAGCTCTTACGGGGTACTTTGTGCTTAAAGGGAATGGGACCGGGTATTTCTTTGCCACGCCCCTACTAACATTTATCGCGTTAATGGGTAGTAGTATAATTGCGTTGATGATCACGATGTCCATGAACGGATTTCCTACAACGGCGCTTCCGATAGCCATGGTTTCAACCCTTGTCGCTCTAAGTCTGTTTGCCATGTGGCGGTTGATCCGCACTATCGTTTAGTTCCATCCAGCCAGCTACTATTTTGGATGGCGAACTTTTGGGTATACGTCAGTCAATTTTAAGGCCGTCGGCATTTGACGGTGAAAAGGCGTTCGATTTACCTATGCTCCGCTCAACCGCCCCTTGTCGTGTATTATCCGTCTCACTATGCGGTAAATATATGCATTTTTTTGAACCAGGAAAAGGATCGAGGTGGTGGTTTCCGGATACTCTCAGAGCGCATCCCAAAAATAGTCATGTGATCTAGGTTGTCGATTGCGGAAATGCTTTCTCCACTTCGCACTCTCAGTAACGTTCCCTTAAAACGCGTGCGATACGCCTTACATAAATTTTCGCATCCGATCATCGTTAAAGTTCTCCAGAGGATATAAATGAGTTATATCAAGTATGCCATAGCCCAGACCGGCCTTTACCTCGATGCCAACGGGTGCACTACTCCCTACCTAGATCCCGGGGACCGAATCGTGCCCGTGACCAAAAGGAACGGTTCGACATTCCGCTCGATCTATCTGGGAAAAGGCTTGCTGAACATCGCTTCCAATCCGAACGATCCGCGGGATCACTCTTCGCCCCCCGAAATCGACGTGGGCGAGATGCTCAATTTTGTCGGCGTGATTTCATTTGGATTCGATACGTTCGAGTTCGCCAAAAAACTAAACGATTGGATTGTCGGCGCCGATGAAGCACCCGACCCGGCGATGGAGTCGCTCGGGCACCTGCATCAAAGCTTGTCACGAATACTGGAATTCAACCTCGCGGCCTGGACGACGTCGCGCGGCGACAACCTGGCCATTCTCCAAGCCCACTCCGCAACCGCGCTGCAAACCGCCAATGCGTTCTTGCAGAGCAAAGCATCTCGAAACGATCCGGTCTGGGCCGCTAAGATTGCAATCGCGGAGCGCGACTCGCTTTTCGCCGTCAACACCTTTGCGGGCGACATCGAACAAGGTTTCTGGTTGCGGCCCTACAGCCTCGCTGCTATTTCGTCGGCCGGCGACCCGACCAGCTACTATCACGGCTGGATGCCGCACATCCCCGATCGGGCCGAGGTCAATCCTTCCAATCAAGTCTGGGACTATCGCTGGGCCTTGCCGGCCATGTCGTACGCGATGCTGGTGCGCATCGCCGTGTTGAAGGCGTTCGATCCCGGCACACGAACCGCCCGAAGCCTGCTCTGTAAGGAAATCCAAAGATACGTGAAGATACTCCAGAAGGTGTTTTCAAAGATATGGTCCGGAATCCGTACGCTCGACAAGTGGTCGGACCTACAGCGCGAAACCTACTTGACAACCGGTCGAATCCCTTTGGCAGCCGCCGACATCTACGGCGGCTATTACCTGGGCGGAATCTATTTCGCGAGCGGCTTGCGTTACAAGTGGTTCCAAGAAGGCATCGCTCCACCGGGCATGATAGAGTACCCCACTCACCTCGACGAGATAGAATTGGACATCAAACGATTCGCACGACATTGGTGGGATCTGATTTATTTGAGAATCGGGCTCGAGGATTTGCTTTTCTTGATTAGCGAAATGCAGGGCCTTTGCGACAGTCCTTTTTTCCCCTCCATCCTGTCCGAAATCGGTCAATCGTCACGCCACATCCTGGCGGATACGGAGGGCCGAAAGCTGGCTGGGCTCGCCGCGAGTCTTACGAAGGTATCTACCCCCGTCGAGGGCGAATCGAGTGCAGTGCTCGCCCACAGACTATACGAAGGCCTCCGCTCGAATGGAAAACTCGCGAATAAAATCATCGCGCGTTCCATCCGTGAGCTGTCGAATATCGAGTCGCCCTTGTCCAGTAAAATACCGCGCAAGCGCCGATGAAGGGTTTACTATGGCTGGACACAGTCTCCGGGCTCGACCGACATTTTGCCGGGAGACTTCCGAGTTGAGGATTTCGCCATTGGACGCACTCTTCAGGTAAATCCACATTGTCCGTTCCGGTGATCGCTCTCCTTTGATAGGTGACATTATTAATCTTGGCGCCCTGTACCCGGATGGAATGGAAAACCTTGTTGTAGACTATGCTTCCGTCCTGTTGTGTAGAACCGAAATCGCGTGGCAACAAAAAGACAAAAGCAAAGGTAAATACTTACCAGGGGGTTCAATCCAGACCCGTAAAGGGCCAGCATGCAATGTGAGGACACGAATGGAGCGGGCTACGTGTCTCCCGGAAAGAACTCCCGCAGCAAGCAAGGAGGATCTTAATGCCAAGCTATGTTTCGAAAACTTCCGGGGGTGCGCGCTTCTTAGGTGCAGCCGCGTTGCGATGGATCGTTCGCTAGGCTCCCAGGCGCCGTCCTAGGCTGCTATTCCTGTTTCCGAAAAATACCTGTGTTATCCCAAAAACAAAGAGGGACGCCAATGAAATGGACGTGGACCGGGACGGCTGGTTGGACAAGGTGGCCGGCACCTTCTGGTATCGCAACCCCGGGCACCCGCGGGATACGGTATTCGAGGTATGCCGGGACAGCACCCAGGAATTCGTGCACGATATGCTGGCCGCGGACATGGATGGAGATGGCCGGCCGGATATTCTGAACATCGATTTCGACGGGATCCCCTGGTTTTCGGTCCCGCGCGACCCACGTTGCCTGGCTTGGAAGGAACATAGGGTCAGCGGCTTCAGCGGGGATCAGGCCCTGCAAATGCAGGGCGGAATAGCCACCGGGGATATAGACGGGGACGGGGCCATGGACCTGGTGCAAAGCGAATGCGATTTGCCCAACGGACGGGTGGGTTGGTTCGGGATGTTTTTTCCATGGGCAGCGCTAATTCCGACAGCGCGCCCAATGCGAATCTCTGGGAGAACTCGGACGGGAAAGGCGGGACCTGGACATACTCCTGAAGGCGAGGACGACGGGCGGAATTTTCTATCTCGAAAACCTGAAAATCCCGCCTTCCTCCTTGCTGCGCGGGAAGAGTGGCTCCGGAACCGCGGAGCCCTACCGAAAAGACCCGATGGCGACAAAACCTTGGGAACGGCATTTTCGTTGGCGCGGCCTGGGGCATGACGCACTGGGGCGAAAAATATTTTAATTCGTGATCAACCCTGTTGCGAATCCAGCACTTCTCCCATTGGCGCCCGAATCCCGGGGAAAATCACCTATCCTATGCAGGGACCCTGGAAAACACCGGGGATCCAGCCAGGAGGAAAGAATGTCCGTCATCGTCAGATTCATCTCGACAACGCTTTTTCTAGCCGTCCCATTGTTCCCGGCCCCGCTATTCAAGGCATCGGCACCGCTTACGCTTCCGTTGGGCAGCGCGCGCAGTTATGCCCCCAAGCCGGGAGGGGGATTGGGTGATCCTGGCGCAAGCGGACACCTACCCTTCTTACGCGGTTCTCCAGACCTCCGATAGCGGCGGCGCGGTCTGGAAGAATTCGGGAACCGGGCTGAGGCCTCCGAACACCATGATCAACGAAGAAGTAAGGATTATGATCCGGACCCGGGAGGGGGGATTCGCGATTGCCGGACTCGCGAGGGATTTATCCCTCCGCGACCAAACCGGCGGCTTCCTGCTGATCGTCGATTCCAATGGCGCCGTTACGGGCCGTACCTATTTCTTATATTCGCCACGGACAGGTACGATTTCCGCGCTGGCCCAAACCTCCGATGGCGGATTCGTGATGGCCGCCGGAGGCGGGCCCAGGGGAGGTCAGGTTCCGGCGAGATTGATCCGCTGCGATTCGGTCGGCCAAATCCTCTGGTCGCGCGACTATCCGTTCGGTTACTCGGCCATCTCGACTAACTCCCTGAAAATCGCGCCCGACGGTTCCCTATACCTGGCTCTCGGGGTATCGCGAACCGCGCAGCCCTACAATGCGGCGATTCTCCATGCGGATGCGGAGGGGAATGTCCACCGTTTCGAAGAGTTCCAAGGGCCGGGAATCGATGACGCAGTGGACATTTCCTTGACCGCGGACGGGGGATTCCTGCTGTTGGGCAATTCCAATGGATTTCCGGGCAGCGGAGGCTCCATGCAAGGCTTCAGCCTCAGGGCGGACGCCGATTGGAATATCGTTGCTGTCCAGGCATACGGCCCCTATTCGGGAAATGGATTTTTCGCCGGAATGGCGGCGCTCGACGGGAAATATTTTGCGCTAGGCGATGTGGTGAAGGGAGGGGGTCTCGCGGCTTGGATCTTAACCCTGGATCCCATGGGAGCGCTCCAGGCGATAAACCCGGTGACCTTGCCGGTAACCCCCCAGCCGGCCAATGTGGCGAGTGTTAATACTACCCTTACTAGCCCGGTATACGATGTTCAAGGCAAGCCTGGGTTTTGCGTCCTCAGCGAAGGCGCCGCAGCCGGGCTTGGAAAGGTCTATTGCCTGACGATGGAGGAGGGAACGCCTTAGGGCCCCCATTCTGTCAGCCTTAGGGTCTCCCGTCAGGGACTCTAAGGTTCCAGGGTATAGGCCACCGTTCCCTCAGTGGTGATGATCTTGGCGGCGAGCTTGCCATGCTGTGTCACTTCGACCTGGCCGTAGTTGAACCACTTCTTGGCTTCGGCGAAGCTGGTGACGGGGTACAAGGAGGAGAAGCCGGAAGACCCGACCCCGGCGGCCAAGGGCCGCTTGCCTCAACCCGTGGAGCCCGGACACCCAGTGGCGGCCCAAGAGGAAACCCGATCGGGAGGAACAACTACAGGCAGCCGGTATATCCCCTGGAATGAATTACTCAGGCGTACCTTCGGCAGGGGAGTTAGGTGAGGCCAGTGGGTGGATTGAAAGCGAAGGGACCCTGCGGGGAATAGGGACGGGTACGACCGGAGTTTGAAACGCACGAAAAAGGCGTTCAGTTTACCTATGCTCTGCCCGTCGATGAAGTGGCGGTAATGTTTATCTGTTAATAAAGGGTCCCTTCAAATGCCGTTTTCCGGTTTAATACCCTAAAAAAAGCACCCGGGGATGAGACAATCTGTAGAATATTCAATCACATATTATTCCTATCTGTCCATCATTTACCCTTGGTTTTGAATATGGAGGAAAATTGAAATTTGCCTTGGGTTGGTTAACCGGATAGTAGATTCGTTCAACGCGCATCTGAGGTGGTTTTATGAAGTTGTCAAAAGCAACAATTTCGGCTTATGTGGTTTTATTGACCCTGCAAGCGTATGCGGGACTGGAATGGGCCCTGGTACCCCCGCCATCCCATAGCCAACCGCTTCATTCCATCACTTGGACCGGAAGCAAATTTATTGCCGTGGGCGAAGCCGGTACCATTCAGAGCTCCGTCGATGGGGTTTCCTGGGATAGCTGCCAAACCGATTTCACTTCCCCGTTGAAATCGGTTGCGAGCGGAAACGGGCAATTGATCGCATTATTTTACGGCAGCACCAGCATGTTGGTTTCGGATGATAGCGGACTCACTTGGAGCACGGTGAAAACCGATTGGGGATATTTGGATGAGGTTATCTGGGCCGGTACGCAATGGGTGGCGGTAGGAGACACTCGAACGCTTTTCACTTCCGTGGATGGGAGGAATTGGATCGATCGGAGAACCAGTTCAATCGGTGAATCCTATCGCAACCTGGTTTGGACAGGAACAAAGCTTTTCGCGACCGGCGTGAAAAGCAATTCCCTACTGACCTCGAGCGATGGAATCCGATGGGAAAATGCCGCCGTCGATTTGCCGAAGTTCCGAATATTGACTTGGACGGGCCTTCGCTTTATCGGCGTAGGCGTGAACGATTCCCTGTACACATCCGAGGACGGCGCCGCATGGACGGAACGGCTCGCATCCGATTCCGTCTCCTATTTGAATGCCCTGGTTTGGACAGGTAAAGAAGCCATCGGACTCGAAACAAATGGGAGGATCCTGAAATCGAGCGATGGCATCGGCTGGTCCGAGTCCAGAACGGATTCCGATGGCCCCCTTTTCGGAATCGCCTGGACTGGGAATAAATACGTCATTGTAGGCGGAAATCCGAGTTGCCCTATTTTGAATTCCGCCGACGCGGCTAGTTGGACCTGCAGCCAGGGGCTTCCCTCCATGAAGGCAGGATACTCCATATTGTCCACTCTTTGGACCGGGAAACAATTCGTGTCCGTGGGCATAGGCCCTAACAATTCTCCCAGCGTTCTCGCGACCTCCCCCGATGGACTCAATTGGACCCCGCGTTTATTCGATCCAGGATTCAAATTCCGTTCTGTTGCCTGGAATGGGAAATCCTTTGTCGCCGTTGGCGCTAAGAATTCCATTTATAGCTCGGTAGACGGCATAAAATGGACATCGAGATCCATCCAGTATGATTCCATTACCCTGACTTCAGTAGCTTGGGCCCATGATCGATGGGTTGCCGTGGGCATGATAAAATTTACCTATATCACATTGGGGCTAACCTCGTATATCCCATTGGTGCTAACCTCGCTTGACGGGACTACGTGGGAGACGCAGGATAGGCCACCGGGATCCGCATTGCTATCCGCTATTTGGACAGGTGACCAGGTCGTTGCCGTTGGACAGCAGGGAACAATTCTGACTTCCCCGGACGGAGTGGCGTGGAAGTCCCATTCAGATACTTCTTGGTCCGATTTATTTTCGGTAAACTGGATAGACGGGCAACTCATCGCGGCCGGCGACAACGGCATCATCATTACCTCAACCAATGGCAGCGATTGGATATTTAGGAATTCAGGAACGGATCAGGCGATATATTCCGTTCAAAAAGCCGACAGCCTTTACATTGCGGTGGGAAGTGGCGGCACCAGTTTGGTCTCCAAGGATGGGTGGAATTGGGAACAACCTGACAAAATCACAACACAATCCCTTTTCACTTCGGTTTCCATGGGAAACCAAGTTTTAATCTACGGAGGTGGTGGCCTGATAATAACGAAAGCATCATCAATGAACCTTTTCCAAAGCCCCGCGCTGAATGCTCCGGGCCTGAAAATCAGGCGAACACACGCCGGTATTTTTATCGATTGGCCTCCCCATTATTTCGGGAAAAGCGTATCCGCGAGTATCGTCAATCTGGAAGGGAAGCGTTCATTCGTTCAATCCGTCACGAATATTTCCCCTGATAAGCCCCTGACCATACCGTTCTCCCAATTGGGCAAAGGTTTGCATTTTCTTGTGATACAACTAGGGAAGAAAAAAAACTCCCTGCCGATATTCATTCCGTGAAATCATGCATGAACGCTGTTCAATAAGGGAACCGCACAATGAAACTGAAACCCATTTTATCCGCGAATTTTTTCTTCGGGGCTTTTTTGTCGTTTGCAACGGCCGCACCGGAATGGACCCTCCGTAACCCCACCGTTTCCTTGAAGCCCCTGACTTCCGCGACCTGGTCCGGAGGAAAACTCATGGCCAATTTCAGCGGGGATTACTTTTCCACCGCCGACGGAAAAGCCTGGGTGAAAACCGTCGCTCCGGACCCGAAGCCCAATCCGGAATTCTTTTCCGCCGTGAACTTGGGCGATAAGTACATCGCCTTGGGCGGAGGCACCAAAATCCTGATGTCCACCGATAGCGTAAACTGGTCGGCGATTCGCTCGGGTCCAGGCGATTCACTGCGCTCATTGGCTTGGACGGGCGCTCAGCTGGTAGCCGTGGGCGATGGCGGGGTGGTACTGACCTCCACCGATGCGGATAGCTGGACCGTGCGCGATCCCGGCGTTGTGACGCAATTAATTGACGTGAAATGGACGGGGACCAAGCTTTTCGTGTTGGATAACCAGGCCACCCAGCTATCCTCTCTGGATGGGATCGCATGGGAGATCCTCGGCCCTACCGAAACCTGCACGATCTTATCGCTGACCTGGATCGGCACCCGCGCCGTTGCGCCCTGCAATGAGGGCGAAATCCTGAGCTCGGTGGATTATAAGCCTTGGACCTCGCATACATCGGGATTATCCCTGCCGTTGAAAACCTATATCCGTACGGATTCGCAATTCGTCGCCCTCGCCAATGCGAACGACACGCTCGTCACCTCACCCGACGGGGACGATTGGACGAAAAGAACCACCGGATTGAAAGGGATCTCGGGTTTGAATTGGAATGAAGGGCATTTCGTGGTCATCGGGGCCGGAAACAGGATCGGCATTTCCGAAAACGGGATCGATTGGTCCATTTGGAATGAGGCCCTGACGCACGAAAACTTAAACTCCGTGATCTGGACGGGAAACGAGTTCGTCGCCGTGGGCGGCGGGGATATAATTGCCTCCAAAGATGGCGCGGATTGGGTGAAATGGTATTCGGGTGATTCACTGGAGCTGGCTTCGGTAGTCTGGACAGGCAGTCAGTATATCGTAGGCGGAATCCGGAGGGCTAACCCATATGTTGCATATGATACTGCGGTTATTCTAACCTCTGTTGATGGAACGACCTGGAAGAAACGCCATCCCGATATTGGCCTGCAATTTTCTACCGGGTTGTACCGCATATTGGGAATGGGTTCCGGTTATGACGGTGAACGAATATTCGAAATTTCGTGGGACGGCTTGGACGTCTCCCTGGATGGGATCGCTTGGCAGAAAAGCGACATTGATCTTTCTTTGCTTTCCTACCATCACGCTATTCATTTAATGTCGGGGCTATTTAGGGCTAACAAGATCGTTCTTTTGGGTTTCAGTTCCGGCTCTATTACCTCCGCTGCAATCGTATCGACCGACCATGGAAAAACTTGGGAGCAAACACATATTCCCGCTTCCCCCTATACTTCCTTGGCCTGGACGGGAAAACAATACGTCGGGGTCGGTAAAACCTTAATCGCATCTCCTGACGGTATTAATTGGTCCGAAAAGCCAGGCCCCATCGGCTACCTCAATTCTATCGCATGGTCCGGAACGGAGCTCATTGCCGCAGGCAGCGGTGGAAAAATATTCACTTCCCCCAATGCGGATGCTTGGACGGATGATCGCCCCGAAGCCTCGAACGCCGAGTCCGCTCTCAGGACGGTGGCGTCCTCCGAAACCCAATATGTCGCGGTCGGAGATAACGGAACCATATTGACCCGATCTCATGAACCCAGTTCCGCCGTTTACGCCAAGGGTCCTGTGAAGGCGAACGCATCCGTGAGCCAAGGCCCTAATCGGCTGGTGCTATCCCTCACCGAAGGCTTTCAACCAGGAGATCATGCCCGCCTGCTTTCCTTGACGGGAAAAAGCATTGGGGATTTCAGGTTTGCCGAAGCGCAAAACGGCCTGTATTTCCCGACGAACGGCATCCAGCATGGAGCCTATCTTGTTGAGCTGTTTCAACATGGAAAGCGGCTAGCGTTTCCGGTCACTGTCATCCAATAAACTTTAGGTTGGGCCGCCCCAAATCGCCCGTTTCGTCCTCGAATCGGCCGCTTATGTATCCGCCCATATCCGCTTAGCGGCCTATCATGAAATGGACATAGGTCAGGTAATTGACCTTCACCACCAGCACGCTGAGGGTAGTGAACCATAGCAGCTTTATCTGGTTCAGAACGCGAGCCCGGTAGAGATGGACGAACATGCCTCAGGCGTACCTTCGGCAGCGAAGTCGTGTGCCCGGACTGCGGGGGCCGACTTCGGTTGGGGGCCTTGGTGAAAACGGAGGCGACCCTTCGGACTCTGCTGGCGGCGTTTCACCTTCCGACCGGTCCGCCGAAAGTTGATGCCGTTGAGCAACCTCCCGGGGAATAGGGACGGGTACGACCGGAGTTGGAAACGCAAGGATTTCAGGGCGTAGGAGCCCGGGATTGATGGGGATTAGAGGGCAGGGGAGACGAGGAGAGAGGAAAGAGAGGACTGTGGCTGAGGTTGGGTGCGGGGTCCCGGCTTTGATAATGATGTTCGATTTACCTATGCTCCTATAAATGCCAGATAAACCTTTTCCTGCCCGCCTTTGTAATAGACCGCGCGGGGGTCGCTGAAAAAGGACCAGGCTCCGCTTTGGGCAAATCAAGCGTCCGCCCGCCTTTTTATTGTGACGGCGAAATTATTGTGTTGGCGAAATCTTCCGCAAGGGACCGTTGAAACCCGGGTATTTAGCTACGCGCCTGATCGCCCGGTACTTTCTTCATTATCTTATCCCCCTACCTTGTGGAGAAATGACCATGGCCAAACGCCCTCCATTCGCGCTGAATCAGCCGCTTCGTACCCTTAGCCTAAGCGGCTGGTTTTTCATTCTGGGGGGACTGTTTTTTCCCGGTTCGAAAGCATTTTCACAGAACCCGGATTTCCATATCTACCTGGCTTTCGGCCAATCCAATATGGAAGGCTCCGCTCCGATCGAGGCGCAGGACAGGATTTCCAACAGCCGTTTCCAGGTGTTGGCGGCGGTCGATTGCCCGAACCTGAACCGGAAAAAAGGTTCCTGGTACACGGCCGTTCCTCCCTTGTGCCGATGCAACACCCAGCTTTCCCCCGCCGATGGTTTCGGCAAGACCATGGTGGATAGCCTCCCGGCCAAGATCAAGATCGGCGTCGTGCACGTCGCCGTAAGCGGTTGCAAAATCGAGATGTTCGACAAGAACGATTACCAGTCGCAGACCGTGAACGCGCCGGACTGGCAGAGGCCCATCATCAACGAGTATGGAGGAAATCCCTATGCACGGCTGGTGGAAATGGCCAAGCTGGCGCAGAAGGACGGCGTCATCAAAGGCATCTTGCTGCACCAGGGAGAGAACAACGATCCGGATGCCCAATGGCCCGCCAAGGTCGGGGCCGTTTACGGCAACCTGATCAAGGATCTCGGGCTCGACGCCCGGCAGGTGCCCTTGCTGGCAGGCGAACTCGTGAATTCCGATCAAGGCGGCGTCAATGGCGGCTTCAATGCCACGATCGCCAAGCTCCCGACCGTCCTTCCCAACTCCTATGTCATTTCTTCCATGGGCGTCCCGGACTTGCCGGACAACTTGCATTTCAACCCCGCCGGTTACCGGGAGATGGGAAAGCGCTATGCGGCCAAGATGCTCTCGCTCCTGGCGAAAGAGCCCACCGGGACGGGTGGCAGACGCGCCTTGCTCCGCTATGCCTTGGGGGGAGCGAATCCGGATAGGGTGACAGG
>JBDSWM010000253.1:0-4469 GCA_039926685.1 Fibrobacteria bacterium | reverse complement strand
TGCCCCGTGAGGGCGATAGGAAAAACCGCGCGCCCATCCGCGCTCCCGCGCCCCCGTCCGTCCCCCCGGAAACCGGCATGCGAGGCGGTCGCCGCCTCGATCTCTCCGTTTGCAGCATCGTCCGCGACGAGGCTGGAAACCTGGAAGACTTGATCGAAAGCATTCCGCTGACGCGCGTGGAATGGATCGTGGTGGATACGGGCTCCCGCGACGTCACCATGGAACTGCTCCTGCAGGCCGGCATCAAGGCCCACGCCTTCCCCTGGCGCGACGATTTCGCCGCCGCCCGCAACGCTTCCCTGGACCTGGCGACGCGCGGTTGGATCCTGTGGATCGACGCCGACGATCGCCTGGATGAAAACTTCTGGGACGCGCTGGCGCCTTTGCTGGACGGGCCCAAGCGCGCCTATCGCTTGCTGGTGCGCAGCCCGCGCGAGAACTCCCGCGGCGATTGCTTCCGCCAAATCCGGCTTTTCCCCAACCATGCCGGCGCCGCCTTCGAAGGCCGCATCCATGAACAGCTCGGCAGTTCGCTATCGCGCCTGGGCGTGCCCGTCGAGAACGCCAACCTTGAGATCCTGCATCTCGGCTATGACACCGCGCCCAAGCGCATCGCCAAGCTCAAACGCAACCGCGCCTTGTTGGAACGGGAACGCCTGGATCACCCTCGCGATGCCGCCGTGATCATGGAATACGGCAACTGCCTGTACCAATCCGGGGAATACGCCGATGCGCGGGCCGCCTACCTTTCCTTGCTGCCCTCGGCCGATCCGGGCGCGTGCGGAAATGCGCCCGGAGACGAAGTGCTGCGCCATTTCCCGGCCTTGTTGGGGGAAACGTGCCTCAAGCTGAACGCGGAAACGGAAGCGGCGGAATGGTTCCGGATCGCGGCCAGCTGGAATCCCGACGATATCAAGCCCCTGTATTGGCTGGGGAAGAAAGCGCTGGAGGGCGGTAACGTGCACGGCGCGCTGGAATTCTTCTATGCCGCCGTGGATCGGCCGCTGGTCATCGGCAAGGTGGCCACCGACAACCACACCGTGCGCCGCAACGCCCTGGCCTTGGTGGTGCTTTGCGAAACCCGCCTGTTCGGCGCTGAGAAAGCGCCCCGCGGCCGCGAATGCCTGCGCGAGCTCATCGCCGGGGGATTGCGCAATTTCCCGCTCGATCCGCGCGTGCCCTGGGATTTCCTGCGCGCCGCCGATTCCGACGCGGATGCGGAATGCTATGCCCGCGCCTACCTGGACCTGGTCCCCACGGATACCGCCATGTGGGAGGATTTGATCGAGCATCTTTTCGCGCGCAAGCGACATCGCGAGGTCCTGGAAGCGTTCGCGCAACGGCCCGCATTGTGCCTCCGTTCCGGCGTGCTGGAGGCCTTCCGGGCCAAATGCGGGGAAGCCAGCGGATGGAAACCGGAGGAAACCTACGCCGTATACCGGGAAGCCCTGCGGCGGTTCCCGGAAGACCCGACCTTGCTGGTTTACTTTTCCGACTTCGTAAACCATAATAAGCTTTACGCCCGCTGCTACGCGGACCTGAAAAGCCTGGACCGGACATCGGAGACGGTGCGGGATTTCCTGCGCCAGATCGAGGCCATGGGTTACGGCGGCGTTACCTAGCCGGAGTATCCGGAGGCGCGGAAGGAAATCGGCATGGCGAAATCAGCCCACAAGAAAGCCGGGCGGGCCCATCGCGGAGCCGGTCAACCCCGGCCCGCCGATCACGGGGCCGGACAGCGCCTACCCGCCGATCGCGAGGATCCGGCCTTCTTCGATGACCTGGCCCCGGACGAATTGAGCAAGCGCTTCGGCACCATCGCCGCTCCCCTGGAAACCCCTTACCCTCCCGGAACCCTTTCCGTGGTCATGATCGTCAAGGACGAAGCCGCCAACATCCGGGCCGCGGTGGAGAGCTTCCGCCCCATCGCCGATGAGATCGTGGTGTATGATACCGGTTCCAGCGACGGCACCCAGGCCATCCTGGAGGATCTGGGGGTGAAGTGGATCCAGGGCGAATGGCGGAAGGATTTCGCCTGGGCCCGCAACCAATCCATAGCCCCCGCCCGCTGCGCCTGGATCCTGTGGATGGATGCGGACGATCGCATACCCGCCGATCAGGTAGCCAACTTCCGCAAACTCAAGACCGCACCCATGGACCGGGCCTTCGGCTTCCAGGTGATCAACACCCAGGGCGGACTGCCGCTGGGCGGGCGATTCATGCAATTGCGCATGTTCCCCAACCATCCGTCGCTGCGCTTCCGCTACACGGTGCATGAACAATTGTTCCACAGCGTGGCCAAGGCCGGCCTGCATTGCTTCTATACGGAAACCACCATCTTGCACACCGGCTACGAGGACGCGGAACTCAAGAAGAGGAAAGCGCTGCGAAACCTGCTGCTGTTGGAAGAGGATCCGGAACGGGTGGCTCGCGAACCCTCCCTGGCCATGGCCATGGGGGACTCCTATTTCATCCTCGGCGACATCGAAAAGGGCATCGAGGCCTACCGCAGGACCATGGAAATGCCCAATTGCCAGGCCATCAACAAGGATATCTACCACGAACTCCCCGCTTGCATCGGGCGCGGCTACCAGAAGTTGGGCCGGCGGGAAGAGGCGCTGGCCTGGTTCGACAAGACCATCGCGTTCACGCCCGGGAAGCACGAGGCGTATTACTACAAGGCGGAATGCCTGATGGAAATGGGACGCCCGCAAGAAGCGGAACCCATCTACGCTAAGCTGGCGGAAATGCCCTTGAGCTTCAGCACCACCAGCAACCAATACGACATCGTAAAGATCTACAGCCACTACCATCTGGCGCAGTTCTTGTTCCAGCGCGGCGATTTCCCCGGGGCCATCCGCAGGCTGGACATCCTCAACGCGGCCTACCCGCAAGTGGTGGAAGCGTGGCAATTGCTGGGGAAATGCCAGGCGGCCCTGGGAGACGAACAAGCCGCGGCCGGCAGCTGGAACAAGGCCTTCAACCTCAATCCTCCGGATAACGCGGAGGCGCATGTCCAACGCATGCTCCGCTTGCGTTATCTTGGTCGTCAGGCGGATTATGCGGAAGCGCTGCTGATGGCGCGCCAGCGCTTCCCGGAGCAACGTTTCGCGGCCTGGGACGCGGAGTCCCTTGCCATGCCGGCGCAATCGGCGATTGCTTCGCCGTTGGCCACCCCGGATCCAGGCCCGCGCCCGGCGCTGAGCCTGTGCATGATCGTCAAGAACGAGAAGGCCAATCTGCCCGCCTGCCTCGCCTCCGTGCGCGATCTGGCCGGGGAGATCATAGTGGTGGACACGGGCAGCACGGACGGCACCCAGGACATGGCCCGAAGCTTCGGCGCCAAGCTCATCCAGTCCGATTGGCAGGGGGATTTCAGCCTGGCCCGCAATCTATCCCTGGCCGCGGCCACGGGGCGCTGGATCATCTGGCTGGATGCGGACGATCGCATGCTGGAAGCGGATAAACGCGCCATCCGGGAATTGGCCGAGGCCGATCCCGTGACAGCCCCGAAAGCCTACGGACTCATGGTCAAGAACAGCCGCGATGGCGGCCTCACCGGGAGCGTATTCAACCAGGTCCGCATCTTCCCCAACCGCCCGGACCTGCGCTTCCGCTCGCCCGTGCACGAACAGATCCTTCCGGCGGTGGAGGCGGCCGGCATCCCTGTCGAATACGCCGCCATCCGCGTCATCCATACCGGTTATTCCGACCCCGCCCTGGCCCGGGCCAAACAGGAGCGCAACCGCGATATCCTGGAAAAGCAGATCCGGGACGGCCAGGGTATCACAGCCGTTACCTACTACACCATGGCCACCGCTTGCGCCGATCTGGGCCGGCACGGCGAGGCCGAAGCCTGGTTCCGCAAGGCGGGCGCCCTGGCCGCGGCCACGGGGACCAACCCGCATATCCTGGCCGCCATGCCCGCCAAGGTGGCCGCGGCCCTGGCGTCCCAGAAGAAATACGTCGAGGCCCTGCAAATCCTGGCGCCGGAGCTGGCCCGGGAAAAAGGCAGACCGGCGCCGGAGGCCATCCTGGTGCAGGCCCAAGTCGAAGCCGCCCTGGGCAATCGCGATCGCGCCCGCCCCTGGTACGAGCGCCTGCTGGATTTGCGCGAGGAAGGCACCTTCATCCCCGTGGATTTCCAGCTCCTCAAGATCCAGGCCTTGCAGTTCCTGGGCCAATATTGGTACGACCGCGGCCGCCAGGATCTGGCGGTGGCCTTGCTCAAGGCCGGTTTGGCCGTCAAAGACGGCCGTGAATTCGGCGCCGCCGATTTGAATGCCGCCTATCGGAGCTTCCCCTCGGTCTGAGAGGATTTAGGGCTCCGCCGTCCCGTCATTTTGGATCCCTCTTGGATCTTTTACCGCCCCTTACTTGACTTTCGCCTTGCCGCGAGCGGCTTCCCACTTGCGACTTTTTAGGGGGCCTTGGGCGGCTTGAGCCGGAATTCGCACGTTTTCGTCTGG
>JBDSWM010000252.1:0-38907 GCA_039926685.1 Fibrobacteria bacterium | reverse complement strand
GATGCGGTTGCTGAAAATGCCCGGGACAGCCCGCCTATTTTTCGCGTTGGGTCTTCTGGCCCTCCTCCCCGTCTCCGCGCGCGCGGATGGATCCGCGGCCGATCAGGGGCTGGATATGAAATACATGTATTACTGGGATCGCAACGGCACCTGGAACCATACTCCCGCCTTCGCCTATTTCCGTAAGCTGGCGGAACGGTGGAGATTCCAATGGGATCAGGAATTGGACGTGGTTTCCGGCGCCTCCCGGCGCTTGGGGCTCAAGAACATCGGGCGCTTGGGCGACAATGATCTCAAGCTGGACGGCATCAGCGGCGCCTCCCGCCGGGAAATCCGCCATTCCGAGCAGGCCGGCTTCACCTATGCCGACCAGGGCCGGAACGCTTCCGGCTCCTTCTACTTCAGCGATGAAAACGATTACCGCTCGTATTCGCCCTCCCTCTCGGGCTCGCTGGACTTCAACGAACGCAATACCACCTTGGGCGCTTCCGCGGCCGTATTCTTCGATGATATGCATCCCACCGGCCCTTTCCGCGGCCTGGGCGGCAAGCGCGACATCCTTTCCCTCTCCGCCACCCTGGCGCAGGTGCTCACTCCTCTTACCTTGGGCGGCCTCACCGTGAACGTGATCCACAGTACCGGGTTCCTGGGGCATCCCTACAACCCCGTGATCACCTCGCAGGGAACCATGATGCTGGAGAATCTGCCGGAAAAGAAAACGGCCGTCGCCGTATCCGGGCAAATCATCCAGGGCTTCCATTTGGGCGGGCAATTGGGCTCGCTGCGATTGGACGCGCGCCATTATCGCGACGATTGGAAACTGGCTTCCAATACCGCCGATTTGCAATGGTACCAGTACCTGCTCGAAGGGACCTATGTGCGCCTGCGCGCGCGCGCTTATCATCAAGGAGCCGCCGCGTTCGCCCTGAAAGCGTATAACGGGGATGAGGCTTTCCGCACCGCGGATATCCGTTACTTCGCCTTCTCTTCACTCACCGTCGGCCTCAAAGTCGGATCGGAATTCCCGGAAAGCTGGGCGAACTCGGCTTTCCTGCCCGATCGCTGGGACCTGGGATATGATCATGGCATGCGCGATACGCACGGCGAGGAGGATGGCGTCAATCCAGCCTACCATTACCAATTGTTTCCGGCGGAGGAAAAGTACGTGCAGGGGACTTTGATGGCGGGCCTGGCTTTCGATCTGTAGCCTTGGGCCGAATCGGCCTGGCCCGCGGGAACGGCATGCGGCCGGCTCTTGGCCGGCCTGGCCCTCAGCGCGTTGCGTTCCAGCTTTGCGCGCTTACCTTATCACCGACTTTCAACTTGAACACCAAGGCACCGGAAAAGGAATTCAACCGGTTGGAAAAGACGGAAAGCGTGTGCGATCCGGCGCCTTGCCTGCCTTCCAGTAAAGTCGCGAGCAAGTGTCCCTGGGCATCGAATGCCTGCAGCGAAACGTCCTTGGCCTCGGCCAGTTGGAAGGAAACATCCAGGCTACGGGCATCGGGATTGAATGCGACAAAGTCATTTTCTACCGGCGCTGAGCGCTGCGCGATACCATCGACGGTGGCTACCTTAAAGCTGGACGTGACCAGTATGTAGGGGGCTGAGGTCCCAGGATTGGATGTGTTTTGGGCGTTGGTGCAAGCAGGCTGGCCCGCGGTTTGGCAAATGCGGATTTTCCCCTTCTCCGTCGTCGCATCAGGAGTCCAGTTGAACTCCTGCACCCCCGTGCCGGCGGCCGTGAACGCCTTTACGGTCGTCCAGGTGGCTCCATCGTCCTTGGAAAAATCGATGTTCATCTTGCCGTCGTGCAATACGCTGACGTTCCAGGTGATTTTGGTGGGCGTGCCCACGGAGAAGGCTTCACCGCCGGCCGGCTTCAGGCCGGTGGCGACCAAATGCGCCCCCGCCATTCCCATCGCCGACAATACCAGAATGCCCGCTGCTTGCCAATTTTTCGCTCTCATTTCCGTTTCTCCTTTAAACTTGTGAATGCACCGGTGACGATAGTCGTAACCGCGTTTGATGCCAAGATCAGCGCAGGACCATCCAGGTATGCGTCCTGATTTGTTCGCCCACCTTGAGGCGGAACACCAGCGACTCATTGGCGGCCGTCACCCTGTTCGAGAACACGGAAAACGCATGGTTTCCGGCGGCATAATTGCCTTGGAGCAGTGTCGCGACCAAACGGCCCTGCATGTCGAAGGCCTGTAAGAGCACGGCTTGGCTCGTAGCGAGGCTCAAAGAAACCTCTACGTTACGTGTGGCGGGACTGAAATCGAGGGAGATGGGATTGCCGGATTCGGAAGTCGACACAAGTCCAGTGGCGGCTTGGACGGTGAATACGCCACTGACCATGTACCAGGGGGGTGCACCCTGTGGCTTCGATACATTCAGAGTTCCGCAAGGACCAATTTGACATACCCGAACCTTTGCCTGTGTAGTTGCTTCCGAAGGTCCTGTTAACCATCTGAATGTATTGCTTTTTTCCGTGTCTAAGATTCCTGCTTTGATGCTGGTCCAAGTGATCCCGCCATCCTTAGAATAAGCAAGGTCAATGGTTCCTTGATCGGGATGGTTTTCTTCTGCGTTCCAGGTAATTGTTACAGGCTGGTTAACAGTCAGCGTTTCTCCCCCTTTGGGGGTCAAGGAGGAGGCCACCAAATGCGCATGGGTCAAACACGCCATCAACAGCACCCAAGCCGGGATTATTTTCAACAATGCCATACACTCTCCTTTTCCAAATAACAGACAATTAAAGCGGAACCCGCTTCATGTATACCGAATATATTCGTTCTCACGACTTTTTGGGTCATTCTGCGGCAGTTTTACTTCCCAAACCCACACTCTGTTGGTTTTTATGATTTTTCTCCGGGTTTTAATCTGAATACTTCAGAGCCCTAAAGTATTTCTTGGATATGGCTCCACCCTTATCGGCTTCGGGTGATAGATATCGCTGGGCATAGGGGTTATTTTTTGATAGGACTTGCAAGCCAAATGCATCGAAATGGCTGCATACAGTACTTTTTCGCGTCTTTCATTCGCCGAATCTTCTTTGCCTTATAATTCCGCTTACGGATCGAAGGAATACCGGATAACAGAAACCTTGTCCTCATTAGAAGCATCAGCGAATGCCAGATAAGGTACACCATCCGGATTCAATACAAGGTTGCTCAATAGTAGACCTGATTTCGGAAGCCCATTTGGTGCAAGGGTTATCCAGTTTTTTCCAACCAAGGATTTTACCATGATCTTATTAGAAATGGCATTCATTCGATATGCTGCGTATTTTTTTCCATTTTCATCAAAGGCAATTGAAAGAGCAACTCCATCTTCCTCGACCTTAGATATCGGATTGGCAATACTTTCCCATGATACTCCATTGAATTTGAATACTAAGTTGTCCCCATTGCTTTCTGAAATTGGACAGGAAAAAAACATTGAATCTTGTGCGTTCCTAATTAATTGGAAAAATCCCCCGTTTTGTGAATGTACTCCTAAACTACCGACCTTTTCCCAGGTAGAATTGTTTTCATTCCATTTTTGAATTACGGGCAGACCATACTCGCTTGAACCGCCATCGAAATAGCCGATATACGGGACATTGGATTTTGATATCGATATCGAAAAACCATAAGAAAATCCGATTGAAAAACCGGGTAATCCAACAGTTTCCCATAGGCTTCCGTTAAACCGCATAACCGTGGTTCTGCTATTGTTCGCGCGGTCGCGAAAGACCACATAAGGTGTGCCATTGGGTGCGAATTGCAGGGCTATTTCGTCAGCCTTGCCTGCTGAGAACCGTAGATTCCCGAGTGGCATCCAAATAGAGCCATCAAATTTGAGCACAGTCGCCATTCCGCCACTGTCATTCATGCAAATATTCACGTTATTATTGGCATCGAAAGCTAAGCCGCTTGACCCCGTCAAAGTTCCGTACTGCGACAGATCCCCTAGAGTTTGCCAGAACTGGCCGTTGAATTTTTTAACCTGCGTTGAAAACCCTGTACCTGTAGGACTCAGACCTTTGTAGGCAACGAATTTTTCCCCATTTTTATTGATCGCAAGGGCTATCTCCTGTATTTGCGTATAGTCCGATATACCTGCTTGACCCACCACCCCGCGCAAAGACAGGACGAGTTCGCGCTTCGCTACTAGCGACCAATTTCCAGCTGAATCACGCTCTTGGACATATAAGGTATGTTGCCCTTCCAAAAGGCTTATGCTTGGCGTGAAAGTCGTATCCGATTGTTCCGAAGCGTTAGAAAGGTCGGCAACATCCACTTTGCACCTGAAGATTTTCGCGCCGCCGCCGCCCATTTTCCACGTCCAAATGGGTTGCAGGCTGTTCAACGGAGAATACGGCGTCGAATCCATCTTTGGGGCATTGGGAGGGATGGTATCTACAAAAGCCGTTGCGCTTCCGGAAGAGGACCAATTCCCCGCCGAATCCTTTTCTTGCACGAAGAGAGTATGCGGACCATGTGGAAGCTTTTCACTAGGTGTGAACACACTGTCCTTGGATTCATGGGAACTTAAAACCGCTGCTTCAAAATCCAACCCGAACCTATAAACCTTTATACCACCAACACCGCTGGTCCATTTCCATTGTGGTTGTTGATTTCTAGTAGGCGTGGCCGGATCTACGGAGACAACAGGGTTGGATGGAGGTTTGGTGTCCAGGTATACCGTAATGGAATCTGAACCGAAATTCCCTAGGGAATCCTGATATGCCCTGCGCACGATATTGGCACCCTCAGTCTTGAGTTTCTCCGTAGTATCCTTGGTTTGGGATATGCCGCCCGCCCGCCATTGGAGCGAAACTAATGAATCCTTGGATATATACCCTTTGATTGGCGAGATTATTTTCACCTCGACCACCCCGATGGAATCACTAATGTCCATTTTCAATTTCAATTTTGAACTGGCGGGTGGGATATGAGAGTCTTGAGCCGTGATTTCGCAGTCCTTTTTCCCGGCATCATGAAATCCCGGAACAAAGATCCACTTTTTTTGCTCTCCGTCAATGCTTCCACAGGATGCCTGAAAGGCTATGGAATCGCCTTCAGTGTCCCCGGCGAACTGCGCCGAGAAATCAAATTGCATGACCACGCCCTCTTTCCCCGCTATATCCGCAGCGGAGTTTTTCCATTTGGGAGCGCTATTGGAATCCAAAATGACGAAACTCGCGTTCAACTCACCTGTTTCGGGTGGTGAACCATTATCTCTAGCTCTGAAATTCAGATTTGCAAAAGTGGATTCACCGGAAACTACACAATGAAAATCCGGGGCGAAAGTCAGGAGACCCGTAATAGTATCGTATTTTCCACTTCCGCATCTTGGCCAAGGCGGATCGATCAAGGAAAGCAGGGAAAGCCGATCTGACGAGTCGGGATCCCTGGCGCGCACCTGCACCATTAAAGTAAGGCCTTCTTTCCCGGTTATGATCGAACCTGCGGGCGAACCTGAAAATGAAACGGAGGGCGGCCGATTCACCGCTCCAACCGAAATGGTGAAAACTTGGGCTTCCACAGCGGAATGGGAATCCGTTACGGTCAATTGAAAACGGTAATTCCCTTTTTCAGAACCGGGAGTAAAAGCAATCACAATAGAATCGACTTCCGTGTCCACAAAAATCGCTGCTGGGCTGTTGCTGAATAACCCTCTCAAACTGTCTAAATTCTTCACCTTTATCTGGATAGGATCGCCATCCTCATCATTGGCTTTAACAACGATTCGTTTGGTTTCCCCTTCAAACATGCTCAGGTTTTCAATACCTGATGTAAAAGTAGGTGCATGGTTCTTAATGATTTCGTTGGGCTTATCGGGAGCTTTATAAACGATTGGCGATTGTGACGGTTTCCCATCTGAGAAAGGGATGCCGACTTCCAACACAATTTGATCTTTCCGATACCCGATCAAACGAATCACGAAATTTCCGGACAGGTTTTGACCCAGGTCAAGATTCTCAAGTTGAGATGCGTTCTTGTAAGCGCCGTGAAAGATCACTTTGCTGCGAACCGTATCTGTACCCCGAATCGAATACAACTCCAATTGGATGGAGTCATACTTTCCGGAAGATATCTTGAGGGAGTCGCCCACCTGAAAGGTCAGGGTATCGGATTTATGGGCATCCGAAACATTGCAAGTCCATGTTAATAGGCAAGCCCCAAAAAGCACCGCTAATTTAAGCCATGCCCATGGCCCTTTCACAAGCCCCCCTTGTAATGCGTTCCCTCAGATGGGCTTTCATCAAAAATCAAATATGCTGCGACTCCGGCCCCCGCGGCCAATAGCAGTGCTCCACCCGTCCAATATGGCCAGGCTGATTTTTTCGATATCTGGGTTTTAGTCTTGCTCTTGCTCGTATCTGCCTGTTTAGCATGGAGGGTGGCTGAATCATTCACGCGCGCATGCTGGATTTCATATTCCGTTTGGACATTGTGGAATATCATATAAATCATGTCGCTCGCGAACATGTCCATGATTCGTACGGTGGGTTCAATGGTCAGAAGCTGGTACATGAACTGTTTGCCTCTTTCCATGGTTTCATATTTTGCAGCGTACATAACACCCAGATGTTTATAAGCAAATATGCTATCACCATGCGTCGCCAACCAACCTGCCTTCCGGGATTCTTCCAGCCAGGCTATTGCATCTTCAAATTCGCCACTCATGTATAACTCGTGGATTTTGGTCGTATCCAGACCTTCGATCTTCATTTTTTTGCCAGGTACCAGAAGGGGCGGAACCGGTGAAGCGGAAATCCCCCAGGAAAAGGACCCAACCAAAAGGAGCACAAAGGGAAGCCTCATCTCCAGAAAATAGCTAGAAAGAAGAGGGTTTCAATTGATCAAGATCACGCTCTCAGGTTAATTAATTCCTTCGATTAATGGAACTGGACGATGATTTCATAACATTTATTGTCATCCCTTTTTTCCATCCTAAGATTGAGTATTATATCCCCATGCATCCAACCCACTCCCTCCTCGCCCGACCTTTCCTGTCCATATCCCTCACGGCCCTCACCGTCCTTATCGCCTCCGCCGCCGCCTCTTCGGCCCCGACTACCGCCCTCTTTTCCGCCGCTATCACGCCCGCCTCCACCGCCGCGACTCCGCCAGCGGCAGCCGCTCCCGCCGCGCCCAAAACCCTGCCGGCTTTCTCCCTCCCCGATCTCGACGGCAAGGTCCATGCCTCCAAAGAATGGCAAGGCAAGGTGGTCGTGCTCGACTTCTGGGCTACATGGTGCGTGAGCTGCCGGGAGACCATACCGCTTTTGCGGCAATTCAAAACGGCCTATGGCGATAAAGGATTGGTCGTGGCCGGCATCAGCATGGAAGCGGGGCCCAAGGAGAAGATCGCCAAGTTCGCCCGAAAAATGAAAATGGACTATCAAATCCTATGGGATAGCGAAGACTCCATGTCCAAGCTGTTCGGATTCGAAGGTTTGCCTTCGGTGTTCATTTTTGATCGGGAAGGCAACCTTCTCAAGGCCATGCCGCAATACACATCGGAGCGGAAGGACGAATTGACCGCTTTGGTGGACGGCCAATTCAGGAAGTAGCGGCGTTCAGAGGGCGCGGGGGCGCGTCTCGGCCAAAACGGACTGGCCGGCCCGCAATTGGAACACCGCACGACCGGCATATCCTTGCAGCCGGTTCGAGAACAGGGAAAGATGGTGGAACCCGGCCATCTGGTTCCCATCGAGCAGCACGGCGAGCAATTTGCCCTGGCTGTCGAAGGCGTAGAGCGAGAGGCGAGCGGCCTCTTCGATCCCGAAGGTAACCTCCAAGCTACCCGCGTCCGCATCGAAGCGCATGGCGGGCGCGAAATATACGCCATGATCGGCCGGGGCTCCGGAAGCGGATTCCGATCCGAGATCCTTCCCCTCGCCGGCCGGAAAGCCACCGTTGGCCGACGAAAGCGCCGCTGCGCTTAAAACCACCATAGCGAACCGGAATGCGAAACCCAACATGGAAATCCCCCTGCAAGCGGCCGGGCGCGGATAGCGCGCCATTCGCTTGATCGAATGGGAATCTATCGCTAAACGGCTGATTTATCAGGACATTTGGGGATTTTTTTATGGGGTGAATCCGGCTCATGGAGCCTGCCGGCGGCGCGCGCCCGAGGGGAGCTTTAGCGACCATCATCACGGGAGGGACCCGGTTTGCCCCGGATCTCGCCGATAATCCGCTCCACCGTGGGGCCCAAGAGGGCCAAGGCGCCCTTCAGAACGTATTCCCGCGCGCCCCGCTGGAGGGATTCGGTCACGAACGTTTCTCCCATGCTGCCGGAAACGAAAACGAACGGCACTTCCGGCCGCAGCCGCTTCGCCAATTCCAAAGCCTCCGTTCCCGTGAAGGCGGGCAGGGAAGAATCCGATAGGATCAGTTCGAACCCTCCCTTTTCCAGCGCCGCGATGAATCCGGATCTCTCTTCAACCCGCTCTACCGTGACCCTTAGGCCCGCATAGCCCATTGTGTAGGCGATCAATTCCGCGTCCAGATCATCATCTTCCAGGTGGAGGATGCGGATGGGATCCTCGTTCATCGTCCGGTTCCTTTCGATGCATGCAACCGCAGGGAGAAATAAAAAGTCGCGCCGCGTCCGGGTTCCGACTCGGCCCACACCTTGCCCCCATGCTTCTGCACTATGCTGCGCACGTTGGCGAGCCCGATGCCCGTGCCTTCGTACTCGCTATCCTTATGCAGGCGCTGGAAAACCCCGAAGAGGTTCGCCGCCCGCGCCATGTCGAATCCCACTCCGTTATCGCGGACGAAATACGCCCCGCCGACGAATCCGATTTCCACTTTCGCGTCGGCGCGCTTGCGGCTGTATTTCAGGGCATTGCTGATCAGGTTGGCCAGCACCTGTGCCACCAAAGCGTGATCCGCTTCCGTTTCCGGCAGCTTTTCCACCCGCCATTCCACCTTCCTGTCCGCGGTATCCGGTTGGAGGCGCTCGATGGTTTCTCTTACCAGCTTGTCCATGTCCACCGAGGCCATGCGCAGTTCCGATCGCTCCACCTTAGCGAAGCGCAGCAAATCGTCGATAAGGGCGTCCATCCGCTTCACCGCGGCCACGATGACTTCCAGATAATGGGCGCTCTTCCCTTCCAATTTTCCCTCCAGGCCCCGGGAAAGCATTTCCACGTAGCCGTTCACGTGGCGAAGCGGCGCCCGCAAATCATGGGACACGGATGCGGAGAACGCCTCCAACCCCTGGTTGGCGGTTTCCAGCTGCGCGGTCCTATCCCGCAGGGACGCGTTCAAACGAAGGACCTCTTCTTCGGCGCGCCGGCGTTTCCGGTCGGATCCGTCCAATCCTTTGGAGGCGAAATACACCGCCGCCGAAGCGATGCTTACGTTCGCCAACGTCAGCTGGGTAATGCCGGCAATCAGATTCAGGTACGCATCCGGGCGGAACTGCAGGCGCAGCCAAGCGGCCAGGGTCGGCACGAAAATCACCACCGGGAGCAAGCGCCTCACCATGAACCCGCCCGTGGATTCGCTGAACAACAGGGCCATGGGACCGGATCGCGGATCGAGGCACAGCGCGGCCACGGACGCGGACAGGAAACCCAGGATGGTCGGCACCGCCATGGGGATGTGCGTATTCACGCGATACAGGGAAACGAAATGGAATAGATATCCCAGCAAGCAGAAGAAGGCGTAAGCGGCCAAGAGGATCCCCAGCCCCTGGGAAAGGCTGCGCCCGATGGCGTCCCCGCGCGCGACCGTAAACAAAGCTCCGCCCAGGAGCATGAAAGCGCAAGCCGTGTTGGGGGCCATGTGATTCGGCCCGAACGGCACATCCGCTAGCTTGTCCCGGAAGAGGATCCTGTCGAGCGGGATTTCCCAGGGAGTGTAGAATCCCATCAGACGGATGAATCCCATGGCGAGGATGAAGACGGCGAGTAGCCGCACCATGCGGCGCGCGCGCGCGGGAGATGCGAAAGAGGACGCGCAGAACAGCGTGAGCATGGCCACACCAGACAAGATCATGCAAATGGCGGTGAGCGGATTGATGGGAACCAGATCCGGCTGGATGCTGGTTAGGTAGAGATTGCCGCAAGCCCAACCGACCAGGCCGCATAGCCCCAGAAAAAAGGGTATGCACGCGGCCAGCAGTCCGACCTTTCTGCCGCGGATCAGGAGTTGGGAAGGCGGCTTTTGGCCTTCGGTAGGCAGCATGTTCCTACTTTGCATTAACCGGTTAAATAACTTTACCCTTTAATTATCCCATGTGGATGGGTTCCATCTCCGGGGAAAAAACGTCTTTAAGCCGTGGTTACGCGCCGCGAAACCCTTCTTGCGCGCAAAATGCGCGCCTCGTTACAAATATCTCAAGCCAGTATCGCTGTGAAGGGGACGAGGTTGCCCGAAAAATCGGTTTTTCGGGTCTCAGTTTTTCAGGTCTTGCAGGGCTGGGCCGATCTCCAGCATTTGCCAAGCGGTGGCGCCATGGTTTCCCTCCGTATCCGCCGCCTCCAGGCGGAAGGAGTAGAACCCCGCGGGCAACCGTTTGCCCGCTGCGTCTACGGCCTCCCAGCGGATGATTTTCGGCGGCAAATCGCGGCCCCGGTAGGTTTTCACCTCCGGCCCGGCCAAGCCATCGGCCCCCACGGCGCGGATGGTCAGGCTCCACTCGCGGATGCGCCCTTCGGACATGGCGCGCCCGTTCCATTCCTTATAATCGCCCCGGGAAGGCTTTCCGTTTCCCCCGGATCCATTTTCCTCGGGTCCATGGCTATGGGTCCTATCGATCACGGAAAGGCGGAAATCGACCCGGGCCGGGGACGCGCTGTCCGGAGGCTGCCGATAGGCGCTGTCCGCGCGCACCTCCACGTTCAAGGGCAGCGGCAGCGGTTTGGCGCCCAGCCTGAAGCGCAGGGAAAGGGAATGCGAGGCGTCAGCCTCGCCGCTGGCCTCCACGCCTCCGGTCTGGAAGGTGTAGCCGCACAGCAGAGATCCGCGCTTTCCCAGCGGCATGTCCAGGAATGTCCCCATGGCATACCCCGGCGTTCCCGATTCGGGCAGCAACAAGGTCCCCCGGAAGGCCAGTCTCCCCTCTGGCATGAAGCCCGCCCCAGCGGAAAAAGCGTGCGCCATGCGGCCGGCCAAGGGCGGACCCACGGAACGTAACTCATAGTACGCGTCCGGATCATGGATGGCCAGCCCCAACAAATCGATCCCCTTGCCCGCCGCGCCCGCGGACATCAGGTAACTTCGGCGTGTCCGAAACCCCTCGGGTACGTGGCCTACCCCCGATTCCTGCAGGTTGCGGACCGCCGCGCCCAAGCGCAAGGGGCCCCAGGGCTTGAGCAGGGCCCCGGCGTCCTCGTCGATCCCGAAACCGTCCAGCCCCACGCCCGCGCCCGTCCCCACGCAGCGCAAGGAGGCGCCCAGCGCTATCCACGATTTGGCCTGCCAGGAGACGCCCGCTATCATGCCCTGCCGAGCAGGAAGGGAATCCCGCGCCTCGCCTTGGCGCGCATCGTAGAAATAGCCCAGCGCATAGGCGGAGTTCTCCCCGCCCCGGGATCCGAACAGGAAATACGGCGATAGGCCGCCGGAAAAACCCATCAGTCCCGCTTCCGCCTGGAAATCATCGCCCATGGAAAGGGCGCCGGGATTATCGAAGATGGCATTGGGACCGGAAGCGTGCGCGGAGCCGCCTCCGGCGAATGAAGCGGACCCGGTGCCCATTGGAGCTTCCGGCAGCATGGGCCTGGCGAAGGCGCAAGGCGGTATCGCGGCCAGCCAAAGGCCGGCCAAGACTGGAAGGGGGACTTTCACATCAGGATTATAGAGCCTTGGGGCGCGACCATGCAACTGGAGAGAACTCCGGAGCCGACGTGGGCGGCGGTACGCCGTCCGGCTTAGGGAAAAGCGGGGCTAATGGGCCTATTGCCCGTCCTTCAGGATCCGCAGCGGCATGACTATGAAGAAATAATTCGGCTTTTCCATCACCGGCTCCACGATGATGGCTCCCAGCGGATTATTGAACTTGAATTGCACTTCCTCGGTATGGATGAGGCGGAACACTTCCAGCACGTAGTTCGCGTTGATGCCCACTTCCACTGCATCTCCCGCATATTCCACCGGCAGGGACTCTTCCGAATCGCCGCCCAGATCCTGGTTCTTGGCGGAAAGCGCCAATTGCCTATCCTGGAATCCGAACACTACCAGCTTCGTTTTCGCATTGGCCATGGTGGCCACGCGGCGGATCACGGATCCGAGATGCTCGCGGTTCCCTTTCATCTTCTTGGAGAAATCCTTGGGGATCACGTTCTCGTAATTGGGGTACGGGCCTTCGATGAGCTTTGTGAAGATGACGATGGTATCGGTGGAGAAGCGCGCGTTGGCGGGGCCGATTTCCACCTGGATCACCTGCTCGGGATCCTCGGACATGCGCAGGATTTGCGAGAGCGCCTTGGGCGGCAGGATCACGCCCGGCTGCGCGGGAAGGCCAGAAGCGGCCGTCCAGGCCTTGCCCAATCGGTGCCCGTCGGTGGCGACCATTTGCAGGACGCCCTCCTTGAATTCGCAATAGGCGCCCGTCAGGCTCATGCGGCTGTAGTCGCCGGATACGGCGAAGGTGGTCTTCTCGCTCAGGAAGCGGAAATCCTTAAGGGGGATATGGAAGGATTTGGCCGCGCCCAGATCCGGCAAGGCGGGATATTCGCTGGCATCGAAGCCCGTAAGATTGCACTGGAATCCGGATTCGGATTTGATGGTGACGATGTACTCGTCCACGGACAGCAGCACGGGGAAATCCGGTAGTTCTTTCACCACTTCCAAAAGCTTCTTGGAGTTGATGACGATCTCGCCGTCCTCATGGCCTTCCACCTGCAGGCGCAGGACTATGGTCATGTCCAGATCGGTGGCGCGCACTTCCAGGGTGTTGCCTTCCAACTTCAGCAACAGGTTGTAAAGGATCTGCAAGGTGGTTTTGGTGGGGGACGCATTGCTGGCCATTTGCAAGGCATCCAGGAAAACCGGTTTGTTGGCTTCGAACTTCATGCCGTCCCTTCCTGTCGGGCGCGCGCCATAACATAGGCGGCGAATAGACCCGATCGGGCCCAAAAAGATAGTCTCTGTAGGCTCCGGTTGGAATTCGATCCGGCCGTAGCTACTTTTGAAAGCACCCATATGATAATCGAACCGAAAATCCGCGGCTTTCTGTGCACCACCTCCCATCCCGCCGGCTGCGCGGCCGGGGTGCAGGAGCAAATCGACCATTTCAAAGCCCAGCCCCCCATCGCCATGGGCCCTAAAAAAGCCTTCATCATCGGCTCTTCGACGGGATTCGGTCTTTCCTCCCGCATCGCCGCCGCTTTCGGCAGCGGCGCCGCCACCTTGGGGCTGGCCTATGAGCGCCCGCCGGAAAAGGGCCGCACGGCCTCGCCCGGTTGGTACCAAACCCGGGCTTTCGAAACCGCCGCGCACAAGGCGGGGCTATGGGCCAAGAGCCTCAACGGCGACGCCTTCTCCGAGGCCATGAAGGCGGAAGCCCTGGTTCTGCTCAAGGAACTGGGACCCGTTGATCTGGTGGTCTATAGCGTGGCCGCGCCCCGGCGCACCGATCCCAAGACCGGCGCGGTGTACAAATCCGTTCTCAAGCCCATCGGCAAGTCCTATACCAACAAAACGCTGGACTTCAACACCGGCGCCGTCACCACCATCACCTTGGACCAGGCCACGCCGGAAGAGGTGAGCGACACCGTGGGCGTGATGGGCGGGGACGATTGGGAAATGTGGATGGACTTGCTTCAGAAAGAGGGCCTCCTCGCTCCCGGCGCCGTAAGCATGGCTTACTCATATATCGGCCCGCAGGTGACGCAAGCGGTATACCGCCATGGCACCATAGGCACAGCCAAGGATCATCTGGAAAAAACCGCCCGCAAGCTCGATGAGCGCCTCAAAGCCAGCGGCGGCCGCGCTTTCATTTCGGTCAACAAGGCCCTGGTCACCCAGGCCAGTTCCGCCATCCCTTTCATGCCTCTTTACATCAGCCTCCTCTACAAGGTGATGAAGGCCAAGGGCATCCATGAAGGTTGCCTGGAACAGATGGATCGCCTGTTCCGCACCAAGCTCTATAGCGGCAAGCCCGCCCCCACGGACGCGGAATTCCGCATCCGCATGGACGATTGGGAATTGCGCGAAGACGTGCAGCGGGAAGTGGATTACCTGTGGCAATTGGTCAATACGGACAATGGGCCCGGCCATGCCGACATCGCCGGCTACCGCGGCGATTTCCACCGTCTCTACGGCTTCGGCTTCAAAGGCGTGGACTATGCCGCCGACGTACCGGATAGCGTTATCGGCTGAGAGTGGCTCCTCGCTATAGAGTTGCGGGGCAACTCCACGCTCGTCGCGTTTAGAGGGAGTGGCTCCTCGCCCTGCGACTCCCGTTTTTGATCGGCAGACCGGCTAGGCTATATCATCGACCCCTAAGGAGACCTATGGAACCCCCCACTTTCCCGCAGCTCGCGCAACGTCTCGACCGACTCGATCCCAATGCCAAAGCCCTTTGGGGCAAGATGAATCTGGCCCAAATGCTGGTGCATTGCCGCATTCCCCTCGAAGCCGGTCTGGGAGAAAGGAGCGTCGCGCTCAAAGGCAACTTCTTCACGCAGAGGATCCTATTCCCGATATTGATGGCAATCCCCTGGCCCAAGGGCAAGGCGCAAACCCATACTGAGTTCAACGTAGTGAGCATGAACCTGCCCGTGGGCAGCGTCCAAGAGGAGGCCGCCGCATTGGCCGCAAAGGTGAAAGCCTTTCTGGCCGGGGGATTTTCGCCCAAGACCCATCCCATTTTCGGGGACTTGTCGATGGCGCAATGGCTGAATTTGCAGCGCAAGCATCTCGATCATCATTTTCGGCAATTCGGGGCATAGCGCGCGGCATGCGCATCCGCCTTTCCCCGGGCTAGCACTGTTGATGCTTTTTAGGCGATAGCGATTTGGCCGGAACCGGTGGGAATTCGGGATTCCTCACCGTGTTCGGAACAATAGCGGCCAAGCCGATGGAATGCGGAAGAGGATGATGAAGGAGAAATGGTAGCGGGTCAGGGATTTGAACCCCGGACAAAAGGATTATGATTCCTCTGCTCTAACCAACTGAGCTAACCCGCCCCAAAATCAAGGCCTTGGCCATGCGCCAAGGCTGGGGGAAAAACCAGAGCAGCAAAATTAGTCAGGTGTGGACGTCATGGCAACGCCCGTTGTTCCTGTAAATCCTCAGCTGTTTGCGCCTCGTCCCCAAAAAGCCATCCCCCTTTTCTCAACCATCAATCCCGCTGCCGGCCCTAGCCAACCTTTCCTAGGTTCTTTTCGGCTCACTGCCCCCTTCATAAGCCGGATCAGACCGGGTTCCCCCGGGGATTGAAGGCGGTGTATCGGCATTCGGCGTTGCTACCTTTCGGAAGCGCTTAAATTGAGGTTCAAAAATGACTAAGAAGATCGGACTTCTCGGAATGGCGTTGGCAATGCACGTCTGGGGCCAGGCCCCTACCCAATGGACCGTGTTCCGGGACCTCAGCGCACCTTTCAATGGCATGCTCAGCGATGGCGATCGCATGCTGACGGTGGGATACCATGGGCTAATCGCCACCTCCGGCGACGGCGTGGGCTGGAGCCAGATCCCCTCCGGATGCGGGGCAACGCTTTACGGCATCCTCAAAGCCGGATCGGGCTATCTCGCTTACGGGGATTCGGGCGTGGTCCTGACTTCCCCCGATGGCAATGCATGGACGCGCCGATCGACGCCCGCCTCAAGCTCGACGTTCCAATGGGGCGCCTACGGGAACGGGTCTTACGTTTTGATCGATTGGAACAATAGGCTGATCACGTCAAAGGATGGGATCAGCTGGACCGCCGTCTCCGCCGGGCTTACCGGCAAGCAAGGCTTCTTTCGCGATTTCGCGTTCGGCGCGGGCCGTTTCCTGATCGTCGGCGATAAGAGCCTGCAGGAATCGGCCGACGGGGCGGTATGGACGGATCGTTCCTCCAGCCAAAGCCTCTACTTCAGCTCCATAGTCCGCGGGGACAGCGTATTCATGGCCACAACCACCAGCGGCATCTACAAGTCGGCGGATGGACTGGACTGGTCCTCGGTGAAAATCGGCAACTTCGCATCCGTAAAACTGCAGTATTCTTCCCGCGGTTACCTGTTAGCCGGTCCAGCGGGAATGGTGGGCATGTCTCCCGATGGCGTTACTTGGACCACCGGTTTCGCCGGCACCGAGAATCACTCCCTAATCGCGGTTGCGAAGGGCGGATTCGCCGCGGCGGGAACCGATCTGGCAACCTCAGCCAACGGCTCGGACTGGATTGTGCGGAAATTCGGCGACCACTACTCCCTGAATGCTGGCGCGTATGGCAATGGCCGGTTCGTCGCCGTAGGCGACTGGTCTGGAATGCAGATATCCCCTGACGGCACCCTATGGACCACGGTCGCCAAACGGGCTTCCGGTTTTTTCAAAACCGTGATCTTCGCGCAGGATCTTTTCGTCGCCATGGGTGAGGCCGGCAAATTCGCCACCTCCCCCGATGGTGACACCTGGGCTACCGATTCCGTTGCGACCACCCATAACCTGTCCGATGTCGCCAACGGCCCGGCCGGCATGGTGGCCGTCGCTTACAATTGGCCCACCCCCAGCCAGGGCTCGATCTGGGGCTCCCCTGACGGGAAGGCCTGGTCTAACCTGGTCCCGCAAGCCTCCGTTTACCGCGGCATCGCCTTTGGTAACGGCCGCTATGTCGCGGTCGGGTTCGCAGGGGTGATGGGCTGGTCCACCGATGGGAAAACGTGGAACAATGCGGCCCCCCTCGCCAAGAGCAAGGACTTCACCGATATCGCTTTCGGCAATGGCTTGTTCGCGGCGGTAGGCATGGATGGCGCCATCGCCACTTCTCCGGACGGGGCCGCCTGGACGGAGCGGACCACCGAGACGAAGGATGCGATGCATGCGGTGATCCACAATGGCAATCAATTCATCGCCATCGGCGGCAGCGATGTCCTGAGCGTTTCCACGGACGGGATCACTTGGATCAAAGGCAAATCCCTGCAAGGGGTGGGAACCGCCATCGCCTACGGAGGCGGGCGCCACATCATGATTTCCGGGTACAGCATCGCCTCTTCCGGCGATGCCCTCATCACGGCCGGCATCCGCTCCGGCGCGCAACCTCGCATGGGCGCGAAAAGCGGGAAATACCTCGAAGCCCGCGCAGAAGCATGGCTGGAGCTGCCCCTCTCATGGACAGGCAATGCGGCAACGGTACGCTTGCGGGATCTCGGGGGGCGTTTCGACCGTAACCTCCCGGTTTCCGGCGCGCGCGCAGCTAAGGTTTCCCTGGCCGGCGTCGCTCCCGGATTCTATTTGCTGGAATCTTCACGGAACGGGGGAAAGGCCCCGATGGTCTTGCGCGTTATGCCTTAGCGCCATCCCTTTCAAGGACTGGAACCCGCAGCAGGGCTTAAATCCGTTTTTGCAGGGCCATGATCGCGCCGAGGTGCAAACCCTCGTGTATGTGGTCAAAAAGGATGGCGTCTTCAATTGAAGCCAAGCTTACCCCGAAACTGGATTGGTAAGGCTTGTAGTTCTTAAACAAACCCTGCCGGTAATCCTTTTCCAATTCCGCGATGGTGGAAACCAACAGCCTTTTTAATTCGCCAAGGTCGATCCTTTCCTTCCATTCTCTGGGATTGGATCCTTTGCGGAAGCTCGGCACATAATGGGCGGGAATATGCAGAGGCAAATCGGCCATGGCATAGCACAGTAGCTGCTGCGAAGTCAGCAAATGCCCGACATTCCAAAGGATGTGATTGTTAAAACCGTCGGGGATGGTGGTCAGCTGGGCTTCGGAATATCGATCGAGAATAACAACGGCATTGCGGCGCAGCACCCGCAACGATTCATAAAACGCGGTATCGGGAAAGTTCATCATCGCCAAAAAAATAGCCATTTTGACGGCAACGATGAATCCCACCGGCCGGATGACCGCACCACTCGGCTTCACCGAATGAGCGGTCGCCTTGGCCACCCGCTTCTCGGCGCTCCGGCCTATCGGCCTGAGCGCATCAACGCCTTGAGCGAGAAGGCCAATTTGACATTGTTCTTCTTCTGCTTTTCGTCGTTGGCGAATTTGTCCTTCAGCTGATCCATGGTGGCATGGGGTTTCTTGGGGGCACGCTGGCCTTGTCCCTGTTGCCCCTGACCACCCCGACCCTGACCCGGCTTGCCGCCTTGGCCTTGGCCCCCATCGCGCTTTCCGCCCTGACCGGCCTGCGCCGCTGATTCCTTTTTCATGGAAAGGGAAATGCGCTTCTGGCCCACGTCCACGTCCAGCACGCGTACCTGCACGATTTGGCCCGCGGCCACCAGCTTCTTGGCGTCGTCGATGAACTTGTCGGCCATCTCTGAGATATGCACCAAGCCGTCCTGATGCACGCCGATGTCGATGAAGGCTCCGAAATTGGTCACGTTGGTGACGATGCCTTCCAGCCACATGCCCTGGGTCAGATCTTTCAGGCCCTGCACCTTGGCGTCGAAGCGCGCGTATACGAACTCGGCGCGCGGATCGCGGCTGGGCTTTTCCAATTCGGCCGCGATGTCCATCAAGGTGGGCAACCCGACGTCTTCGCTCACGTACTTGTTGAGGTCTATCTTGGCGATGGCGTCCTTGTTGCCGATCAGCTCCTTGAGGGTCAAACCGGAGTCCTCGCAAATGCGCTTGATCAGGTCGTAGCGCTCCGGATGCACGGCCGAGGCGTCCAACACATTGTCGGATCCTTGCACGCGCAAGAAGCCCGCGGCCTGTTCGAAAGCCTTGGGTCCGAAGAGCGAAACTTTCACCAGGCCCGAGCGGCCAGCGAAGGCGCCGTTGGCATTGCGATGGTCGACGATGTTCTTGGCCAGCGATTTGTTGATGCCGGCCACATAGCCGAGCAAGGCCTCGGAAGCGCTGTTCACGTCCACGCCCACGCTGTTCACGCAAGACTCGACCACCTGCTCCAGCTTGCGCTTGAGCTCGTTCTGGTTCACGTCATGCTGGTATTGCCCCACGCCGATGGACTTGGGATCGATCTTCACCAATTCGGCCAGCGGATCCTGGATGCGGCGCGCGATGGAGGCGGCGCTGCGGATGGTGGCGTCGAGATCGGGGAATTCCTTGCCCGCCAGCGGGGAGGTGGAATACACCGAAGCGCCGGCCTCGCTGACCACCACCTTGATGGGCGCCTTCTCCAGCTGCTTGAACGCATTGCCGATGAACTCGTCCGTCTCGCGCGAGGCGGTGCCGTTGCCGATGGCGATGATTTCCACCTTGAAGCTTTCGATCATGGCCAGCAGGATGGTCGTGGACGCGTCCGTCTGGTTCTGCGGCGGCATGGGGTAGATGGTGCGATGCTCCAGCAGCTTGCCGGTTTCGTCGATGACGGCCAGCTTCACGCCCGTGCGGAAACCGGGATCCACGCCCATGACCACCTTGGGGCCGCCCGGCGGGGCCAGCAGCACGTCGCGCAGGTTCTTCTGGAAAACCACATAGGCTTCGCCGTCGGCGCGCTCCTTAAGGGCCATGCGCACTTCGGTTTCGATGGAGGGCTTGAGCAGGCGATCGAAAGCGTCCTTTACCATCTTCTCCAGTTCCACCTTGTAGGGGGAACCGCTCTTGATGGATTTGGCCGCCAGCAGCCCTATGCACTTTTCGTCTTCCAGCACCAGTTCCGTGCGCAGCACTTCTTCCTTTTCGCCCCGGCGCATGGCCAGGATGCGATGGGAGGGCAGCGCGCTCACTTTCTCGCTGAAGTTGTAATACATCTCGAACTTGGTGCGCTTGCCTTCATGCTCTTTGCGCACCTTGGCCGTATACAGGCCGGTCTTCAGCGCCATGTCGCGGATCTGGCCGCGGATGGCGGCGTCTTCGGAAAGCTCTTCGGCCAGGATGTCCAAGGCGCCTTGCAAGGCGGCGGCGGCATCGGCCACATTCAGTTCCGCGTTCACGTAGGCTTGCGCCAATTGCTCCGGCGTCTGGCCGGCGGCGGGCGCTTCCTGGGCCTGCAGGATGCGGGCCAGCGGTTCCAGCCCGGCTTCCTTGGCGGCCATGGCGCGCGTGCGGCGCTTGGGCTTGTAAGGCAGATACAAATCCTCGAGCACGGTTTTGGAATCGGTGGCTTCGATCTTGGCCTTGAGCTCGGGCGTGAGCTTGCCCTGGGTCTCAATGCTCTTCAGGATGGTTTCCTTGCGATCGGCGAGCTCCTTGTGGTACAAGTAGCGCTCTTCGATCAGGCGCAATTGGTTCTCGTCCAAGGAACCGGTGACCTCTTTGCGATACCGGGTGATGAACGGGACGGTGGAACCTTGGTCGAAAAGGGCCAGGGTATTGCGGACCTGCTCGGCCCTGAGTTTGGTTTCGGATGCGATCAGTTCGACAAAGGACACATTGGACTCCTGGAAATGCCGGTAAGGATCCCTGAAAAGAAAAGGGAGGCCGGGAAAGGTAGGAATTAATCCGGCACTCTGGAGTAACCGTGGATTGGAAACGTTTTCTCCAATATCCCTTCGGAAACCTCCTAATTCAGGCGAAAAACGTGGATTTAACGGGGCCAAACAAGTACAGGGGTATGACACAACCGTGACAAAAAGGCTTCGGGGCGGGGGTATTATTGATACAGGAACTTTAACCGAATAACCGGGACGTAAGCCATGACTTATCAGTCAGTTGAATCGTGGGATGGAGCTTCGCTCTACTATCAATATATCAAGGACATCTCCAAGTATCCACTATTGAAGAAGGATGAAGAGATTGCGGTTTTGATGAAGGTCCAGACCGGCGATCAGAAGGCCATCAATAAGCTGGTGTGCGCGAATCTCAAATTCGTCATCAATGTGGCTTTTATGTACAAGAATCAGGGTTTTTCCTTGCCCGAGCTTATCAATGAAGGCAATATCGGCCTGATCGAAGCCGCCAAGCGCTTCGACGTGAACCGCAAGCTCAAGTTCATCTCCTATGCCGTCTGGTGGATCCGCCAGGCCATCACCCGCGCCATCGCGGAACGGGCCCGCATGGTCCGCATTTCGGCCGAAAAGGAGCTGATCCTGCGCCGCTTCTCCAAGCACAATGTGCCCATGCGCCAGACCATCGGCGGCGGGGCGCAAATCGACACGGACGCGCTGGGCGGCAAAATGGGCTACTCCGGACGCCAGATCGAGAAGATCATGGAAATGGGCCTGCGCCATTCCTCCCTGGACGAGCCGCTCAACGGCGAAGACGGGAACTCGGTCATGGACGTCATCGAGGACGGCCATACGGAATCGCCGGACTTGGCGACCACGCAAACGTCGCAAAAGAAGTTCGTGGGCCGTTTGCTGCATAAGCTGAACGAGCAGGAACGCAGCGTGCTTTCCATGTATTTCGGCATCAGCCATCACGAGCCTTTGAACCTGGAAGAGATCGGCGAAATCATCGGCCTCTCCAAGGAACGGGTGCGCCAAATCAAGGAAAAGGGCCTGGCCAATCTGCGGACCATGGAAGATATCCAAGAGCTGGCCATCGCGAGCTGAGGTAACCCGGTTCGAAGCCCTTGCTTCGAGCCGATTCCCGATTTCGGAACGGAAGGGTCGGCCCTTCCGAATCCGTTGAAAGAGGCCTTTCCCCCGGGGCCTCTTTTTTATTGTCTTGAATTGAAAGGGGAAATACCGGCTCGCATTCTACAATTAAGAGTCGGCCGTAAATGCGGCCAAGCCAAGGTTATGAACACTACCGAACCGGCCCGCATCCGATTCCCGCAATGAACTCCCCCGCGAACACCGGATCCGGTCCCGGCAAATCCCTGTACGCCAACCTTTACCGCGATCCCGCGCAACCGGTTTCCCAGACCGGCGAGGAAGACGGGAAATTCGTGCTCCTGACCAAAGGCAAAGGCGTGCATCTGGTGCTGTCCCCGGTTTCCCTCACGCCCTACCATGCCAACATCGTCTACCAATATTTGCAGGTGGAGGGCCGGGGCGAGGTGGAGGCGGTGAGCAGCAGCGGCTGCCGGATCCTCTCCAAAGGCTGGAAGGTGCATGGAGGCGGCTATTTCACTTTGCAGCATTGGCTGCACCATCTCGTCTTCCACGGCAAATCGACTGCCTTCGGAAAGTACGATCAGAAGCTGTTGGGATCGGTGGCGGATGGGATTGCGGAGAAGCTGGGGCTGGAGGCATTCACTTTGGAGTTCAAATAAAACGCCGCCGTCTTCGCAGGGACAAGTCCCGGTTGGCGGGACTAACCGGGTGCAATTGAAAATAGGTTTCGATTTATCTATGCTCCAAACTTATGCGCGCTAAGCTTCGACCCCTCCACTTCGTTCTAGCGGGGGGCTTCGTGCTCTTGGGATCATGTTCGTTATTCCTGCTCTGGATGATCCCCGATGTGGACGTCGGTCCCTCCCTCACGACCAATTCGAACAGTGACTCCATGGCTTCGGCCGAGGAACGCGTCGCATTCGTCTCGCGCTATATCAAACCGAAAGCGCCTATTGTGGATGCTTCATTTCGTATCGTCTATCAGGATAACGGTCAAGGCCTTCCCGGGCCTTCGGATTGGTCGGAATCCATCGCGCTGCGGGTGCACCCGGCGGATAGCCAGCAGTGGCTCGCGGGCGCGAACCTTGAAACACCCGGGAACGCAAAGGAGCCGCTTTCGCGGCAATTTCGTCGCGTCATTCCGGATTCGTGGGGCGTCTCGTCGTCTGGTGACATCTATTACCTCAACGGCGCTTGGCTCATCTGGCATTCCGAAGGCGCGCTCGAGCATTTGTCCACCACCTTTTGAGATCAACCAAGCAGGTTGCCTCGCAGCCTATCCGCGGTACCCGGTTTTTAGGCCGTCACTACGCACGCACATAACGCAGATGCGTCGCGGCAGGACCACTAACCACATTCTCGATCCTGAACCCCGATACCGATGCGTCCAGGTTCTCGAAAAGCCGCCTTCCGCTCCCGAACAGCACCGGAGCCAGCGATATTTCCAGCTCCTCCACGGCTCCCATATTCAAATACTGTTGAATCACGTTCGCCCCGCCCGAGATACGGATATCCTTTCCGCCCGCGGTCTTCCGGGCCAAATCCAGGGCGCGCTCCGGCCCCTCATTCACGAAATGGAAAGTCGTACCGCCCGGGCGCACCCAAGGCTCACGTTTCTCATGGGTCAACACGTAAACCGGCGTATGGAACGGCGCTTCCTCCGGCCACATCTTCTCGCCCATGGCGAACATCTCCTTGCCCATGATGTTGGCGCCGATGCGCTCGAAGGTAGCCTTGACCCAGTCATTGACCAGCCCGGTCTCCCCGCCCGGCCCGAACCCGAGCTTCTCGCGGAAATACCGTGTCCCGATCACCCAGGCCATCAGCGAGCCCCACTTGGGGCCCCAGAGCTCGGGCTTGTTCCAATTCTCCAGGGTCATGGCTTCGGGCGTCATGTAGCCGTCGAGGGTAAGGGCGATATTCACGAATACTTTGCTCATGGATGTCCTCTCGCGATGCGTTAAAACCTGTCAAGTTCCAGGATAGTCGTCAACCCGGACCCAGTTCGACATCCGATTGCAAAGATTTTTGGAAGGGGTAAGACTCCCCTAGCTTCAGCCCACGTGCAAGCTCCCCCTCAACCTGCCGTAGGGCATCCTGCCTTAAGAACGGCGACCTGGTTTCCATTGGAAATGCCTGATGGCGCCCTTGACCAGTATCGGCTACATCGTGGTTCACGAACTGTGCCACCTTCGGCATCGGGATCATTCCGATTCATTCTGGAATGAAGTGGATAAGGGCCTGCCCCCCTTCACCCTACTTTATCTGAAAGGTCAAACCCAGGTTTACCAAGGTATACCCATACCCCAACTCGCCGAACACACCCAACCTTTCCGACACGGGATAGTTCGCGCCCGCATAGATTCCGTAATTCTCGGTTATATCCGTAGTAGGCTCATCCAAGCTGGATGTCGTCTTCGGCGTAACCTGTCGCCTTTCGCTATAGGCCGTCAGCCCAATCGCATCCGCATGGATATAGGGTGAAAACCCTTTATAGACAATCGGCAAGCAGTACTTAGCGGTCACAAACAGATTGTAGGCGTCAATATCCCCTACCAAATGCTCCGAGCTGTTCGGGATTTTAACATCGCTATGCAGTTTGCTGAACCCGAAAATACCCCCGATCAATAAGTGTTCCCAAAGGGCGGTTTCTATTCCGATCCCAAAAAAGGGAATCGAGGTGCCATAGTCATGCGTCGCATTATTGTAATCTTGCTCTTCGAACTTGCTGGTTTGCAGGAATACCAATCCGGTTTTCAGGTAGACATCAACTCTCCCAACGCTGGAATTCAATTGGGAAAAAGCCTCCCCGCGCAATAGGCAGAAGGACGCTAGCATGAAAATTGGAATACTGAAACGCTTGGGTTTCATTATTTGGATCTCGTTTGAAAAGGGTGGATGGATGTTGGTTGTCGAAGGCATGGGCGCGAACCATTTTATCATCGATCGCAGAGATAGGCAAGCGCCGTATGGACATGCCTATCGGGATTCCGACCATGCCTGAATGTTCGCGCTCATGATTTACCCGCCCGATTTTATTTTATGGCGTCGGGGAAAATCCGTATTTTCGGAGAGAGAGTTCGGTAAGAGATAAAGAAATTTCAAGCATGATGGGCGGGGAAGCCTTCCCCTATGCAATCGCCTTAAGGAACCAAGTACGGGCCCTATTTCCCGATGCAGAACCCGCTGAAAATCTTCCCCAAAATCTCATCCGTCGAAATCTCCCCCAGCAACTCCTGCAAATGCCCGGCCGCTTCGCGGATTTCAAAAGCCAGGATCTCGATGGCGGGCTTGCCGCGCATGCCTTGCAGCGCCGCCTCGACGCGTTCGCGCGCCGCCGCTACTGCCCGGAACTGGCGCTCCGTGGTCAGCACGATGTCTTCGCCCGCGCATAGGTCCCGGAATACCAGGGTATCCAGGCGCTCCCGGAACTCCCGTAAACCCGTGCGCGACCGGCTGGAAACCGGCAGAAAACCCGGTGCGGCGAGGAAGCCCGGCAAATCGGACTTGGTCGCCACCAGCAAAGCGAAACCATCCGGAGCGGTTGCCAGCGCGGTTTCCGCCCTGGTTTCCGGCGCGGTTTCCGTAGCCATGGGCGGTCCGATCGCCGGCCCGGTGCCGTCCTCAACCCATACCTTGACGTCCGCCAGCTCCGATTGCCGCCGTGTCCGTTCCATCGCCAACTCGTCCAGGCCGTCCACCGGCCTGCCCAGGCCGGCCGTATCCACCATGAGCACCAGGCCACCGGGTAACCTTAGCGTTACCTCCACGTAGTCCCGCGTGGTGCCCGGGATGTCCGAGACCAGCAGCCGATCCTCTTCCACCAGGGCATTGATGAGGCTGGACTTGCCCGCATTGGGCGCCCCCAGGATCACTACGCGGGGGGATCGGGACAGGTTGCGGCCTTTCTCGAACCCGGCGGACAGCCGGGCGAGCGCGGACAGCACGCCTTCCAGGCGCGGGACCCAGGAGGCATAGTCCGGATCGGCTTCCTCTTCCGAGAAATCCACGTCCAGCTCCAGGCGCACTGACAAATCCACCAGGGCGTCGCGCAGCTGTTTGAGGGGAACGCTCAGATCCCCGGACGCGATGCGCTGGGCATTGCGCAAGGCCCCGACCGTCTGGGCATGGATCAATTGCCCCACGGCCTCGGCCTGGAGCAAATCGATTTTGCCGCTTTCGAACCCGCGCCGCGTGAACTCTCCCGGATCGGCCAAGCGCACCCCGGGGAAATCCAGCAGGGTTTTCAGGAGGCGATCCACCAAAAGCATATTACCGTGCGGATACAATTCCAGGACATCTTCGCCGGTGGAACTGGCGGGGCCGGGGAAGAAAACGAAGTTCAGCCGATCGAGGATTTCCCCTCGCGCGTCCGGGAGCGCCGAAGATGAACCGGTGTATCGATCGGCGGAAGCGCGGAAGGCGCCATAGTACACATGTCGGGCCCTCAACGGGTCCCGACCGGGGCCGGGCCCTGTCCTGCCCTGGGGCAAATGCGCCGCGGCGATGGCCCGGCACTGGGGGCCCGAGAGGCGGAGCACCGCCAGACCCGAGGTCCCGGGCGGCGTGGACAGGGCGACGATGGTATCCCCCCGCATCGCGTTCCGGCCTTAGGGCTTCGCGGGCTTGCGCGTGGAAACCACCGGAACGGTTTTCCCGGGCGCGGCCGCGGCCGGCTTCAACCGGTTGGTGTAGAAATAGGTTTGCCCGATGGTGAAGAGATTGGTCACCGTCCAGTACAGCACCAGCCCCGAAGGGAAGGAGCAGGAAAAGACGAACATCATCACCGGCATCATCCAGATCATGAATTTCTGGTTGGGATCCTTGATGGTGGCCTTCATCTGGAAGAACAAGGTGGCGGCCATGAGGAAAGGCAGGATGGTGATGCCCAGCGGGAACAGATAGGGAATCTTGATGGCTTCATACACCACGTCCGGGCGGGACAGATCATGGACCCAGAGCGCGAAAGGCGCGCCCTTCAACTCCACCGATCGGCCCAGCACGTTGAACAGGGAGATGAAGATGGGCATCTGCAAGAGCACCGGGAAGCAGCCCATCACGCCCGAAAGCGGATTCACCCCTTCCTTCTTATAGTACTCCATGATTTCCGTATTGGCCTTCTGGGGCTGGCCTTTGTGCTTTTCGCGGATCTTGGCGATGGCGGGCATATGCTGCTGCATTTTCACGCCTTGCTTGGTCTGCGCGATGGTGAGCGGGAAGGTGAGGGTGCGGACCATCAAGGTCAGAAGGATGATGGCGATGCCGTAATTATGCACGAAGCCGTAGAAGAACTTGAGCAAGTGCAAGACCACGCCGCACAATCCGACATACCAGATATCCGCGCGGAAGAGGGACTCCCAGCCGGAGAAGATGATCTTCTCGTAGTTCTGGTTGAAGGTCAACAATTGATCATAGGACAAGGGCAGGATGACGAAGTCGAAGTCCAGGACCTTCTCGTCATAGTTGTTCCCGAATATCTGCAAGGTGTAATCGTGGGGGTAGGATTTCTCCTCCCCTTCGGGGACCTTGCCTTCGGCCACCATCTTGTTGGACGTCTCCTTGTTGAAGTTCACCACCGCCGCCATGTACTTGCGGCGCAGGCCGGCCCATTGGAGCACGCCGCTTTCCTCGTTGAAGGTCTTGGATCCCACCAGGGCGACGCGCTCCACGTTCACGCCGTTGTCGATGATGGCTTCGCTGAAATAGGTGCTCATCAGGCCCACGCCCTTGCCGGAATAAATCCTCTCCGTTTCCGAAAGCCCGGAAAGCCAGCCTATGGCATACGAGGACATGGGCGCGGAGGCTTCCAGATGCTGGGCTATCTTGGCCCCGTCTGCGGTGAAGGTGAAAGAGCGGATCAGGGTCTTCTTTCCGTCCGTGGTCGACCCCTTGAAAGTGATGGTGGCCGAGACCGGGCCGCTTACCACGATGCTGTCCTCCGCTTCCACTTGCCACAATTGCTTGGACAGGTCCTGGTTGTCCACGGTCAGCGTCAAGGCGCCTCCGCCTTCGGCCGGGATGAGGATGGGATTGAAAGGCTTGTGCCCGGCCATGTCCTTGAGATAGACCGAATGGATCTTGGCGCCCATGTTGTCCAGCTTCACGATGAACTTGTTCGTTTCCACCGTGATGATGCGATGGGCGATGGCGGAGGTTGCCGCAACTGAATCCGCCTTGGCGCGCGCGGAGTCCGGTACCAATCCGGAGGTCCGGTTGGCGGCGGCGGCGATGGCGGCCGAATCGGCGGCGGTGAGGGCTACCGGCGGTTTGGCGGCGTTGGCGATAGAATCCTGCTTCAGCCTTTCGATCTTCTGGGCATTCTCGGCGTTGGCTTGCTTTTGCTTATAGCCGGTCCATAAAAACAACAGTCCCAGGATCAGGACCAGACCCATCTGGCTAGTTCTATTCAAGTGATTCTCCTAAAGGTGGAAAGGCGCAAAGTAATGGATGGAGGGGCGGTTGGGACCGGGTCCCACCCGCCCTTGCAAAATGGATGGCAACGCGCGATGCGGAATGCGGTGAGCAGAAGGCCTCTGCCCATTCCGCGCGTCTCGATGGCTTCCACGGCATAATGGGAGCAGGTAGGCTCGAAGCGGCAGCACCCGATGAAAAAGGATCCGTGCAAGGCCTGGTAGATGCGGATGAGGAAAACCAGGGAGGATTTCAAAATGGTTTTGGCGAAGGGCATATCAGGTATGCGTTCCTTCTGAGGCTTGGTAGACGGCGGACAGAAAGGCATCCGCTTGTTCCCGCAAGGCGCCGCGCGTGGCTTGGGAGGCGCTGTTGGGCACATCGAAAATGATCCACGTGCCCTCGGGAAGCTTCGGCAAGGCCGCGGCGAAACTCTGGCGCAAGGTTCGGCGGATGGAATTGCGCATGGGAGCGTTGCCGACTTTTTTCCGGATGATGAAACCGAGACGGGAACATTCCTGATCCATATGGAAGAAGCGGAGGATCAAGGGGGCGCTTCTCAGCACCCGTCCGCTTTCAAAGACCTTTTTATACATATAAGGCTTATTGAGCCGGCGTCTATTCAGCGGGAGCTGCATGGGCCGGATCCGCCCCGGCCGCGGAGTCGAGCTTGCGTTCAATTGCGAAACTCCCCCCGGTCAAAAGCAGAGAATGGAAGCTCAGATGTCCTTGTAAGCCATGGTATCGCTGACCGTGAGCTTATGACGGCCCTTGGCGCGACGGCGAGACAGCACATTGCGGCCATCTTTGGTGGCCATGCGGGAACGGAACCCGTGCTTATTGACTCTTTTCCGATTGCGAGGTTGAAACGTTCTTTTCATGATGAAAAATCCATTTTAAGAGGAGGGGATCAATTTAGTTTTCATCCCCTTGTAAATTCAAGGGTTAGGGCAATTCAGTTGATGTTTTCCTCGGGAGTGAAGGCTTAAGCCTCAAAAAAGCCAAAATAATATTGTTTAAGCAAAAACTATATAAACTCTATTTGCATTTGCTTTCCTTGCCCTTGGTTGCCTGCCTTATACTTATAGGCTGGAAACGGGGTAAACTACGCCTCAATACCCGGCTATGCGGTATTCCATATTCCTTTCGCTTCCGCCTGCGATTCTATCAATCCCTCACCCTGGACCTGCTGCAATTTATCCACGGAGGCTATGCCGGGAACTTGCGCAGGCGACCCCGGGACGAAAAAAAATGGGGCCGGTTGCGAAGCGACCCCGCCCTTTTCTTGACGGCGCATTTTCACAACTGGGAATTGATGGGAGCATGGATGGCGCGCCAGGGAATCCCTTTGCTCAGCGGAGCCCGACCCTTGGCGAATGCCTGGAGTCAACGGATATTGATCCGGTTGCGTCGGCGCCTGGGAATGAAAGTGGTATTCAGGGACTTGCCCAGATCCGCTCTCCGGCATTTGCGCTCCGGCCATTGTTTCGCTCTGCTCTGGGATCAGCGGGTCGATCACTCGGACACCCTTGCCCCCCTATTCGGTCATGCACTCCTTCTCGATCCACTACCGGATTTTCTGCTCAAGCATACTTCGGTGCCAGGATACTTTGGGGTCTTGCTACCTGGCGGAAGCCTGCGCTTAATCCAGCTCACCAGTGAGGGGCATATTTCTTCCCCGGCATCCACTCGCTCACTTGGGAGTCGCTATCATCGTGTTCTGGAAACCTTGGTTCGCGCCTACCCCACCTCGTGGTACGGATTGGCCCATGGCCGCTTTCAAAACCGTCCGGATACGCGAAGCCGATTTCATGTTTCACGTGAAACATCACTGGCCTCAGATGTTATGGTTTCACGTGAAACCTTGGAAAGAAAAAATGGGCGTCCAGCCATCCCTTTGCCCGATAGTTATTGAAATCCGAAAAGTTTATGATACATTTACTGACCCTATGGAAAACCTTTTACAGGATCCGTCAAAATTTGACGATAAAACCCTCCAAAAATTGAGGGAAGTGGAACATTTCCTACGGAAATGGAACAAAAACATCAATCTGGTGAGCGAACAGGATGAGCCGACCGTTTGGGAACGGCACATCGTGGACTCGGTTCAGCTGATGCCATTTTTCAAGGAAGTCAATAAGTTGGCGGACATGGGAAGCGGAGTCGGATTGCCGGCCGTACCGCTTGCCATCGCCTGCCCGGACATCGATGTTTTCGCCATCGAACCCCGCCAGAAGAAAGCGGCTTTGATGGCGGAGCTGATCCGGGAAATCCGCATCCCCAATCTTCATGTGCTTTCGGAACGGGTCGAAAAGGTATTCCTATCCCACATGGATGTGGTTTGCTGCCGTGCCTTCGGCGAATTCACCCGCGACGCCAGGCTTGCATATAAGATGCTGAAACCGGGCGGGCTATTCATGACCTTCAAGACGGCGGAAGAAAATAACATCCCCCAAGGCTATGATAAGGTCGACAACTATCCGTATCATCTCCCGGGAAATCCGCGCCGCTATTTCATCGTCATAGCCACCAAAACAGGAGAGATGTGAGCCGGATTATCGCTGCCTGCAACCAGAAGGGTGGAGTAGGCAAAACCACGACTTGCGTGAATACTTCCGCAGCCTTGGCCGCGATGGAAAAAAAGGTATTGCTGGTGGACATGGATCCCCAGGCCAATGCAACGCAAGGCTTGGGTTTTAATCCGCTGGATTCCGAAGAGGACATCTACGATATCCTGAGCGAGGCGGAGGGTGAAATCGACAAGGCGCGCGTGCGCCACTTCATCAAACCCACCAACATGCCGTTCCTGGAAGTGCTGCCTTGCTCGCGATCGCTGGCCGGCCTGGAAGTACATCTGATAAACCAGCCGGCGCGGGAAAAGCGGTTGACGCGCGTGCTGGAAAAGGTGCGCGAAGACTACGATTTCATTTTCATCGATTCGCCCCCGTCCCTAAGCATGCTCACCCTGAACGTGCTCACGGCGGCGGATACGGTGATGATTCCCATCCAATGCGAATACTACGCGTTGCAGGGCTTGGCCGAGCTCTTGAATACCATCCGCCTGGTGCAGCAGAACCTGAATCCCAAGCTCTCCATCGAGGGCGCCTTGCTCACCATGTACGACAGCCGTTTGAACCTTTCCAAGCAAGTGGCCGAAGACGTGCAAAACACCTTCTCGGAAAAGGTGTTCAAGACCATCATCCCGCGCAGCGTCAAACTGAGCGAAGCGCCCTCCTTCGGACAGCCGATCATCCTTTACGATGCCTTGAGTTCCGGAGCCATGCGCTACATGGAGTTGGCCAAGGAGATCATCCAGAATGACTAGGAAAGCCCTTGGCAAAGGCCTGGAAGCGATTTTCGGAAATCTGGGTCAGGAAGTGGTGCATCCCAAAACGGGCTCCGCAACCCTAGAAATTGAAATTTCCAAAATAGCTCCAAATCCTTTCCAGCCGCGAACCGAGTTCGGACCGGAAGAAATCCAAGAGCTCGCCAACTCAATCAATGAGAAGGGCCTGCTCCAGCCCATCCTGCTGCGCAAGCATCACGAGGGCTACCAAATCGTGGCCGGTGAGCGCCGTTTCCGCGCCATGCAGCTTTTAGGCCGCACGGTGATCCCGGCCCTGGTCCGCGAACAGCTTTCCGATCGCGACATGATGGAGATGGCGCTTATCGAGAACATCCAGCGCGTGCAGCTGAATGCCATCGAAGAAGCCACGGCCTTCGAACAGTTGATCAACAATTGCGGCATCACCCATGACGAGCTCGCGCAGAAGCTGGGGAAGAGCCGCTCCGCCATCACCAATACCCTGCGCTTGCTCAAGCTAGACGATGAGCTGAAAGCCATGATCAAAGACGGCAAGCTGACGGCCGGGCACGGACGCGCCTTGTTGCAAACCGACCCGAAGAAGCGCGCCAAGCTGGCGCAGAAAATCGTGGACGATCACCTGAACGTTCGGCGCGCGGAGAAATCCGGCGGACGCGGTTCGCGGTTGGCCGAAAGCGGAAAACCGCTCAATCCCAACGCCCAAGCCTTCCTGGAAAAGCTACGCTTTCTGTTGGGCACCAAGGTCACCTTGAAAGGGAATGAGAACCGGGGCGTGCTGGAAATCCATTACATGAACCGCCAGGATCTGGAAGCGCTGGCGGACATGCTTGAGCGGGGCCAACTCGTAAAGTAGTGTAGTGCTGATGTCGAAAAAACGCTACATCACCATCCAAATCCTGCCCGATGATTCCAGCGACGCCTGGACCATCAAGCTGCGCTACCGTTTTTTCGAGTTCCTGTTCTACGCCGTCATCATCGCCTTGTTCGCCACCGCTTTGGCCGCCGTCAAGCTTACCGAGATCAACGGGAAGGTGCTCACCGCTTCTCATCTGGCCGCCATCAACCGGCAGCTCATGGACAAGCAGCAGAAGATGACGCAGCTGGAAATGGAGCTGGGGCGGATCGCCGAACAGGAGCGCAAGATCCGCGGCATCGTGCAAACCTTCATCGCCGAGCGGGGAACCGACTCCTCCAAGGAGGCCGAACGCGGCAGCCGGCTCTCCCAGGCTGACCTCGACAAGTTCGTCTCCGACGTGCGCGCCATCGAGAAGAGGAAGCATGGGCCCTCGCTATTCTCGGCGCGGGAGGAGATCCCGGACATCTGGCCCGTGGCCGGAATCATCAGCCAGCCCTACAATGGGATGGGAACGCCGGAAGCGCGCCATGACGGCATCGACATCATCGCGGAGAGCAACGCCTTGGTGCTGAGCGCGGCCAGCGGCATCGTGATCCAATCCGCTCAGGACCGCGATCTAGGCCGCTTCGTGAAAATCGATCATAACCATGGCCTGCAAAGCCTATATGCGCACTTGAGCCGCAGCTTCGTCGAAGCGGGGGATCATGTCGACAAGGGGACCAGCATCGGCGCCGTAGGAAACACGGGAAACAGCTTTGGTCCGCATCTCCATTATGAAATCCTGGTCAAGGGCAAGTCCGTTGACCCCGAACAATACCTAAAGTAGCAGAGGAGCCTTATGTCCAAATCCATAGCCGCCGCAATGACCTTCATCAGCGATGGAACCCAAATCCTAGGCGACATTAAGGTTGAACACGACCTTAGGGTAGAGGGTTACCTAAAAGGAACCGTCGAGGTGGGGGGCATGCTCGTGCTAGGCCCTACCGGGAAAGTCGAGGGCCAGATACAGGCTCGATCCGCAACCGTGGCCGGGCAAATCATCGGTAATATCAAAGGTACGGAAAAAATCGTATTGGAATCCAAGTCCGTATTGATGGGGGACTTGCAAACGCGCGAGCTGGTGATCAATGAAGGCGCTCACTTCCAGGGCAATTGTTCCATGCAAATGGATGATAAGAAAGGATGAACGGCAATAACCCCCAATAACTCCCAAGAGGAAAACGGCTCCCAATGGCTGGCTTTCCTCAATCTCGGTTGGTTGATAGCCGCCAATATGCTTCTTTTCGTGGGCGGCGGGTTGTGGCTGGACAAACATTTCAAAACCGCGCCGGTCTTGTTGTTGATTGGCGTCTTTGTCGCCTTCTTCGCCAGCGGCTACACCATATATCGGGCCGTGAAAAAAATGGAACGCGACGAAACCGCCCAACCCCATCCATGACGGGTCAAACCGGGTTTTACGCCCCAGCGCGGCCTTTAAAGATGCGGTCCGATTTGCTAGGATTCCCTCGCGTAAAAAAACCCCGGCAAAAATCTTTTTCCGGGAAAACGGGTCACCCAGTTTTGTCCATCTATTCCAAAAAAATCGCGTTGGTCATGGTCCTGTTGGCCGTGATCGCGGGCCTTGTCTCCTCCCGCTTGGAGGGGTACCCCCTCGCGTTCGCCACCGGTGCCGTGGTTTTCATGGCGTTCAATGCCTTGGCCGCGATCTATCCGTTATACCGTTTCCGCGGCAAGCTCAATCCCTTCAATGTGTACCTGATGGGCATGGTGGTCCGCATGGCCGTAATCGGCATGGTCCTGATAAGCGTCATCCTATTGGGCGGTCTGAGCCAGTCGGCTTTGCTCGCCCTGACCTTGACCGCGATGGTCTCCTTCATCGCTTACCTGGCCGTGGAAATCCACCACTTCCTCCGCCATAACGCCAGCCTGATGAGCACTTGATGCAGCCAATGAAACTCCTGTCGCCCATATTCGCCTTCGCCGGCTTGGTCCTTGGCCTCAGCCCCGCCGGCGCCGAAGAGAACCTGGGCGATTTCCTGACCCATCATATTTCCAACTCTTATGAATGGCATCCGCTTCCCGGCGTGGTCATTCCCCTGCCGCATTGGCAGATCTTCGGCATCGACATGGGCATCTCCCAGCATGTGCTGATGATGTTCATCGCCGGCGCGCTATTGATGATCCTGTTCGCCCTGGGCGGACGCCGCAAGTCCAATGCGCCCACCTCCAAGCTGGGACATGCCCTGGAAGCCCTGGTATTATATATCCGCGACGAAGTGGTCGAGCCCAACCTGGGCAAGAAGGATTCGCCCAAATGGCTGCCTTTCTTCCTCACCATCTTCTTCTTCTTCCTGACCTTGAATCTGATCAGCCTCATCCCGGGATTCACCGCCGCCACCGGCAACGTGAACTTCACCGCCACCATGGCCTTGATAGTATTCCTGGTTTACAACCTGGCAGGCATGGCGCATAACGGCCCGGTCCATTACCTCATCAACGTGGTGCCGAAAGGGGTACCCCTGTTCGTGCTGCCCATCATCGCCCTGATCGAGTTCATGGGCCTGTTCACCAAGGCCGTCGCCTTGTGCATCCGTCTTTTCGCCAACATGACGGCGGGCCATATCCTGATCCTGTCCCTGACCGGGCTCATCATCGTCTTCAAGTCCTATTACGTCGCCATCGGTTTCCTGCCGATGACCTTGTTCATCTACCTCATCGAGGTATTGGTGGCCTTCCTGCAGGCGTACATCTTCACCTTGCTTTCGGCCCTATTCGTGGGAATGGCCATCCACCAGGAACATTAATCTCAACCAACATCAACTGAATATTCATAAGGAGTAAACGATGGCTTTGGAAAACGCAGCAATGGGACTTCTCTCGGCCGGCATCGGCGCCGGGCTCGCCGCTATCGGCGCCGGCATCGGCATCGGTAAACTGGCCGGTTCCGCCCTGGAAGGCATCGCCCGCCAGCCGGAAGCCGTAGGCGTCTTGCGCACCACGATGCTTATCGCCGCCGCTCTGGTGGAAGGCGTGGCCCTGTTCGCGCAAGTTATCTGTATCATCGTAGCGTTCAAGTAACCATCGGATTGGAACGGGCCGGCCTGGCCCGCGTGGAGAGGAAAGCACAATGAGCGCCGAAATCAACGGGCAACTGGATGGGCTCCAATTCGCCCAAGCCGCCGAAACGGCGGGCGCCGAAACGCCGGCCGGTGAAACCCACACCGAGGTGGGCCATGGCCCGGCAGCGGAGCATGGCGAAGCGGGAGGCCTGCCGGCTTTCCTGCGTTTCGATCCCGGCGTCTGGTGCTGGACCGCGATCGTGTTCGTCGCCCTGCTGATCATCCTAAAGAAGATGGCGTGGAAACCCATCATCGCCTCCATCGAGGCGCGGGACAAGACCATCAAGGACAGCCTCGTGCAGGCCGAGCGCATCCAGGAAGAAGGCAAACGCATCGCGGAGGAGCAGGCAAAAATCCTGACCGCGGCGCGCCACGAGGCCAACTCCCTGCTGCAATCGTCCAAGCAGGCCGCGGAGGATCTCCGCCGCAAGCTGGAACAGTCCGCGCAGGAAGAGAAGACCCGCATCATCGCTTCCGCCAAGCTGGAGATCGACGCTTCCAAGCGCTCCGCCATGGCGGAGCTGAAGAAGACGACGGCCGATCTCTCCATCCAGATCGCCGAAAAGCTATTGCAGGCCAACCTGGACGACGCCAAGCAGCGCGCCTTGGTCGATCAACTCATCACTGAGGTCTCGGCCGCCAAGGCGTGAACCGCACGAGAGCGAAAGCACCATGAATAAGGACAAAGCCGCACCCATATACGCCCGCATGCTGTTGCAGGCCGCGGAAGATCATAAGGCGGCGGACGCGGTGTCCTCGGACATGCATGCGCTGGCGGAAACCTTCCGCAAGCTGCCGGCGCTCCACAAGTTCCTTACCAATCCGGTGCGCAGGGCCGAGGAAAAATCCGCCTTGCTGCAAACGGCCGCGGGCAAACTGGCTCCGCTCTCGCAGCAATTCCTCAAGCTGCTGCAGGCCAAGAACCGTTTCGCCCTGCTGCGTTCCATCGCGGATGAATACATCGCCCTGGAAGAAGCCCGCAAAAACATCCTGCGCGCCACGGTGGTGAGCGCCCGGCCCCTGACCCCGGACCAAATCGACAAGCTGGCGCGCGGCCTGGAAGCCAAGCGCCCCGGCAAGAAATACATCCTCACCAACCAAACCGACGCGTCCCTGATCGCGGGATTCCGCATCGTCCAAGGCGACACCATCACCGACGCGAGCATCAAGCATAAACTCGATCTGCTCAAGCAGAAATTAGCCGCATAGGAAGGCATAGGATACATCATGGCAGCTGAAGTCCGTTCCGACGAAATCACCTCCATCCTGCGCAAGCAGCTGGATTCCATCAACACTTCCGCCGATACGTACGAGACCGGCACGGTGCTGCAAGTGGGCGACGGCATCGCCCGCATCTTCGGCCTCTCCAACGTCATGGCCGGCGAGCTGATCGAAATCAAGGGCGCCAAGAAGACCGTTGCCGCGCTGGTGCTGAACCTGGAAACGGACAACGTGGGCGTTGCCATCCTGGGCGACGCCGCGGCCGTAAGCGAAGGCGATACCGCCCGCCGCACCAAGACCATCGCCTCCGTTCCCGTGGGCGACACCATCCTCGGCCGTGTCATCAACGCGCTGGGCGAACCCATCGACGGCGGCCCCGCCCTCGATCGCACGCACACGCGCCCCATCGAAGACAAGGCGCCCGGCATCGTGCGCCGCCAGAACGTGTGCGAACCTATGGAAACGGGCATCAAGGCCATCGATACCATGATCCCCATCGGCCGCGGCCAGCGCGAGTTGATCATCGGCGATCGCAAGACGGGCAAGACCGCCATCGCCATCGATACCATTCTGAACCAGAAGGGCAAAGGCGTAATTTGCATTTACGTCGCCATCGGCCAGAAGCAGAGCACGGTGGTGCAAATCGTCGAACGCCTCAAAGCCGCCGGCGCCATGGAATACACCTGCGTGGTCGCCGCCAACGCTTCCGACCCCGCCCCGCTCCAGTACCTGGCCCCTTATTGCGGCGCCACCATGGGCGAGTACTTCATGTACAACGGCAAGCATGCGCTGGTCGTCTATGATGATTTGACCAAACAGGCCCAGGCTTACCGCCAATTGTCGCTGTTGCTGCGCCGCCCCCCGGGACGCGAAGCGTTCCCCGGCGACGTGTTCTATCTGCACAGCCGCTTGCTCGAGCGCGCGGCCAAGATGTCCGAGAAGGAAGGCGGCGGTTCGCTCACCGCGCTCCCCATCATCGAGACCCAGGCGGGCGACGTTTCCGCTTATATCCCTACCAACGTGATTTCGATCACGGATGGACAGATCTTCCTGGACACGAACCAGTTCAATGCGGGCCAGCGCCCCGCCGTGGACGTGGGCTTGTCCGTGTCCCGCGTGGGCGGCGACGCCCAGATCAAGGCCACCAAGCAGGTGACCGGTCCGCTGCGTATCACCTTGGCCCAGTACCGCAACCTGGCCGCCTTCGCCCAGTTCGCCTCGGACTTGGACAAGGCCACCCAGAAGCAATTGGCCCGCGGCGAGCGCATGATGCGCATCCTGCGCCAGGGACAGTACGTGCCTTACCGCATCGGCAAGACCATCATGATCGTGTACGCGGGCATGAACGGGTATGCCGACGACGTGCCGGTCCCGAAGATCGCCGCCTACGAAGAACAGCTGTTCTCCTTCATCGACGCCAAGTACCCGAACCTGATCGATTCCATCGAAAAGGAAAAGAAGCTGGACGATAAGCTGACGGCGGAAATCAAGAAAGCCCTGGAGGAGTTCGGCAAGCAATTCGTCGCTGCCTAATACCCTACCATGCCGACAATCAAAGAACTCCGCCTTCGGATCAAGTCGTTACAGAATACGAGCAAGATCACGTCGGCCATGAAAATGGTCTCGGCCGCGCGGCTCCGCCGCGCGCAGGATGCGTTCAACCGGAACAAACCCTACGCCGAAAAGATGCAGGAGCTGCTGGAGCAGGTCACCGCTTCCTTCCAGGATCTGGATCATCCCCTGATGAAGGTGCGCGAGCACAAGGAAGGCTCACCCCTTCCCCGCGTCCGCTACATCGTGGTGGCTTCCGATCGCGGGCTTTGCGGCAGCTTCAACAACAACCTGCTCAAATTCTTCGCGCGCAACCTGGACACCGCCAAAGGCAACGAGGCCATGGGGCTGGGACGGCGCGCCAAGGACTACGTCGCTAAGAATCAGTTGGCCGCCAAGGCCTCCGAAATCCTGAACAGCAACGTGCCCACTTACGCCAATGCGGCCGAGATCGCGCAAAACGCCATCGCGGATTTCATCTCCGGCGAGGTGGACGCGGTCTATCTGGTCTATAACCGTTACAACTCGGTGCTGAGCCAGACCCCCGTGCAGATGCAGATGCTGCCTTTCGCCGCGCCCGCAAAGGGAACGGCCGCGAAGGAAAAGGCGCCTGCGGCGGCGGATGGGCATCATTACCGCCTCGACTATATAGTGGAACCCAACCCCAAGGACGTGTTCGCCGAACTGCTGCCCAAGCTGGTCATCATCCAAGTGTTGCGAGCGCTGCTGGAGAACGCCGTCGGGGAGCATACCGCGCGCATGACCGCGATGGACGCGGCCACCAAGAATACCAAAGAACTCATCGGATCGCTCACCTTGAAGATGAACCGCGCCCGTCAGGC
>JBDSWM010000251.1:0-8806 GCA_039926685.1 Fibrobacteria bacterium | reverse complement strand
TGATGGCGGGTATCCCGTAGGTGCCGTAATGCACCATGGACGCGACCAGGCCGGCATCGGCACCGCCCTGTTGGAAAACCCGTACCAGATGATCCGGCGTGCCGGCGCCTCCCGATGCGATCACGGGAACATCCACGGCTTCGGCGATGAGACGGGTGAGATTGATCTCATAACCTTCCTTGGTGCCGTCCGCGTCGATGGAGTTGACGCATATCTCCCCCGCCCCCAATGCCACGGCTTGCCTGGCCCAGGCGATGGCGTCGATGCCCATGGCCTTGCGCCCGCCCTGCACGAAAACCTCGTATCCCGAAGGCAGGCCCGGCAAGCCGGTCTTCTTCACGTCCATGCCCAGCACCATGCATTGGTTGCCGAAGGCCCTGGCCCCTTGCCGGATGATATCGGGATTCTGCACGGCGAGGGAGTTCACGCTGACTTTTTCAGCGCCCGCCAGCAAGACCTCGCGCATGTCCTCCAGGTTGCGGATGCCGCCCCCCACCGAGAATGGGATGAACACCTTGCGCGCCACCTCCCGCACCATGGCGATGTCGATGGGGCGCTTCTCGGCCGAGGCCATGATGTCGTAGAAAACCAGCTCGTCCACGCCCTCCTGGTAATACTTGCGGCCCATCTCGACCGGATCCCCCAGATCCACGTTCTCCTTGAACTTGACTCCCTTGGTAACCTTGCCGTTACGGACGTCCAGGCAGACGATCAGGCGCTTGGTCAACATACGCCGCTCCCCGCGGGGCCATTGCCGCTGGCCCGGCCGCCCGCAGCGTAGCTGCCGTTCCAACGGCAGAAATTGGCGAGCAAGGCAAGCCCCCATTTGCCGCTTTTTTCCACGTGGAACTGGCAGGCGACCAGGTTCCCCCGTCCCAAAACCGAAGCGAAGGTATTGCCGCCGAATTCGGTTTCCGCGAGCACATGGCTTCGATCCGCGGGAGTGGGGTAATAACTGTGCACGAAATAGAACTCGCTGCCATCCGGGATGCCCGCAAATACCGGGTGGGGCCTGAGAGAGGAGGCGATGGCCGCCCCCAGGGAAACCTGGCGCACCTGGTTCCAACCCATATGCGGCACCTTCGCGTTCGGCGAGGCCTTGAAGATATCCGTGCCGCCGGGAAGCAATCCCAGACATTCCGTTCTGCCGTCCTCAAGGCTCCAATCCATGATGATCTGGCAGCCCACGCAAATGCCCAGAAAGGGTTTGCCCGTCGCCAGGAACGCCTTCAGAACCGGGGCCAAGAGCATCTTGTTCAACTCTTCCATAGCCGATCCGGCCGCCCCCACGCCGGGGAAAATCAGCCGGTCGGCGGCGGCGATGACGTCCGGGTCGGCGGAGATCACCGATGGCTGGCCCACTTCAGCCAGGGCCAATTGCACGGAGGTGAGGTTTCCGGCCTTATAGTCGACGATGACTAACATGATGATTTGCTGGCAGGGGTTTGATAGCGATGACGGGGTTTTCGCCCCGTACGGGCTATTTGGCCTGCCTTACCTGCCTGGATGTCAAGGTGACGCGATCGACCAAGGGAACAGCGGCATCCGGGGCCGCATCCTCGCCGACGATTTCGAAACCCATGTCGCGAATCATCTCGCGGTCCTCCGAACCGGGCTGGCCTTCCGTGGTCAGGTAGTCGCCTACGAAAATTGAGTTGGCGGCGTACAATCCCAGCGGCTGCAGGCTGCGCAAATGCAATTCCCGACCCCCGGCGATGCGGATTTCCGAGAAGGGATTGATCAAGCGGAACAGGGCCAGGATCTTGAGGCAATACACCGGGGTCAGCTCCTCGCGATGGCCTTGCGGCGTGCCCTTGAACGGGATCAGGAAATTCACGGGAATGGAATCCACGCCCAGCTCGCGCAGGCGGTAAGCCACGTCCAGGATGTCTTCGCGGGTTTCCCCCATCCCGAAAAGCGCCCCGCTGCAGGACGAGATCCCGGCTTCGCGCACCTTGCGCACCGTGTCGAGGCGATCGGAAAAGCCGTGCGTGGAACAGATCTCCCCGTAATGCCGTTCGCTGGTGTTGAGATTGTGGTTGTAGGCGTCCACGCCCGCATCGTTCAAGGTATCGGCCTGGCCGTCCTTAAGCAATCCTAGGCAGGCGCACAATTCCAGTTGCGGAAAGCGCTCCTTAACGCGGCGCACGGCCGCGGCCACTCCGGCCACGTCCTTGTCGGAAGGCCCCCGCATGGATGCCACCATGCATAGCCGCGCCGCCTTATTGGCCACGGCCTTTTCCGCGGCCGCTTCCACTTCGTCCGCCGTCATCAACTTGTATTTTTCCACGGGCACATCCGATATGCTGGACTGGGAGCAATAACCGCAATCCTCCTGGCAAATGCCGCTCTGGATGTTGACCAGGTAGTTCAGACGGACTTTCTTCCCGAAGGCGGCATGACGCACCTTGAATGCGGCCTGCATCAGGGAAAGGATATCCTCGTCAGGCCAATCCAACACGGCCAAGGCCTCTTCCCGGGACAGGTCCTCCCCCGTCAGGCTCTTGTCGGCCAGTTTATCGGCGTCGCCGTCATGGGGATTAGGGGCGATGATCGGGCGCGTGTTCATGGAGCCTGCCTTTAAAAGCCCCTAAATATAGGAATCTTCCGGAAAACCTCCGGGTATGGCGGTTGGAAGCGGTTGGAGGCCTTGAAGCGCGCTAAGGAGGCGGGAGGGTGATGTCAAAACGCGCCGCTTGGGCCAGGATCCGATGCGCCCGGGCCTCGTATTTATCGCGGACGCCGTCTTCCAATAGACGCAAGCGCCTCTGCAATTCGAACAACAAGCGCCTCACCTCGGCATGCTTTTCCCGCATCAACCCCATTCCGCCGTATCTGGAAGGAGCGGAGAGGGCGCGCAAGGCGCGGGAAATATCCGCGAACAAGCCATCCAGATCCCGGGGAATTCCCTGACTCAATGCGGCCGGTCCACCCGAGCCGGGGATGCCCTGACTCGATCGGTTGCGGAAGCTCAACCAGGTCAAGGCCAGGCCCAGCCCCGCGAGTATCAGGACACCGAATATGGATATGCCAGGGGTTAATTGCACGAGCGTTAGACTCCGAAAAATACCAAGGGGTAACCCGGTGAAGGCAAAATATGGTTTGCGGCACGCGCCTCCCAGGAAAAAGATCAAAACATCATGTTAGCCGTTATTTTTTTTCCCAAAGCGCGGATTCAAAGCGTAATCGGAAAAGCATCGACCTACGGCCGCCGTTGCTTTCAGGTTTGGATATCCGGGGTAAAACCATGTCGCATGGTATTCTCGGTAATGCAATAAGGTTCGGCGAAAAGCTGCAAATAACCGGGTCCGCCGGCCTTGGTGCCCAACCCGCTATGCCCGAATCCCCCGAAGGGTTGCCGATCCACCAAGGCGCCCGTGGATCCACGGTTGATATATAGGTTCCCCACGCGAAAGCGCGCATAGGCCGCTTGGATATGGCTCGGGCTGCGGGTGAAAACGCCTCCCGTCAGCGCGAAGGGCGTGGCCGCCGCCAGCTCCAGGGCCTGATTGAAATCCTCGGCTTTGATCAAGGCCAGCACGGGCCCGAACAACTCCTCTTGCATCAAGCGATGCGCGGAGGATTCCACTTCGAAGATCGCCGGCGCCACGAACTGTCCCGCGACGCCTCCGGTGGGCGGCTCGCCGCGATACAGGAGGCGCGCCCCGGAACCGGGATCGGCGATGACGGCTTCCAGGCGCGCGCGGGATTCAGCGTCGATGACGGGTCCCAGATCGCAAGCCGGGTTCTCCGCCGAGGTGATGGCCAGGCTCCGACAGGCCGCCGCCAGGCGATCCGCGAAGGCCCGGTACACGTCGCCCACCGCGATGACGCGCGAGCAAGCGGAGCATTTCTGCCCCGCGAAACCGAATGCGCTACGTAACACTCCCGTTACGGCATCGTCCAGATCCGCATCGTCGTCTATGATGATAGCGTTCTTGCCTCCCATTTCGCACACCACGCGCTTGAAGCGCACCTGGCCCGGCCGCAGGAAGGAAGCCTCGCGGAGGATATGCGTCCCCACCTGCAAGCTGCCCGTGAAGGCGATTTGGGCGATGCGCGCATGGGTGACCAGCCGTTCGCCCGCCACTTCGCCCAAACCTGGAAGGAAGTGGACCGTCTCCGGCGGGAATCCCGCTTCCATCATGGCCAGGTAAAGCCGGTAGGCGATGCCGCTGCTTTGCTCCGCTGGCTTGAGCACGATCGGGTTCCCCGCCACCAGGGCCGCCACCGCCATGCCGCATAGGATGGCCAAGGGGAAATTCCAGGGAGCGATGATGGCCGTGGGTCCTCGGCCCTGATAGCTAAACAGGTTGGTTTCCCCCGGAGCCTCGCCCTGGTTCCGGGGCGCGAGTTCCACCAGCGCCTGGCGAGCATAGTACCGGCAGAAGTCCACGGCTTCGGCCACATCCAGATCCGCTTCCTGCCAGGGCTTGCCCACCTCCAGGGTTTGCAAAGCCGCCAACCTCACCCGATCGGCGGACAGGATATCGCCCAGCTTTTCCGCCATGGCGGCGCGCTCCCGCAAGTCCCGGTCGCGCCAGGCCGGATAAGCCTTGTCCGCGGCCTCGACGGCTTTGTCGGCCTGGGCCTCCGAGGCGAGTTCCAACCGCGCCATCATCAAACCGGAATCGTTGGGGGAATGCCGGACGCGGGAATCCGTGCCATTCTCTTCGCGGCCGCCGCAAATGACGGGGACGCGGATCGGCAAATGCCTTTTCCATTCCGAGATCGCGTCGGCGTAACCTGCCCGGGAGGCGGGCAAAGCGAAATCCAGACGCGGGCAATTGCGGAACGGGGTGGACAGATCCCCGGGTATCATATCGCTGACGTCAGCGGAGAAACGGGCCGGGATGGCGGATGCCGGTGTCGCCGCCGAGTCCGATAAAGCCGGTGGGGACGGCGGGGACGGTGAAGCCAAAAGGGCCCCTATATCCTCGCCTTCATGGTAGCTTTGGCGCAGGAAGCCCGAATTGGAGGTGTTCTCGAGCAGGCGCCTGACCAGATAGGCCATGCCCGGCAGCAATGCGCCGACTGGGGAATACACGCGCATGCGATGGCCGCGGGCGCGCAATACTTTGCGTTCCGGTTCCGCCATGCCGTAGAGCATCTGGATTTCATAGGCGCTGCGCGGCACCTGCAATGCTTCCGCCGTCGCCAGGGCATGCACCAGGGAGCGCAGGTTATGGCTTCCGAAGGCGGGAGCCAGATGCTGATGATGGAGGAGCAGGATCCGGCTCAGGGATTCGTATTGCGCATCCGTCTTCGCCTTGCTGGTCAGCACCGGGCAAGGCAGGCTCCATTGCTTGGCCATGGTCACTTCGTAGTCCCAATAGGCCCCCTTGACCAAGCGCACCGTCAGCGGGGTCGCGCGCTTTTTCGCCAGGGCCAGCAGCCGTTCCAAATCGGCGGGCGCGGATTTCAGATAGGCCTGCACCACAATGCCCACATGCGGCCATCCCGCCAGGTAGGGATGCGAAACCAGCTCCTCGAACAAATCATACGCAATGCCGTGCAATTGCCAGTTTTCCAGATCGACATTGAGGAAGACGTTCTTCTCCTTGGCCAACAGGAACAAAGGCAGGACCTTTTCCTTCAGCCGGGCGACGCAGCCGGCGGTATTCACCGGATCCAAACGGCCTTCCAGCGCGGATAGTTTGAGGGAAACGTTGGCGAGGGGAATGGGGCCCAGATGGTTCCTACCCAGCACCGGGTCATCCGGCCAGCGCGGCACTTCCGCCGCCAGGGACAGGATAAGATCGCGGTAGCGGGCCAGATACGCATCCGCCTCCGGATTGCTCAGGGTGGCTTCCCCCAGCAAATCGGCCGTAAAGCCGATCCCCTGGCCATGCAACTTGCGCAACAGCGGGATGGCTTCGGCCGCGTCGCGGCCCAGGATGAAATTTTCCGCCATATTGACCACGTTGCGTTTGATCACCTCCACCGCCACCACTCCCGTGATCCCGCCCGAGGCGGCCTTCAAAGCCGCGCCCAGGACGGTAGGCAACGGGCGGCCCGGACGCATCAGGTAATCGCGCATATGCAGCCAGACCTGTTTGCGGGATTTGAGAACGGGCAGCACGTCCACCAGGCGGAACAAGTCCACCCGGAACGAGGGGTCCTTCATGGCCCATTCCAGGATGCGGCCTTGCCAGAAATCCTTGTTGAAAATGCCCGGCACCTCGCCTTGCATCTCCCGCCAGATTTCCTTGCCCATTTTAAGGATTTCGTCCGGGTCGTATTCAGGGGTCGGATGAGGCGGAGCTTGCATTTTTCCCGTTTCTGAGGTTCAGGCTTTAGTCTATTAAAATACACCTGCCCATGTCAGGAGTGCTATAATAGACCCGGTTGCAATGAACAAACCGGGTATGCCCCGGCGTCAAAATAAGCGTAGCGGTATTCCCGCTTCAGTTCGTTATGTACCTTATCGCGCACCCGTATTGACAATGGTCTTAAAATTCGAAGGAGATTCCATGAATTCAATCCCCAAATACCTTTTGCTGGCCGCGGCGGCTTCCTCGCTTATCGGACTCACCGGATGCCTATTCGGATCGGACAATAGCGGCCCTTCGGAGGAGAATGTCAGCAAGTCGGAAAACTCCTCCCAACTGGCCACCGCCAACCTCGAATCAAACATCGAACGCATGCGCGACCTGGATCAATTCCGGTACGGCGAGGAGGACCTCACCGATCTTCGCGCATCGCACTCCCAATTCGCCGAGGCCGTGGCCTTGAATCCGGGCAACAACAAGGCGCATCTGGGGATGGCCATTACAGGAATCCTACTGGCAGGGCAATCCGAAAAACTGGCCTCGGTCATCAACCAGACCGTGGATTCAAGATCCCCGTTCGATACCCGCCTGACCGAAGACACGCCTTTGCTGCGGGTCAGCGCGCTCAGAAAGGTGGCGGCCGCCTCCACCTTGCCCGAATTCCACGTCATCCAGGACGCCATCGCCGACACGCTCCTGCCCGCGCTGGAAGACGCCATGGTCCATTTGAAAACGGTATACGATGACCCTTCCTTTTCCATGATCTTGACGAACGAGGGTGAATCCCGCGAACTGGATCATGCCGAAGCGGGCATCCTGCTGGCGGGCGCGCATGCCATCCACAGCCTGCTCACGCTATGGCTCTCCCGCGACATCGACATCGACCATAACGGTTCCTACGACTACCTGGAATCCTTCGGCGGCCTGGATACCATTTCGGATTTTTCCCAGTTGAGCCAGAAGCAAAAGGAAGATTTCAACAAAGCCGCGGAAATCCTGGGCCCGACCTCCTCCTTTCTCACCGTCCGGCCCGCTTGGTCGGCCCGCCTGGGCGCCATCGACGGGGAAATCAAGTCCGCTCTCGCCATCCTGAAGGAATCGATCGCGTCCATCGACATGGAAACGGATCCCCAGGGCAACGACTTGATCCATATCTGCGCGATGGTCGATGAAGGCCCTTGCATCGACCGGTCCGCCTACACGGACGGTAAAGCCGTCATCGATACCGCCATCAAATACATGTCCCAGCCTTACGCTTTGCATTTGCCGGATATCGATACCACCATCCTGATCGATTTTTCCGCCTATTTCAATGTCCAGGACTACAAGCAAATGCTCCCTTACTACGGCTTCTATAACGCCAATGAGTGGAGCGACGAGAAGCCCGTACTCTATTTCACCAACGCCAGCCACCAGATTACCGGTAATATCAAGACACTGACGAAAATCGTCGAGGATGCGGACTCGCTGGGAACCCCGGCCTCCGAGGTCGTCGCCCAATTCCGCAGCGTGATCCATTTCCAGGACCCTACCTTCCAGGGCTTCCTACCCAATGCCACCGAGGCCGGCATCTGGAACCTCATCCTCAAGCAGGCGGAATATGAAGAGAACCGGGATTCGGATCCCGGCCTCATCCTCGAAAAGCGCACGGTATCGGCGTTCAAGCCCGATTTCGCGCTAAGCCTGATCGGCAAGTAAACCCCAGCGATGCCCGATAGGCGCATTTCCGGGAAAGGCGGGCTTGGGGCCCGCCTTTCTTTTTTCCCATCTTCATGGACTAACCGGCTTACCCCGCTTCTCCCGGCATCCGCCTGCATCGCTTTCGCTACGCTGGGGTTTTGCCTCTCCGTCTCCGCGGCGGAAAATGCGTTGCAATCCATACTCGGCGCGGACCATGCCCGCCGGCTATGGATGCCCTGCGAATCCCGCCAGGAGGATACCTCCCATGCGAAACTCTCCGCAACCCTGGCTTGGGACTATTTGGATTTGATCCATAAAAAGGGGAACCTCGCCTACGATTATGCGGAAGCGGTTTCTTCCCTGGAAGTGGGAGCGGCCCTGGCAGGCCTGGAGACCCGGTTCGGCCTGGAGCGCTCGCGGCGCGAATTGGGCATGCGCGATTCCGCCTCCGGGGTGGACAACGGCGGCCGGACCTGGGATTGGCGGACCACGGTAACCTATCGGTTAACCCCTTGGATCGTGCCCAGCCTGAGCGTCGGCGGGGATTCGCATGAGCCCGGGGTATCCTCCCTGAGCGCCTTCAAGCTGGGGGGCGGCGTCGGATCCTGGCTGGATTGGTCCCTCGGCGTCGGCAGGAAAAGCCTCAGCCATCCCGCAACCTTGACGGTACCGGACTACGACGCCATCGCTTTGCCCGTCGAGGTGCGCCAGGATTTCCAGGAAGCGGGCCTGCGCCTCCGTTCCCGGGGCTGGGAAGCGGCCTGGATGGGACGCTGGACCCAAGCGCATTATCCCGGCCTGCGTCCGCGTGGCTACAGCTTGGGCGATAGCGGATCGGCCCGGTCCGATTCCGT
>JBDSWM010000250.1:0-4429 GCA_039926685.1 Fibrobacteria bacterium | reverse complement strand
GTCCAGCACCAGCAAATCCGCGTCTTCATGCAGGATGGGAATGCCCAACAGGCGCCGCTTGGAAGCGCCACCCGTGGTCCCAGCCGGCCCTAGAGGAACGGGCCGTCCCAAGGGGCCGGACGGGGAGTCCGCCGCTTGGGGAGGGTCCGATCCGGCAACTTGCGCAAGGTTCGCGGCATCCTCGGCTACGTCATCCGGACGCAGCCCGTATACCTGGAGCAGGTCCCCTTCGGCCAGCAATTGGTTTCGCTTGATGGGCTTGCGCGCCAGCTTGATCTCCTTGCGGCGGAACAGGGCGTGCAGACGATCGAGGCTGAGCGCGGCCAGACGCCGCCGCAAATAGCGTTCCGCCCTTTGACCGGCATCGTTGCGGCTGACGGTGAATTCAAGCAGCATGGTTAGGTTTGGGGGGCCGATGCCCCGGGGCCGGGGGCGCCGAGGACGGAAGAAAGCGCCTGGGTAACCGTTTCGTTACCCAGGGGAGGGCTCCAGGTTTCCCAGCCTTCGGCCAAGCGGAAGCCGTCCGCGCCCGATGAAACGATGCCTCCGGAATAACCCGCGCCCTCCCCCAAGGGGTACAGGCCCGGGGTGGAGTGGGATTCCAGGGAAACCGGATTTCGCAGGATACGCACGGGCGAAGAAGTACGGGATTCGGGCCCTATTATCAGGCCTTGATCGATGAAGCCGGGGAGCTTGTGATCGAAATCGCGGAAGGACTCCTGCAAGGCCGCGGCTATCTTGGGCGGAAACAGCGGCCGCAGATTGACCCATTTCACGGGCTTGGCGAAAGAGGTGCGCGGCGCGGGGAGATCGTCCACCCGATCCTCGATATACGCTTTGATGGTCTGGGCGGGAAACACGAATCCCCCTCCACCCAGGGCGAAAGCCCGCGCTTCCAAATCGCGGATGAAATCCAGGCCGGACAGGATGGGAGCCGGTCCCGCGGCCCAGGAATCCAGGTCGGCGGGAGTCACGGGCACCACCACCGCGGAATTGGCGAATGCGCCGGCGCGGTTGGAATAGCTCATGCCGTTGGTGAAGAGCCCGTCGTCGGAATCGGCGCAAGGAACCACCACCCCGCCTGGGCACATGCAGAAAGAATAGGCGCTGTGACCGTGGGCGTCATCGTTATAGGTGAGATAATATTCCGCCGCGCCCGTCATGGCCGCGTCAACGCGCTCGCCCAATTGGCGGCGGTTCACCATATCCTGGGGATGCTCCACGCGCACGCCCACGGAAAAGGGTTTGCGCTCCATGGCGACCCCGAGTTCGGCCAGACGCCGGTAAAGCGGCCGGGAGGAATGGCCCGCCGCGAGCACCAGGGCGTCGAAGCTCTCGGCCGCGCCCGCTACGGTAACTCCGGAGATACGTCCGTCCGCCATCAGCAGGGATTCGACCGGGGTATTGAAGCGGAACTCGCAGCCCAAGGCCACGCAGCGTTCCCGCCATGCCTTGACGATGAATTGCAGCCGGTCGGTGCCGATATGCGGATGGGACAGGTATACGATGTCCGGTTCGGCGCCGGAGGCGACCAATTCCTTGAGGAAGGCTTCGGTAAAACGCGTGCGGGTGCGGCAGGTAAGCTTCCCGTCCGAGAACGTGCCCGCGCCGCCCTCGCCGAAGAGGATATTGGAATGCGGATTGAATAAGTTCCCTTTCAGGAATTTGCGGATATCATGGAAGCGTTTGCCGACCTCGCTGCCCTGTTCGAACACCGTCACCTGGTATCCTTTGCGCGCCAGGCCCATGGCCGCGGCCATCCCGGCGGGACCGCTTCCGATCACGCCTACGCGGCGGCCGCGCGGACTATGCTTGGCCTCAATCGTCTGATCCGGCGTTCCCGGAACCGGTCCCGCGCCCGCACGGGAAACCTTCGGATGCCTCAGTTCGCCCGCGAATTCGAATTCCAGGCTGAAGCGCCAAAGCGGCTGGTTGCGCTTGCGCGAATCCAGGGATTTGCGCACGATTTTGACCGCCCCTACTTTCGCACGCTTGATGCGGAGGAAAGCCGCGATGGCCCCGGCCAGGTCCGGGTTGGGATCGGAAGCCGGGACCGCCAATTCGCGGATCAGGTAGGCATGGCCCTTTTCCGTGGAGGCAAGCCCGCCCGGGTGCCCCCCATTTTCCGAGGCCTTGTCTTCGCCCCCGCCCGATGCTTTGGAATCCTGCATGGAATCGCTTGGTCCCTTTGATGTCTATTTAAGGCTCTTTATGGCTCTTAAAGGCTCTTAATGATGGTACGGGATGTTTTTCTGGATGCAGCGGGCCCGATAGATCTGCTCCATGGCGAGCACGCGCGCCCACTCATGCGTGAAGGTGAAGCGGCTCAATTGCAGCTTGCGCGGGATGTCCGCTTTCAACCCCTCGGCCATGCCATGCGATGATCCGATGATCATGGTGAATCGCCTGGCGGAATTGTCCTCCAGCCTGGCTATAAGTTTGCTGAAGCCGGGGGAATCCAGCGCTTCGCCTTTCTCATCCCACAGGGCGCATTCGGACAACGGCTCCGCGGCGGCGCGGATGCGCTCCGCTTCCTTGTCCAGGCGCGCGGCCCCATCGCGATCCTGCGCATCCTTCACTTCCACGACTTCGAAATCGCACATGCGTTCCACCCGCTTGCGATAGTCCTCGGCCAGTCCCTTCAGCCCCGCGTTCGCGAGCTTGCCCACGCATACCAGGCGGATTTTCATGGCTCCGCGTATTCCTGATGGGCCAGGATAAACTTATCCAGCTTGTCGACGGCATTGCGTTGCACGGTTTGCTGCAATCGCGGCATCCATCCCAGCAAGTAGCCCTTCCATCCCAAGGCCTGGCCCGACCAGCGCCAAAAATTGAAACTGTCGCGCTCGGAGAATATTTTCCCGTCCTTGAAACGGAAGCGGGAATCGACCACGTTGCGGACTTTCCGCCCCGTGGCCGAGAAGGTATAATCCGCCACCCAACGGGCTTCGCCCTTCTCCTCGCCGGCTTTGATGCCGGAGGCAGTAAGACTCATGCTCTGGTTGCCTTCGCACAGCATATGCCACATGGCGGCCACGCGTTTGCCCTTGAGATTGAATACCGGATCCTTGAAGGAAACGGCGGGATGCAGGCATGCGGCCATGCCGCGATAATCGCGTCGGGCGAAACAGGCATAGTAGGCGTCCAACAATGCGGTTTCGGCCTCGGGGTCGGTGCTCATTAGGGGAAAGGTAGGCATATTCACGATGGGGCCCAAGCAGCGCCGGACCGGGGGAAGAGCCCTGCTTACAAGGCTTCGTCGTTGAAGGAGGTCCGCAGGGAGGCGAAAAAGTTGTCCAGGAATTCCTTTTTCTCTTCCTTGTCCTTCTTGCCCAAAGGGCCGTCCCAGCGGTCCGCGGGGATTTCGAACAGGAATCTGGAAGGTATCACGTCCTTGGTGACGCGATAGTGGATTTTGGTGGCGGGCCAGGAAAGGAACAGCCTTTGCTTGGCGCGGGTCATGGCCACGTAGAACAAGCGACGCTCTTCCTCGATGCCGGCGTCCGTATGGTTCGGCTTGGCCGGGAAGGCGTCGTCGTCGAGTTGCGGCATGAAGACGGTATGGAATTCCAGGCCCTTGGCGGCATGCACGGTCATCAAACGCAAACCGGGCTTATCCTCATGGTCATCGTCGGATTGCGTGTTGAGGGCCAGGGCGTTTAGCACCTCCACCAGACGCGCGTCGGGGTTGCGCGTTTCCTCCTTCCGGAACAGGCGCAGGAATTCCTCCACCCGGTTTCGCTTGGGGCTGCCCTCTTCGAAAGCCTCCACCACCTTGGCATACGCCAACAGATCGCTCAAGGGGGCGGAGAAAGCGCCCTCCCTGACCTCCGCAGCGCAAGCTTCCACCTTGTCCAACAATTCCGTCAGCTCCCGCGTCCAGGGAGTGCCCAAGGTTTCGCAATGCGCGCGAATGGACGCTTGCACAGGTTGATCCTCCGATCGCGGTATCAGATCCAGCAAATCCTTCGGGAATCCCCGCTTGGGGAATTGCAGTACCTTGCCCAGGGACATTTCATCCTGCGGGTTCGCCATCAATTTGGCGTAGGCCAGCACTGTCTGCACCTCGGATCTTTCCAGTAGGTTGTTGGCGCCCTTAACCATGAAAGGGACGCCGGTGACGATGAATTGATCCATGTATTCCCGCAACTGGATGTTGGTGCGCACCAGGAGCGCCATCTCGCGCCAATCCAATTTCTCAACCGCGTTCAATTCCTTGACCTTGGCCACCAGCCAATCCATTTCGCCCTTCTCATCGTCCGCCACATGATGGTACAAGGGCTCGCCTTCGCCGCCGGTGGTGAAGACCTCCTTGGCGCGGCGCAAGGTGTTCTTATGGATGACCGCGTTGGAGGCGGATATGATGTTTCCGGTGGAACGGTAGTTGCGCTGGAGCTTGACCAGCATGGCCCCAGGAAAGTGGGTCTCG
>JBDSWM010000249.1:0-7068 GCA_039926685.1 Fibrobacteria bacterium | reverse complement strand
CAAAGACCCGCATGCGATTAAGCGAATTATAATAAAAATAGCTTTGCCGGGTTCGCGCGAGCGGCCCGATGCGGGCGCCGCTCCGGAATGTGCGGCCCGGGGAGCTATATTTGCAGGCTTTCCCTTGGAACCTGATGAATATGCTACCCCGGCTTCCGTTCATTTTGTGCGCATGTTTTCTTGCCTATTGCGGCAAGGATGTCGGCCGCGATGCGGATAAGAGCGGGCCCCGTGCGGAGCCGAGCGGCACTGAAGCGCAACGTGCGGCGGGGTTGGAAACGCCGTCCTCGAACCCTACGCCTCGCCCGCCTTTCCGCCCTCTCCGGTACGCGGACGGCTTCAGCCTGGGATGGCGCGGGGATACCACGGTCTTGGTGGTGCGCAATCCCTGGCAAGGGTCCAAGGCGGAGTTCACCTATTTGCTGGCGCCGGGAACAAGCGCGCCCGGCAAAAGTGATCGCCGCAATACCGTTTTGATCCGCCTGCCCGCCGCCAGGGTGGTGACGCTGACCACCACCAATCTGCGCCAGTTGGAAAGCCTTCATGCCTTGGACGCGTTGGTCGGCGTGGGGGGCGGGCGTTATGTATGCAGTCCGGAAATCCGCGCGCGCTTGCGATCAGGCCGCATCCGGGACGTGGGCGAGGACGTTCGCCTGGATCTGGAAACGGTGATGGCGCTACGTCCGGATCTCATCTTCACCTTCGTGGTGGGGAATTCTTCGGATGGCGGCCTGGCCAAATTGGCCGAGACGGGGATTCCGGCGGTCATCGAAGCCTCCTATATGGAAGAAAGCCCCCTGGGTCGGGCGGAGTGGATCAAGTTCACGGCGGCCTTCCTGGGGAAGTCGGCGGAGGCGGATTCCGTATTCGCGGAAGTGGACAGCGCTTACCGGGCCTTGGCGGACTTGGCGCGCAAGGCCGCGCATAAGCCCACGGTCATGGTAGGCGCCCCGTTCGGAGGTGTATGGTGGATGGCGGGCGGACGCACCTATGTGGCGCGCCTGCTGGCCGACGCGGGCGGCGATTATCTGTGGGGAGCGGATACCACGCGCGGCAGCCTCAACCTGGACATGGAAGCGGTATTGGGCCGCGCCTCCGGGGCCGATTTCTGGTTGAACGCCGGCGCGTGGAAGGACCTGGGGGACGCGCGCGCCAAGGACCCGCGCAACGCTTTGTTCAAATCCTGGCGGTCGGGGCGCGTTTACGCCAACGATGCCGGCCGATGCGAAGGCGGCGGACAGGACTTTTTCGAGACTGGAGCCGCGCGGCCGGATTGGATCCTGGCCGATTTGATTTCCATCCTGCATCCGGAGCTCCTGCCTGGGCATAAGCTGCATTGGTATCGACGCCTGGCGGGGCCGGTATGATCCTGTCCCGGGTGAGCGCCGTTAAAACCGCGATCGCTTTCGCGGCCTTGGTGGCCGGCTTGGCCGGTTTGTTCTGCCTGGGCCTGGCTTCCGGTTCCGTGGCGATTCCCTTGCGGGAAGCCATCGGCAGCATTTGCGGACGGGCCGCCGCCGATCCCGTATGGGACCATATCCTATGGCAGATCCGCTTGCCGCGCTGCCTGACGGCGGTGTTGGCGGGCGCGGCTTTGGCGTTGAGCGGGTTGGAAATGCAGACGCTGTTTCGCAATCCCCTGGCGGGACCGTATTCCATGGGCATCTCCTCCGGGGCCACCTTGGGGGTGGCCTTGGCGGTGCTGGCGGGCGCCCTGGCCGGCCCGGGGTTGCCGACCGCATTGGGATTGCCGGGGATGACGGCTTTGGGGAGCCTGGGAGCGCAAGCGGGCGTGGCCGGTTCTGCCGTGATCGGAGCGGCCTTGGTTATGCTGCTGGTGCTGGCGGTGTCCCGGCGCGTGCGCAGCAATTCAACCTTGCTCATCCTGGGGCTGATGTTCGGGCAGATGACGGGAGCCTTGGTCAGCGTGCTGCAGGCCTTCAGCAGCTCGGAACAGATCCGCGCCTTCACCTTCTGGACCTTCGGCAGTTACGCGGGCGTTACCTGGGCGCAACTGCCGGTGCTGGCCGCCGCGGTGCTGGCGGGCGTGGCCATGGCCGCCGTTTGCGCAAAACCGCTCAATGCCCTGTTGCTGGGCTGGACCTATGCCCGCAGCCTGGGCGTGCCCATCCAGGGCTTGCGGGTGCTTTTGCTCGCCAGCACCTCCTTGCTGGCCGGAGCGGTGACGGCCTTTTGCGGACCGGTGGCCTTCCTGGGACTGGCCGTGCCCCATTTGTGCCGGGGGTTGTTCCGCACGGCTGATCACCGCATCCTGATCCCGGCCTGCCTGCTGCTGGGCGCCTCCTTGTCGCTGGCCTCCGATCTGGTTTCCCGCCTGCCGGGAGCCGATCGCGCCTTGCCCCTAAATGCCGTCACCGCCCTGATCGGCGCCCCGGTGGTCATCTGGGTGCTGTTACGCCGGCCCGCCCCGAGGGACGATTGAAGCCCATGAACCCAGGTAACTCGAAAGATACCCTGGCTTCCGCGCCGCGCCTGCGCGCGGAGGGGCTCGCCGTGGGATACCGCTCCGTCCGCAGCGCATCCGGACGCACGCAGGACAGGCGGGTGGTATCGGGCCTTGATCTGGAATTGCGGGCGGGGGAATTGGTATGCCTGCTGGGCCCCAACGGCGCGGGCAAGTCCACCTTGTTGCGCACCTTGGCCGGCTTGCAGACGCCCTTGGCGGGCCGCATCCTGATGGATGGGATGGACTTCGCCGGGCTGCCGCCGGAGGCGCGCGCGCGGAAATCCGCCATCGTCCTCACCGAAAGGATGGATGCCGGCAATCTTACCGTGCATGCGCTGGCGGCTTTGGGGCGGCATCCCCATACCGGCTGGATGGGGCGGCTGCGGGAAAGCGATCGGGCCGCTGTGCGCCGCGGCCTGGAGGCGGCGGGCGCCTGGGAATTGCGCGAGCGCCTGTTCGATGAACTCAGCGACGGTGAGAAGCAACGGGTGATGCTCGCCCGCGCCCTGGCCCAGGAACCGGCCTTGCTCCTGCTCGACGAGCCCACCGCATTCCTGGACTTGCCCCGCCGCGTGGAAACCATGCGAAGCTTGCGCATGCTGGCGCGCGATCAAGACCGCGCAGTGCTGTTGTCCACCCATGATCTGGATTTGGCCATGCGCGCCGCGGACCGATTGTGGCTGCTCGCGCCCGGGGGAGGCATGCGCTGCGGACTCCCCGAGGATCTGGCCTTGTCCGGCGCGATCGGGGAGGTTTTCGATCAAGGCGACGTGGCTTTCGATCCCACCAGCGGGCAATTCCGCATCCACGGGCATCCGGAAAAACTCGTCGCACTTTCCGGCGACCCGCTCCTGGCGATGTGGACCGCGCGCATGCTGGAACGGGAAGGCTACGGGATGGCGCAGGCGGACGGCGCGGGCGCGGCGTTCGCCATCGTCGCCGAATCGCGCGGAGGGAGTTCCTACTGGCATTGCCGCGATACCGTTTCCGCCGAACCTGGATCGCCCCATCCCGTTTCGGGAGCGGCCGGGCCCGGCCCGGAAACCTTCGCCAGTCTGGAAGCGCTGGCCGCGCATATGCGGCTCTGATGCAATCCTGCCGCACCAAGGTCTGGGCGCGCAGGGCGCGGCGCGCGCGGCCGGTTTTTCATGCGTTTTTTATTTACCTTAGCCATCCATGTTATACGGCCTCGCCGCTCTGATCGGCATTATCGAAGGATTGACCGAATTCATCCCTGTCTCTTCCACCGGTCACATGATCATCGCAGGACATCTGCTCGGGTTCACGGGCCCGCGCGCGGATGCGTTCGAAATCTTCATCCAATTGGGCGCCATCCTTGCGGTGGTGGGCCTTTATCGGGAACGGTTCCTCGATCTGATTCCGGGGAGGAAACCCAAAGCGGCCGACATCGCGGAAGCGGGTCGGGCGTCCGGAACAGGGGATACCCTCAAGGCGGGTAATTCCGGAATACCCGGCTTCGCGGGCTGGCGCGGGCTGGGCCTGCTGGCCGTGACCTCAATTCCAGCCTTGGTCGCGGGAAAGTTGGCGCACCATTACATCAAAGAACACCTCTTCAGCCCCATCACCGTGGCGGTGGGCCTGGCGGTGGGCGGAGTCGGGTTGATCCTGATCGAAATGTTCCGGCCCAAGCCGGAAAAAACCGGACTCGACTCGCTGGGATGGCGGGAAGCCTTGTGGGTGGGCGTTTTCCAATGCCTGGCGCTGTGGCCGGGGATGTCGCGTTCGGGTTCCACCATCATCGGCGGCATGCTCGCGCGCGTGGACCGGAAGACAACGGCCGAGTTCTCATTCCTGGCCGCGGTGCCGATCATGTTCGCGGCCACGTTCTACGATCTATACAAGAGTCGGGAGTTTCTGCATGCCGCGGATGCTCCCCTGTTCGCGGTGGGATTCTTGGTCTCCCTAGTTTCCGCCTGGGTGGCCATCCGCTTCTTCATCGGGTTCCTGGCCAAACACACCCTCAAGGGATTCGGCTGGTACCGAATCGCCCTCGCGATATTCACCTTCTGGTATTTTTCCCTCCACGCTCAGGCGGGCTGACCGGTATCATCCCGGGTGGGACGCGTCCTTATCCGCTTCCGCGGGTTTTGCGGCGGGCTTGTCCGTAGAGCCGTCGGCTCCGAGAGGAGCGGCGTTCGCATCCGCGCCTTTGTGCTCATGTTTGTGATGAGCCGATCCTTTGGCGCCTTTCGCACCTTTCTTACAGCAATCCGCCTTGGCCCCTTTCGGGCAGTCTGCCATCGCTTTGGCGCAATCGCCACCGCCATCGGCATGGATGGCCTTTTCCGCCACCGCACCTTGCGCGGGTTTGTCCGCTACGGCGGGGGCATCCGTCGCCATTGCGCTAGAAATTCCGAATGCCAGGGTCGCGGCGAATGCCAACGCCATGAACCGTCCCGATGCCTTGTTTGAATTGATCTTGGATCCCTTTTCCACGAGACCTCCTTTTTCGTTGAAGCTCCTATATTAATACCACCCTTGGCCCGGTTAGGCAAGTCAGCCGCCCTCTTTATAAAGCCAGGATTGAACGGGATCTCCCATGCGCCGCGTTTCCATCGTAAAGTCCCCCATCTTCATGATATCCCTGTTCGTTACGGTGTTTGCCGCTTGGGTCGCGGCTCAACAGGCCGTGTCCAAGAAACTGACAATCCTCATTTTGGGCGACAGCCTTACCGAAGGGCTGGGCGTGGAAAAGGAAGAAGCCTTTCCCGCCCTGCTCGATGCCAAACTCAAAAAGTGGCGGCCCGGATTGCAGGTCATCAATGGCGGATCCAGCGGCAGCACTTCCGCCAGCGGGTTAAGGCGGTTGAAATGGTATGAGAAGGCCAAGCCGGACCTGGTGTTGCTGGCTTTGGGATCCAACGACGGCCTGCGCGGGGTCAAGGTGGAGGAAACCCGCAAGAATGTGGAAGCGGCCCTGCTCTTTTGCCGGGAAAAGCATTGGCGGGTGGTTTTGGCGGGCTTGCAGGTCCCTCCCAATTACGGCCCTGAATATGCAGGCGCATTCGCTAAAATCTATCCGGATCTGGCGGCCAAATACCAGGTTCCCATCGTGGCCTTCTTGCTGGCCGGGGTGGCCGGCGAGCCGGATTTGAACCAGGCCGACGGCATCCACCCCAATGCGCGCGGGCATGAACGGATCGCGGAATACCTGTTCCATTTTTTCCAGGCTTTGCGGAATCCATCCTTGCCGGAATAGGGGGGTTCGTTACGCCTCTCACGGTAAAAACGGGAACTTTGGTGGCATCACGCCATAGGATGGCCCGGATTACGCGAGAGCAGCGGGAAATTCGCGGGCTTTTTGGGGACAAAGAATCCTGAAATACCGGGAATTCAATTTTTTGAGTAAACCCGCATAGATATAAATAGGGAATTGCAGTACATTTACCGCTCCAAACTCAACTGGTGAAGGAACACACATGGATAATAAAAACAGGCTCTTTTATGCTAGCTGTTTTGCCCTGATTACCACGGCATTTTCTTTCAGCATTCGTGCTGGAATTCTCGCCCAGCTCGGGAGGGAATTGAATTTCACGGCCTCCCAATTGGGTTTCATCAACAGCATGTGGTTCCTGGGTTTCCCCTTGTCCATGCTGATCGGCGGCCTGGTCTACCATACGGTCGGCCCCAAGAAGATCATGCAGTTCGCTTTCTTCGCACATTCGGTGGGCATCTTGCTGACCATCTTCAGCGTCAGCTATATCGGCCTCCTCGTCTCCACCTTCCTGATCGGATTGGGCAACGGTTGCACGGAAGCGGCTTGCAATCCCATGATCGCCGATTCCTATGAAGGCGTGGAAATGAGCTCGAAGATGAACCGTTTCCATATGTGGTTTCCGGGCGGCATCGTTATCGGAGCCCTGTTGTCCAAGTTCATGACCGACGCGCACCTCGCCTGGCAGGTTCAAGTCGCGGTCATCATCGTTCCCACCATCATATACGCCGTGCTCTTCTTCGGACAGGCCTTCCCCAAGCCGAAAGCGGATGCCGCCTCCTTGGGCACCAATGTCAAGGCGATGCTTTCGCCGATGTTCATTTTCATGTTCGTCTGCATGTCCCTGACCGCCATCACGGAATTCGGACCCCAGCAATGGGTCGGCCTGATACTGGCCAAGAGCGGCGCGCAACCCATGTTGATCCTGGCCTTGGTGACCGGATTGATGGCCGTGGCCCGTTGGTTCGGCGGCAGCGTGGTCGGCAAATTCGATCAGACCGGCGTACTTCTCGGTTCGGCCATTCTCGGCACCATCGGTGTGTACCTCTTCAGCACCCAGACCGGCAGCATGGCCTATGTGGCCGCCATCATCTATGCCTTGGGCATCGCCTATTTCTGGCCCAACATGATCGGATTCATCGCTGACAAGATTCCCAAGAGCGGAGCCTTGGACATGTCGGTCATCGGAGCGGTGGGCATGTTCTCGTCCTCCATTTTCCAGCCCATCATCGGCGGCTGGATCGATGGCGATAAGGCCGCCGCCGCGGCCAAGGGCTTGACCGGCGACGAATTGGAACTGGTTTCCGGCCAGGCGACTTTGGGAACCATGGTCATTTTCCCGGCGATTCTGATCGTCATGTTCACC
>JBDSWM010000248.1:0-14643 GCA_039926685.1 Fibrobacteria bacterium | reverse complement strand
CCAGGCGGTCTGGCCGAAATGCTTTTGGATGAAGTGCCGGGCGAGCACGGGGATGTCCGCGGCCCGTTCGCGCAGGGGCGGCATCAGGAGCGGCAGCACATGCAGGCGGTAGAAGAGATCCTGGCGGAATTTCTGGGCCTTGACCCTTTCCATCAAATCGTAGTTGGTGGCCGCCACGATACGCACGTCCACGTGCACGGTCTCATTCCCGCCCAAGCGCTCGAACTTGCCTTCCTGCACGAAGCGCAGCAGCTTGCCCTGCAGTTCCAAGGGCAGATCGCCGATCTCGTCAAGGAACAAGGTGCCGCCGGCGCAAGCCTCCACCTTCCCCGACTTGCGCGCCATGGCGCCGGTAAAAGCGCCTTTCTCATGCCCGAACAATTCGCTCTCGATCAGATTGGCGGGCAAAGTGGCGCAATCGATGACCAGGAAAGGCTTGGCCGCGCGCGCGCTGAAATGGTGGATGAGCTTGGCGATATAGGTTTTGCCGGTGCCGGTCTCGCCGGTGATGAGCACGGGAAGATCCACGGTGGCGAGCTTGCGGGCCAGGGCTTGCACTTTCTCCATGGGGCCGCCTTCGGCGAAGACCAATTGGTTCCGCATCTGGCGGACGAAATCGTCCAGCTCCCGGTTCTGGCGCTGCAAATCCTCGATGCGCCCCCGGTTCTCGCGATCCTTTTCGTCCAGCAGGCGGCCTGTTTCAGCGCGATGGAGGTTCTCTATTTCCTGGAGGTTGCGCCATAGCACCGACGCGAACAGCAACAGCATATCGAGCAGATCGCGCGTCTCTTCATTGGGTTCGAAATGGATCCCTTCCGCCACGAAAGCGATCCAGCCGCGATCGGGCGCGGGTTGGAAGGCCAATTGCACGCGCCAACCCGAAGTGGAAGGGGAAATCTTGAGCCACCGTCCGCCGCCTCCGGCGCCGGCCTTGGCCTCGGCGGGATCCCAGGCAGTGGTTTCCAGCGCGCAGGACTTGGGCAGGTCCTGGGACTTTTCGGCCGCCAGGCAGGCTGTCCGGCATTCCAGCTTGCGGGTGAGGACTTCGCCCAGCCGTTCGGCGAAATGGGCCACGGTGCGCGATTCGGTCAGGGCGCTGACTGTTTCCACCAAGGCCTTCAGGAATTCCTGATGGCGTTCCACCTCGCGGAGGATTTCCTCCGCTTCCTTGCGCAGCCCCGGGCTTTGGATCGCCATGGTGTGGATCTTCTGGTTGAGGCGCGCCAGCGGCATGGGAGTATTGGGGAACGGCGTCAGGGATTTGAAACGCAAATGGATGTCCCCGAAGGCTATGGTGTCGCCGTCCTGCAGCGCATAAGCCGATATCGGTTTCCCGTTTACGCTGGTGCCGTTCCGGCTTTTCAGATCGAGAAGGTGGAATCCATCTTCGCGGTTGAGGATGTTCCCGTGGAAGGACGAGACCTTGGGGTCGTCCAGGAAGATATCGTTGGATTCGTTGCGGCCCAAGGTGGTGATCACCTTGTTCAACGGATAGGGGGGATGATCCCCGGTTTCCCAGACAAGATGGGCGCCGATGCCGAAACTGGCCATGCTCAATCTCCCGCCGCAGCTATCAAAGAGAAAAGGTACGCGCCCACCGCTGTGGACAAGGAAACGATTTGCACCCATTGCCAGGTCTGGATGTACGCGCGTTCTTTGTCGTCGCGGACCCGGTAGATGTCATTGGCTTCCCGCGTTTGCAGGTGGGAAGCGTACAGGGAAAGCCCGATGCCGCCGGCTTGGAGCAGGCCCAGGGTAAGGCCTGGCTTGACACGGTTGCGGCTGAGCCATCCTGCGCCAAAGGGGACGGCTCCCAGAGCGATCCCGATATTCCCGCGCGGCGGGGCCGTTTTCTCCGGAGACCAACCCGGGGCGAGGGGTGCGAGTTCAGCAGGTGCGCCCCGCATTGCGAGTGGATCCGGTGGCGGCGAAAGCGTGGAGGATGTGGCCGGGGCGGGAACCGGCCCTGAAAGCGGAGCCGTCGCTGAAAGCGGGATCGCCGACGGGATTTTGGTTTCGGAGCGTGCCTCGGCGGCTTTGCGATCGCGCGCCTCCGCGAAGGCTTGCAGCACTTGCGGGTCCTCGTTCTTGGGGAATTGGAACAGGCTGTCCATGCCCAGCAAGGTGGTGAAATACCCGGCCGCCTGGCTGTCGCGCCCCAGCCGGGCCGAAGCCATGCCCAGGTATTGGTAGAGGGACAGGGAATCCCTGCGTTTGAACGGACCTTGGGAACCCATCGCCTCCAACCGCGCCAGCGCCGAATCGTAGCGGCCTTGATGGTAGAAAAGGGCCGCATCATTGATGGATGAACCCCGGCTCGACGCGCCGTAGGCGGTCGCCGCCATGGCCGCCGTCGCCAGCGACAGGGAAATCGCGATCGATCGGATGCGGGACGGTATCGGTATCAACGACGCTTGCGGGTGACGGAAAACCCGCCCTCCGCATCCAGGTTGAGCAGGTACAGCGTGTCTTCGGAGATGAACAGGCTGCTGCTGATGGGGCGGTCGCTGCCGGGCGGGGTCAGGGTGATATTGACGAGGCCGGGCGTGAGTTGCCGACCGCCGGCGGGACCGGGAGCGATCCAGGCGAGAGTATCATCTACGGTAACCTGGGTTCCCGCCGGACCGGAAAGGGCGATGGCGGGGGGGCGGTGCCGGGGCGCGCGCTTCGCATCCGGTAACCCGGATGGCAATCTGGCCGCGGCCGCTTTGGCCGGCGCTGGCGCGTTTGGAGGGGTCGGAGCGGACGGGAAGGCGGCCGCATTCGCGACATCCGCGGCAGCCGACCCGCCCGGGGAGGAAGGGGAAGGCGCCGTTGCGGTCGGCGAGGGCATTCTGTTCCAGGCCAGGATTCCGGCAGTAATGGCCAGGATACCTATGAATCCGGCCAGGTATTTCGACCGGAGCCGGGAAGCGGGCCGGCCGGCTTTCGCGTGCGCGGATCCGCCGCCGACGGGGTCTACGGATGGCGCCGCGCTTCCACCGGCGGCGGGGGCGACCAGCACGGTCACGGGAGCGGACTTGGCTTTGGCCGGCGCGGCCAGCAATTCCTGCAAGAGAGGGTTTTCGGGTTGGCGGCGCAACGCTTTTTCCAGCAGCGCCACGGCTTCCCGATGCTTGCCGCTTTCGCGCAACAGGAAATAACGCTCGCGTAACGCTTCCCCGGAGGGCAATTCCTCGCCCGGCAGGCCGGCATGCAAAGGATCCCCGTCCAGATCCAGCTCGCGTTTCAGGACGGCCTCGGGGCGTTCATCGCCTTCGGCTTTCTTCCAGGCATCCAGCAGTTCGCGGCGCAGCGCTTGCGCATCCCGGCCTAGCAAGGCGGTCAGCACAGGCTTGGCGAGCAAATGGGGCAAGCGCAGGATGCGCTCTTCTGGCGGCTGCGCGCGAGCGCGCTCGATTTCGCGGATGGCTTGAGTCACTCGCGAGTTACCCGGTCCGGGATCGAAGAGGGGTTCGCCCGAGGCGATAAAATACAGGAAGGATCCGAAGCTGAACAAATCCGACTGTATGGTCCCGGGAGTGCCCGCCACATGCTCCGGAGAGAGGAATGCGGGGGTACCCACGATGCGGCCTTGCGCGGCCCTGAATTTCTTCCCCGCCATCCCGAAATCGGACAGCTTGGCTATACCGGATTTGGCCACCAGGACATTGGCGGGCGATAAATCGAGATGCAGCACGGCTTGCGAATGCGCGTATAGCAATCCTTCCAAGGTCTGTATGCCCGCCGCCAGCGCGGCGGATACGGACAGGGGGCCGCGCGCGTCGATCAGTTCCTGCAGGTTCCAGCCTTCCACGTATTCCATGCAAATGAAGGCCTTATCCTCCTGCACGCCGAAATCGTAAATACGCACCACATGACCATGCTCAAGGCGGGCCATCAAAGTGGCTTCGGAAAGGAACTCGTCGGGAGTGAGAATGCCGCCGTCATCGGCGAAAGAGGGGATTTTCACCGCTACCAACCGGTTGATGGGTTGTTGCAGGGCCTTGAAAATGCGGGAAGTGCCGCCTTCTCCCAGCAATTGCACCAGATAAAACTTGCCAAAGGATTGACCAGGTTGAAACAAGTCTGACCTTCCAAGTGCATCCAAAGGTGGCATTGTGGTTCGATTTTGACCGAAACTGTGTGAAATTAGCTGAATTCTAATATAGCGGCGACCCCTTTTTTCTACAACCCAATCCTCCAAAGATCCCATGGAATTCCCTATAAAGGATAGGGTTCCGTTCTCCCGTGGAGAACATCAGACGGGGCTGGCAGCGGTTTTTTGGGGATGGATGCTTGCGAACAGAGGGGCGGATTGCTGGTCGGCATTGTAGGAGGAACGGACCATGGGGGCGGATACGCAGATACGGATACCGTTTTCCAAGGAGTAGTCGCGCAGGGACTCGAACTCGGCAGGGGGCACGAAACGCGCCACCGCCAGATGCTCGCGGGAAGGTTGCAGATATTGGCCCATGGTCAGAATGTCCACCTTGAGGGACGCTATGTAGCGGATCATCGCCTGGATTTCGGCCTCCGATTCGCCCAGCCCCAACATCAAGCTGGTCTTGGTGGAGAACCCGCGCGCTTTGGCATGCGTAAGCACGGCGCTGCTGTCGGCGATATTCCCGCGTCCGCGCACGCTTTTTTGCAATCGGGGTATCGTCTCGAAATTGTGGTTCAGGATGTCCGGGCCCGCATCGAGGATGCGATCCACCAGATCCAGATTCCCTTGCATGTCCGGAATCAGCACTTCGATGCGGCACGATGGGGCCGCCGCCCGCACGGCGCGGATCGTTTCCACCCACCCTTCGGCGCCCTGATCCGGCAAATCGTCACGGGCCACGGAAGTGATGACGGCGTATTTAAGCCGCATCAGGCGGACCGAATCCGCCACTCTTGCCGGCTCTTCACGATCATAGGCGCCGGGCCTTCCTTTGGGGACATCGCAAAACCTGCAGCCTCGCGTGCAGATATTCCCGAGGATCATGAAGGTCGCCGTGCCTTTGGCCCAGCATTCGCCAAGGTTGGGGCAACTGGCGCTGCGGCAAACGGTATTCAGCCCATGCTCTTCGACGATAGCGCGCACCTTGGAATAAGCCTCGCCTCCCGGGATTTTGGCCTTGAGCCAACTGGGTTTGCCAAGGGCAGGGATATTCGTCTCGGTTGCCATAACCTAAAGATAACAGAATTGTATGTTTATGACCCAATCCCTGATGGAAAGGCCCACCCCTTGATCCGGAAAAAAAGCGCGCTTTGCATCGCCGGCTCGGCGATTTTCATTTTCTCGAACGCCGGCGCCATCGAGGCCCCCAAGTTCCAGACCGGGCTGAAAATGGGATACAATTACGGTCAGAACGGAGTGGGCTGGCCCGAGGCCTCCGATCCCCTGAATAATCGCGGCCGCGGCGGGTTCTATCTGGCCATGCTGCGGCTCAAAGCCTCCGTGGCCTTGGACAGCACTTTTTCGGCCGTGGCCGTAGGTAACCTGAACCCGGCGGATTTGCAGGAAATCTATCTGGAGAAGCGCGTCAGGAACTATACCTTCACGGTGGGCAAATTCCGGGGCGCGGGCCTGAAGTCCGGTTCCGGGACCGATGAATTCGAACGGATCACCGTCAATGCGCCTTTCTATGCCCGCCTTTGGAATTACTATACGCGCCTCAATAATTTCAGGGATTTCGGCGTCCAGGCGGAAGCGGATTATTATGGCGGCGACGTGAAGCACCGCCTTTATTTCCACAATGCCAACCACGAGAATGTGCTCGTGGATGAACCAAGCGTCGGCGGCGCCAATACCCAGGCCCTGGGAATAGACTATGCGCTGGATTGGCGCATTTCCCCTTTCACCCAATGGGGCGCCACCTTGGGCGCGCTCGCCAATCACGGGTGGAGCGAGTTCGCGGGAAACCATGAGGGCTGGCAGGTGGGGTACTGGTTCAAAACCAACCCAATCGTGGACGCCTCCTTGAACCATCAATTGGACATGGGGCGGTTCCACATGTTCAACGAAGCCATGATGCTTTACAACCGGGAAATCCCCGATCCCGTCGACAGCGGCGCCTCCAAATCCTGGGGCGTTTCCAGCCAGATCCGTTTCGACCACTCCGCGCGCAACGGCTATGTGTTCAAGTATGAGTTCTTCGACAATACCGACGGGGCCAATCCGGATGATGCCCTGCATTTTATCACGCTGGGCTGGCTTTTCCATCCCTCCCCGGAAAAATTCCCGGGCCTTAAAGCCACTGGGGAATACGTGCGCGTGCTGGAAGAAGGGGCGGTGAACTTATCCGCCAACGATGTGTTATACGCCCAGCTCGACTTCGTGTTCTAAAGTTTCCCGGGCGTGTTGCGCCGCTCCGGCCGTTCAGGGTCGATTGAGCGCGCGCGGCCAGACCTGTCAAGCCCGCCAAGCCTTGTATGTCCGGGCGTCCAAAAGACCGGTGGCCCGGCCCCGATAATCGCCCTGCGCCGCAAGGCGCCGCTGCAGCGCCTTCACTTCCTCGCCTTCCGATCCATATACCAGCCTGACGCTTCCACCGCGCGAGGATGGCTTTTCCGCCGCCGCCAGGGCCGCTGCGGTAGCCTCAGCGGGCAAAAGCAGGAGAGGGAACCTTTTCTGGTCCACGGCGTAGATCAGATCGTGGAAGATCTTCCAAGGCCCCAGATTGGCGGTCTGGTCCTCGCGCCTGGGGCAATGCGGCATTCCCGCCACCACCAGGCAACCGGCGCTGGAGAACCCCGGTCCCTTTCCATTCTCGTTCCAACCGCAATGCAGGTTATCGTACGGATTACCGTAGAAGAGCGGCGCTACGTCCTTTCCGCGTCCCGAATCCCGATACGGCACTCCGGAAAGGCTGCGCCGGTAGAGCCGGTATCCGGTTTGCCGCAACGCCTCATGGCCGTTAAGCTTCCCTTGCAAGTGCTCGCCCTTGGTGAGGTCCGTATAGAAACCCGGCTCCAATTGGTTCGTACCCTTGCCTTTGGTCCTGCCCTTCCGCGCCGCGGCTTTTTCCACGTTATCGCGATAGGGCACCGTGGATCCCGGAGCGGCGAACACGCGCTGGCCCGCGCGATCCCAGATTCCCAGCGTGCAGCGCATATGCACGTAATCGACCGGGACGTTGCGCACCTGGACCGATCGGGCCCATCCCGCCGCCACTTTGGCGGGAAGAGCGCCCCGCAAGGCGAAGAGCACCAAGCCGTCCTTTTGGGGATGGACATGAAAGGCCGTGAAAAGTTTTTCCAGGCTGGCATGCGACAAGACTATGGTTGGCGCGGGGCGGGACGGAGCGAGTGGGGAACGGATGGGTTTGGCCATGGTTTGCAGGATAATTTAGCTAAAACCGTGTCGCGAATCCTCATGGTCGCAAGATGCGACGGGTGTCGCACATCGCGGTCGCATATTCGGACTGGGAACGTAGCGGATCCGTCCCAGGGGCTTCGCCGGGGTTTATTCCGCACAGATGGCCGCTTGGCATGCCCGTTGCTTTCCCATTACCGCATCGAGCGCCATGGAGGCGCTCCCCTAAACAGGAGATATAGCCATGAACAACTCCCTCGCATATAACCCCGCCCGTTGGTTGGATCAATTCTTCACCGATTTCGACAAGTCGGTCCACACGGCATACGCCAAGAATGATTTTACGCCGGCCGTGGACATCGTGGAGGAAAAGGAAGACTACGTGTTGCGCGCCGAATTGCCGGGCGTTGCCAAGGAGAACATCAAGATCGAAGTGAAAGAGAACCGCCTGACCTTGAGCGGTAAAAAGGAAAGTTCCTGGTCCGATAATGGCGGCGACGCCAATCATGGCCAATACCGTTATTCGGAATCCCGGAATGGCGCTTTCACGCGCGTGTTCGAGCTCCCGCGCAACGTAAGCGGCGAAGCTATCCGCGCCGAATACAGCAACGGCGTCTTGTTCCTCCGGATTCCCAAGGCCAAGGAAGCCCTGGCCAGGACCATCGAGATCAAGTAACGGGAGGGAAGTGCCGGCCGTAAGCGACAGCCGGTCACAAAAAAAGGCCTCGGGCGAAAGCCCGCGGCCCTTTGCTTTCCCGCTCTGTCGGGGTTTTAGAGATAGCCTTTTTCGGTCAGCAATTTCATGATTCGATCCAGGCATTCGTCGATGCTTTCCCGATCGGTATGCAAGGTTATTTCCGGAAGCTCCGGCGGTTCATAGGGGGAAGAGATGCCCGTGAATTGGGGGATTTCGCCTTTGCGCGCTTTCACGTACAAGCCTTTGGGATCGCGCGTCTCGCAAATCGCCAGCGGCGTGTCCACGAAGACTTCGATGAAATCGGCGCCGATCAGTTCGCGAGTGAGCACCCGTTCCTCGCGGAACGGGGAGATGAAGGACACCAAGGTAAGCACGTTCGCGTCCCACAGCAATTTGGCCACATGCCGCACGCGGCGGTTGTTCTCCTTGCGATCGCTTTCCGAGAAACCCAAATCGGAGCAAAGCCCCATGCGCACGTTGTCGCCGTCCAATAGATAGGAAAGCTTGCCGGCCTGGTTGATGCGCAGCTCCAGGGCGTTGGCGATGGTCGATTTGCCGCTGCCGGAAAGGCCCGTGAACCAGATCACGGCGCTTTTTTGCCCCAGCACGCGCACGCGCGCGTCCCGGTTTACTGTGGCATGATGCCAAACGACGTTCGGTGACTTCGGTTCGTCCATCAGATCAATTTAATTATTGGAAATCGATCCGCATCAGCCGAATTTGCCCAAGGCCCGCAGCGCCTCGGCCACCAAGCCGGCCGTGGCGCCGGTGGCTTCTTCCGCGTCGGCGGGGGCTTCCAGTTGCAGCACCGCATGCGGCTTCACCAGGCTTTCCAGGATCTTGACGTCTTCAGAGTCCAGGCCCTTGGCCGCGGCCACGACCAGCAGGCCGGCATCCAACAGCAGGGAAGCGGCGCGGCCCAGAAGGGCGGCTGGCGCTTCCGCTTCCCAACCGGATTCGATTTTGGAATTGCCGCTTTCCGAACTCGTATGCGCGTCGGCTTCCTGGGCGTCTTCCAATCCCAGGTAGAAAGCCCGCTTGCCGAGTTCGATCAGCCTGGCTTCCAAGGCCTTGGCGGGAGTGTTCGGATCGCGTCCCGGCCCACCGGCGATGACGATCAGCGCGGGCTTTTGGCCCATGAGCCGGGCGCGCTTTTCGGCGGGAATGGAGGAGCGGGATAATAGCGAGGGCTTTTCAGATGCGGACGTCTGCGCGTATTCCGCCAGGGCTTCCCTTACGATGCCGCCGCCGGCGATCTCGTATTGATCCACGATGACGAAACGTCCGGTGGCTTCCAGGCGCGCGATGGGATCGAAGGCCAAAGGCTTGGAAAGCTCGATGACGCAATCGGCCACGTCGTGGCGTTCCACCGCGATCTTGGTCTGGCCGCCGGATTCCGAAGCGTCGATGAGATAGTTGATCTTCTCCAGGCGGCAGGGGACCTTGGCGGTGCCGAGTTTCAAGTAGTAGGTCTTGCCCGGTATGAAGGGCTTCTTACCCATCCAGAACAGGTTGATGCGCAGCCGGCGCGAGACTTCCGCTTGCACTTCGGAGGTTTTGACCATCAGCTCACCGCGGCCGATGTAAATCTGCTCCGCCAAGGTGAAGCCGATGGATATGCCGGCGCCGATTTCAGCGCGCGGCGCGGCGTGGAAGGCTTCGATGGAGGCGATGCGGCCTTTCTTGCCGGAAGGCAGGAATACCACCTGCTCGCCGGCCTTTATGGAACCCGATTCCACGCGGCCGGAGACGATGCGGCGATCGTCGCCCAGGGAGGTGAACTTGTAGATGTCCTGCACCGGCATGCGGAAAGGCTGATTGGCCTTGGGCGGCTCCTTCTCGAAGGCATCCACGGCGGAAAGCAGGTTATGCCCCTTGAACCAGGGCATCTTGTCCGAGGGCACGATCAGGTTCTCTCCGTTGAAGGCGGAAATGGGAATGAAAAAGCGCGGGGTGGCGCCGATGCGCGCCAGGAATGCGATGTATTCGTCGCGGATGTCCTCGAAGGCTTCCTTGGAATAGCCGACCAGATCCATCTTGTTCACCACCACGGCGATTTGCTTGATGCCGAGCATGGAGAGCAGGTACCCGTGGCGCTTGCTGTTCTCGCGGATGCCTTCTTTGGCGTCGATGACCAGCACGGCGGCCTCGGCGCGCGCCGCGCCCGTCACCATGTTCTTCAGGAACTCGATATGGCCGGGAGCATCGATGATGATGTAGTCGCGCTTGGCGGATTTGAAAAACGTGCGCGCGGTGTCGATGGTGATGCCCTGTGCCTGCTCATCCTTCAGCGCGTCCAGCAGGAACGCGTATTCGAACGGGCGGGAATTGCGTTCGCAAAAGGCGCGAACCGATTCCAGCTTACCCTCCGGCAGGGAGCCGGTATCGGCCAGGAGGCGGCCCACCACGGTGCTTTTGCCGTGATCGACATGGCCCACGACGACGATATTCATGCGGATGCGTCCGTCCACGATCCCCCCCGGAGTTCCGGTGGGGGCGAAAGGCGTGGCGTTGCGGGTGGGTTCCATTAGGGGGTCCTCAGGGGGAAATTTGCACTTTGAAATCTCTCGCTCACATGTATCCGTCTCGGCGCAGGGTTTCCAGGCCGCCATCTTCCTTGTCCTGGGCGCGGCCGGAACGTTCCGCGATGTTCGCGAATTTGCCGGTGCGGAGTTCCGCCACGATTTCGGCCACGTTCTTGGAGGTGGAATCCACGGGGGTGGTGCAAGGGTAACATCCCAACGACCGGTAACGCTTGCCGGTGCCCTTGTCGAAATACAGATCGGTGATGGGGATGTTCTCTCGCTGGATGTATTCCCAGATGTTCAGCTCGGTCCAATCCAGCAGGGGATGGATGCGCAGGTGGGTGCCGGGGGCGAAATCGGTCTTGAACTGGTTCCACAGTTCCGGCGGCTGATCGCCCACGTCCCACTCGTTGTTCTTGTCGCGGGGGGAGAAATAGCGCTCCTTGGAACGCGATCCCTCCTCATCGGCGCGGGCGCCCACGATCACGCCGGTATACGGGTCCTTGTTCTTGTCCGGTTCGTACTTGCCGGTTTCCAGGTTGAGGCGGTAACGCGGCCATTCCCCGGAGAGCGTATTCTTCAGGGCATCCGTCTTCAGGTTCTTGCAACATTGCAGGCGCGTGATATTTCCGTCCGGAAAGGTTTCCTTGCGCTCCAGAGCGCCCTTGTTCTGGCCATATACCATGGTCAGGTGCCAATCCATGGCGAGATGATCGCGATAACGGATCATTTCCGGGATTTTATAGCTGGTATCGATATGCACCAGGGTGATGGGCACATGCCCGAAGAAGGCTTTACGCGCGAGCCATAGCAGGACGGTGCTGTCCTTGCCGATGGACCAGAGCATGGCCAGGTTCTTGAAGTTGGCGTATGCTTCGCGAAGGATGTAAACGCTTTGGTTTTCGAGTTGTTCCAGATGATCGTGTTCCATGCTGTCTTTCGGATGAGAAGGGAGATATTAACATATTATTTTAGTCTGGTAAAGATGGGTGGGAAGGTTGTTTGATTTTGCTTAAAATGGATGAAAAAAAGGACTCGTCTTTGATTGCCCGGTGTAAGCGCATTACCTTTCCAGATTAAACCTAGCGAATTAATAGGTTAATGAATAACTACCGGCCCAAACCCCATTTATCCATATTTACGCCAAAGGAAAAATCACCATGGTCATCACCGGCTCCGCAGTCTATTTGTCCACCTTGCTCCTGGAGAAAAACCGGTGGAACGGCAAGGGTCCCAGCCTGTTGGTCAGCGATTGGATAGAGGAAACCGGAGAAGCCGGGTTCGTGGGCCTGGAGGTGTGGGTAAACCATCTGCTCTTCTCTTCACGAGAGGAATGGGAGTTGATCAAGGAGCGCTGCGCGGAATCGGATCTGCCCGTCTCGCTCATCTCGGCCTCGCTTCCCACCGACGATTCCGATAAAAGCCAGCGCTTCCGCGATTCCGTCCTGGAAGCTTGCGATTATTTCCGGCCCGACGGACTCAAGTTCTCCCTATCGGATTCAAAGGCGCCGGCTCTGGATTCCCTGGAGCCCATCAAGGCGTGGTCCCGGGACGTCCCGCGCGAAATGGCATTGTTATTCGATGGTGGAGAAGGTTCCGGGCCGGAGGCGCTGGAGGCCGCGCGCAAAGCTTTGGTCGGGGGCCGCTTCCAGGCGGTATTGCATCCATTCCTGTATGCGCCCAAGGAATTGGAAAAGGCCATGGCCGCGGCGGGGGATTTCATAGGCAACCTGGGCGTGCAGGCCAAAAAAGCCGGCGAATGGGTCCTATTGGAGGAGAATGCCGAGGATCACCTGCGCATCATTGCCGCCGCGCGTTCCCACGGATTCAAGGGGACCTGGACGATGGAATGCACCAAAGGCGCGGGCTTGAAGGGCGAGATTATCGAGGACATGTTCGACAATGCCGAAAAGGATCTCAACTTCCTGATCGAGTCCCACGCGCGCGCGGCCCGCAAGCGATAACCCACGCGCACGGCGCGAAAGCGATTCTGGAAGCCTAGCCGCCGTGGCCGGAAATGGCCGAATTCATCTTGTCGAAACCGACGAACTTGGTGAGGAAGTTGTAGTAAATCTGGTTCTCGGCCATCTTGGCGCCTTCCATATCCACATCCACATTGTTTATCTCGCCCGGTAGGGTGGCATCCTTAGGCTGGTAGATGAAGGCTTGGATCTTGGCCAAATCGATGCCTTTGCCAGCCGGCATATGCGGGTCCTGGTCCGTGGTCGCCGCCAACTTCGCTTTCAAGGCATTCTGCAATTGGTCTTCGAAATTGACTTCCTTGCGCAAATACCCGGGCGTGCCGACATTGGCGAGGTTTTCTGCGATGGCCTTGCCGCGTAGGACCGTGGCATCAAGGCTCTTATAGGCCAATTGCCGGGTTTCATTGCCGAATAGGAATTTGCGTACGTCCATGTCTCAGGGAAAAGCAATCGCCGTTCCAATTCCCGGCTGTGAGGCGTGCCGGCGGCTATAACCGCTTCTAGCCCGATATTCGGGGATTTGGGCGCAGGCAGACGGGCGGGATTCTTTTCCGGGTGACGCGACAGGCAAAATCCGCCTACCGTTTTTGCCGGCCAGGCAATATTTCCCCCTGCCCTTCGGGAATCCGGAGGGCTTATACCGATTTCGGATTCCGTCCCGAAATACTTTAATCGGAGTCGGAAAATCGATTGGCCGAGGCCCTTAAGCCGGCAGTCCGCAATGCCAGATTGGCATGCCATTATGGCTACTTGGCAGCAGCCCGAGTGGAGAGGACGATGGCCGGATCCCCGATCCGTATCTCCGTGTTTCATTCTGGAGCATTTGTGCCGATCCTGGGCAACCCAATCGATATTCATTCTATCCGGCAGCCCCAAATTTTATTTGGATGGGGGAATCCGGACTTCCCGCCTGTGATCCGGGCGGATGCAAAACAGGCACCGCCTTTGCTTTAAGGGGGAACCATGAATGAAATGACGCGCCTATCCCAGGAAGCCTTGAACAAGGCCCAGTCCATCAAGCAGGCCAATCGTGATTTGGAATTGACGTCCTTGCATCTCGCGGCTGGCCTTATGCGGGTGGGCTATGAATTCCTGGAGCCCAGCCTGGAGAAGGCGGGAGTCAAGCCCATTGCCCTGGCCGAGGATCTGGAGGCGGCCGTGGCCAGGCTGCCGAAAGCGCAGTCCGGCGGGAACGGGGACGAGGATGCGGTTTCACCCGATCTCAGCCGCGTGCTGCGCGCCGCCAAGGGCGTCAGTCTGGACATGGGCGATACCGTTATCACCGTGGAGCATCTGCTGCTCGCCTTGGAGAAGGCGGAGATGTTCGATCTCAAAAGCGTATTGGCCAAGCATAAAGTGGATTTCAAAAAACTGAAGGATGCCATCATGAACAACCGCAATCGATCCGGATCGGGCGAAGCGCCCGGAGCCCACTCCGAGAACGCCGAGAACGAGTACAATGTGCTCCAGAAGTACGGCCAGGAACTGGTGGCCAAGGCGCGCGAAGGCAAGCTCGACCCCGTCATCGGCCGCGACGAGGAAATCCGCCGGGTGGTGCGCATCCTATCCCGCAAGACCAAGAACAATCCCGTACTGGTGGGCGAACCCGGCGTGGGCAAGACCGCCATCGTGGAAGGCCTGGCCCAGCGCATCGTGAAAGGCGACGTCCCGGAGTCCCTGAAAGGCAAGAAGATCTACAGCCTGGATCTGGGATCCCTCATAGCCGGCGCCAAATACCGCGGCGAGTTCGAGGAACGCCTCAAGGCGGTGCTGAAGGAATTGGAAACGGACGAGAACACCTTGCTATTCATCGATGAGCTGCACACCATAGTGGGCGCGGGCAAGGCGGAAGGGTCCATGGACGTGGGCAACCTGCTCAAGCCCAAGCTGGCCCGCGGGGAATTGCATTGCATCGGCGCCACCACCTTGAACGAATACAAGAGCCATATCGAAAAAGACCCGGCGCTGGAACGGCGTTTCCAGCCGGTGATGGTGGGGGAACCCAGCGTGGCGGAGAGCATTTCCATCCTGCGCGGGATCAAGGAGCGTTTCGACAGCCATCATGGCGTGCGCATCCAGGACAACGCCATCGTCGCCGCCGTGAAGCTGTCTTCCCGTTATATCGCCGATCGCTTCCTGCCGGACAAGGCCATCGAT
>JBDSWM010000247.1:0-5319 GCA_039926685.1 Fibrobacteria bacterium | reverse complement strand
GAGGGCCTGCTGATCCGCGACATCGACACCGGCGAGGTGGAAAGCCACCGCCGGGTATGGCCGTTCCTGCGCGATCGCCGTATCGACGCGTATTCCGATTTGTCGAAACGGTTCTCCCGCTAGGCCTTCCGGCCCGGCAATAAAGGCTCCCGCATGCACAATCCGTTCCATCCCCCCTATCCGTCCATGATCCTGCCCGCCGAATGGGAGAGGCAAAGCGCCGTCTGGTATACCTGGCCGCAGAACGCCGACACCTGGACGCCGGTATGGGAGGAAGCCAAAAGCGCCTATCGGGAAATCATCCGCGCCTCATTGCGGTACCAGGACGTGAACCTGCTCGTAAACGATGCCGCATCGCGCCGCCGCTTGCAGGACGAGCTGGGACCGATGGCCGAGGAAGCGCGCTTCCATCTCGAGATCCTGGAATATCCCACCAACGACAGCTGGATCCGGGACTATGGGGCCATCACCGTGCGGGTGCCCGACGGTGCGAAAACGAAATTGGCGGCCTTGGATTTCACCTTCAATTCCTGGGGCGGCAAATATCCCCCCTGGGACAAGGACGATGCCGCGCCCCTCTACATGGCCTCCCATCGCGGCCGCGAATCCTTCGCGGTGGATTTCGTATTGGAAGGCGGGTCCATCGACGTGAACGGCCGGGGGAAATTGCTGACGACGGCGCAATGCCTGCTGAATGAGAACCGCAACCCTTCCCTGAAACGGGATCAAATCGAGCAGGTGATGCACAATTGGCTGGGGGTGACGGAAACCCTATGGCTGGAATCCGGCATCAACGGGGACGATACCGACGGGCATGTGGACGATCTCGCCCGTTTCACGGACGCGCGCACCATCTTCTGCGCCATCGAAACGGACGCCAAGGACGAGAATTACCAGCCTCTGAAGCAGAACATCCAGGCTCTCAACCGCTACAGCCGCAGCACCGATCTCGAGGTGGTGGAACTGCCCATGCCCGCCCGGCAAGTGCGAGCCGGCCTGCGCACGCCCGCCACCTACCTGAACTTCCTGATCCTGAACGATGCGGTGCTGGTTCCCGTGTTCCGGGACAAGCGCGATGACAATACCCTGCAGACCTTCGAGAAGCATTTCCCCGGCCGCAGCATCGAACCCGTCGATTGCCGCAGTCTTGTGTTCGGACAAGGGGCCATCCATTGCAGCAGCATGCAGGAGCCGGCCGAAGCGGCCTGAGCCCGGTCATTCCTGGGTTCGGCAAAGCCGCCTCGCTTCTTCCGACGGCTCAATACCCGAAATTCGTCTGGGGTTCGGCGATCTTCAATTCCTTGATCCAGATATTGCGGAAGCGCACGTCCCTTCCCTCGCTTTGCAGCTTCAGGCCATATAGCCTCTGATCGGAATGTTCTTCCCCGCTATGGTTGTCCAGGCCCGAGGCTCCGGCATTGAGCAGGCGATTGTCGTGGACCTGCACGCCGTTCCACCAAACGGACATACGCGGATTAGTGGCCATGATGGTGTCGATGAAACGGGCGTTGCGGTAAGTGATATCGTAGGCTTGCCAGACCCCGTTGGCCTTGTTCCGGTTGGAGGCGGGCGCGTACGCGTCCACGATGGCGCCCATATCGTGCAGGGAGGGAGGCTTGCTCGCGTCCGTGCTCCAGGATTGGATCTGGATCTCGTAACGGCTGGCGGCATAGACGCCGCTGTTGGAATAGCCCGGATCGGACTCGGTGGCATAGGCCGCGGCAGAGTTGGCGTCGGGGGTCGCCAGGTCTAAGGGTGAATCGTACTCCCCCATGCATATGAATTCCACATGCGCCTGGAAATCGGCGAAGAGGCCCACCTTGGCCTGGATATCGTCGTAGCCCCACAGGGTGTTGCAGCATGCCTGCAAGCTGGCGCGGTTGGTATCGGAGAGGAATTCCGGATCGCTCGCGATTTTGAACATGGGTATGGCGGAGGGCGTGAAGCGCGGCCAGTCCTGCCATTTCGCGGCCAGTTCCGCGGCCGCGGCGGCCTTTCCCCTGCGGCCATCGAACAGAACCGTGGCGCCGTAAATGGGCTCGGCGCCCACTCCCGGTTTGCGGGCCGGATAATCCATGACGATGTCGCCGAGATCGGCGGTTTCGCTCGCGAAGGACACGGTTTTCCTGGCCAGTTTGTCCACGGTGATTTCCACCTGGCCGGCCACGGCGGGTTTCGCCGCTTTCGCGCCTTGGGCGGATTTCCCGGCTTTTGCGGCCTTGGCCAGACCCCGCCCCGGGGAATAAGGGTTCGTTGCGATTCCGGCGAACCAGGAACCGGATACGGGGGCGGCGGTGTGCAGAAAAGACTTGATCCATGTTACCCCCCCGACATGGATGCGGGCGAAGCCGATGAAATCGCCGGCGCGGGGCGCGGGATCGACGCGGTTCCACCCCGGCTGGAGCTCTTGCAGCGTGGACGCGATGCGTTCCCCGCCGGCGCCGAAGATTTGCAGGCCGGCGCTTTGTCCCGGCTCAATCGCTTCGATGAAAAGAGCGCCGGCATGGAAATAGGGTTCCGCGGGAGCCCGTCGGACGGCGCCCAAACCTGCCCCGGCGTCCGCGACGGTGAAGCGGCCCGCGCTATCGGTCAAGGCCGTGATGGAAGAACCCGCCACCTTGACCAGGGCTCCGGGAACGCCCTGGCCGTTCGCCGGGTCCAGGACCCTGCCGCGGAGATCGAACGATTGCGCCAGACTACCGCCGACACAGAGCAGCAGGGCGGCGCCGAAATAAAAATCCCGGATCACGTGCATGCGGCCCGGTTTTCCAAATGCTCGCATACTCTGCCCATGATGGCGTTGAGGGCCGGGGCCAGCGCCAAACCGGCGCGCAGCGCGTTTTCGGTCTGCACGTACCGGCCTTGTTCGCTTCCCGCTATCGCCAACTCGTCCCCGCAATTCCGTAGCAAGCCGGCCAGGGCATCCCCTGTTATTTCCGGATGGAATTGCAGCCCCAGGACATTGTCCCGGTATAGGAATCCTTGCTGCCTGCAGGCCTCGGAGCTTCCCAAGGGAATCGATCCCGCGGGAATCGCGAAAGTGTCGCCATGCCAGTGGAAAGGCGTGAATGCGGAAGGAAAGACTTTCCCCGGCCATGCTTCCGCGGCCTCGGGCGCGAGATGGACGGGGAACCACCCGATTTCCTTTTCCAGGTTGCGCGTCACATGCGCTCCCAGCACATCTGCCAGCAATTGCGCGCCCAGGCAGACGCCCAGCACGGAAGCGCCGCGCTTGAGGGCGGCTTCGATGGCTAGCTTTTCCGCCGCCAGCCAGGGGAATTCAGCCTCGTCATGGACGCCCATGGGACCTCCCATCACTATGAGCCAGTCCGCGGGCGGATTCCCGGCCCCCTCCCCGGGGAGTTCCCCTTCGTACAAGCGCGTGAATTTCAGGCTGTGGCCGCGCGGCTGGAACCAGGCCTCCATGGAGCCCAGGCCTTCGAAGGCCACGTGCTGGAGGATTTCGATGCGGAGCGGTCGGAACGGTTGCATAGGGGTATCTTCCTTGTGACGTACCCTGAACGCGACTGGCCGGTGTTCAGATTTGCGGGGACGCTTTCTTGACGGTCCAATCCTCGAGGATTTCGGTCAGATCCCCACGGCCGATATTGCCGCGCTGGAACTCCGCTTCCGCGGCCAGCACGCCCTGGGCGAAGGCCAGTTCGCGAAGGTATCCATTCAAATGATGGCGGCGCTCCCTGTCCTTGGTTCCCGCCATGTACTGCAGCTCGCGCTCCATGTCCACTTGGCAGGCGAGCAGGGCTTTGAGGCTTTGCGGGCTGATCTGCTCCAGCACCGCCCCGTTATGGAGGAGGTCTCCCAGCTCCTTGGACGATCCGGAAACGGGCCGGGTCTCAAAAGGCAAAACCCCCAAAATGCCCGGGAAAGACGTATTTTCGGGAGCGGCGGCCGGATCAATCTTCAACTGGGAGAGGATGCGAGCTTCCATTCGGCTGGCGGTCAGGCTTTCCTTGGTCATTTCCATCAGGGTGGCGGCGCGCGCCATGCGGTCATGCCGCTCTTCGGAACGCGAGAACTCCAAAGCGCCGTAAACGCCGAGGAAACATGCGGCCAGAGTGAGAATCATCCCCATGAAAGCGGGATTCTTGGCATATTGGAGCCGCATCACCGGAAAAAAGGTGAGGGCGCACAATAGTGCGAACAACAAGGTCACGAAAAGCAGTGCCATTGGTGGTTCCCGTAGCACAATTTAATCATTAATGCGTCCAGTATGCCATGGCGGTACCGCTCTGCATGCCGCAAATCGGGTAGCAGGGTTTCGGGACTTCCCGGATTGTATTTTTTTGGGGTGGAAAAGCCCTTACCAACGACAAGGAGACGAAATGAAGACACGTTTGCTCACCCTGGCGGCCGCGTTCGCCCTAGCAGGAGGCGCGGCACGAGGGGTAATGGCCGAAGAACTCAACCTGAATGAAAAGGCGGACACGACGCAGGTATCCCTCGCGCCCTACAGCCTCGGCTTGGGAGCGGGCGTAATCTCGGCCCTGAACGACGAACTCATGGACGAAAGCCCTGCCTTCCTCAAGCTGTCCGTGATTCAGTCCATCACTTTCGCGGACCGCTGGAACATGGGGCTTGACCTGAACTGGATGTTGCCGGGCCAGAACTGGAGCGGAGAGCTTGCGTTGGACTATCTCCTGGCCACGGGGAACTTCAAACCCTTCATCGGCGCGGGCGGGGTTGCGGATGGCGACGCCAACGATCGACGGCACGTCGCCGCAGAATCGCCACCAGCCAGGCCCGAGTTCCGCGCGCGGCATCGAACCGCTCCCGGCTCAGCCAAGCTGAACGGAAGGCGTCTTGAACCAGGTCCTCGGCTTCATGGCCGTCGCCTACCATGCGGTAGGCGATGCGATAAAGCGTTGGGCCGTGTTCATTGACCAACGTTTCGAATTCGTCTTGCGTCAGGGCCAAGACGGTCTTCTCCCCGCCCGCGGTCGCTCAGTTCGGCCCAGGACTACTGAGCCGCACCCCAGATTCGCACCGCGAGGCGTCAGTTATTCCCGCCGCCCCCAGAAAAGAGGGTGAATTCGCAGGCGGCAGGACGAAAGTGATTACCTGCCTTGATCTTACGCGGACAGAAAGCGCGAAGCAAGCAAGGTCGGTCGAAGCCGGTCTAAGCCCGGCCTCGAACTAGGGCGACCAGGACCAAGACTTGCGCGATAGCCGATCGACCGGTTCGCGGAGAACGCTCGGGGGGTACCCGTCCGCTTCGAGTTGCGCGAGCGACGCGTCCTGCTGTTCGCTCAATTGAGCTGCCGACGGGCCTGTGAGCCGATTCACGAGCGCGCAGCCGCC
>JBDSWM010000246.1:0-13119 GCA_039926685.1 Fibrobacteria bacterium | reverse complement strand
GTAAATCTACCTGAAGAGTGTGTCCGGTGTCAGGGTGGCAGTTCAGACCGAGGACAGACTCCATTTGCCTCCTCACCTTGAAGGGCTGCCTGAAAAGCTAAGCCACCATGGAAAATGCAATGCGCGCCGAAAAGTTTTTTACGGGATGCAGCGGAAAAAGCGGCCTTCCGGATAACACCCGAGAACTCTAGACTTTATTGGCTACGGATCATGCCGAAGATGCGCTTGCCCGCCGTGGACTGGGGCGGTCCATCGGAGGGAAAGAAGTTGATCTTCCAGACATAGACATAAGCGCCCGTGGCCGCGGGTCCGCCGTCCTTGGAGGCGCCGTTCCATAGCAAATATAGGCGGTAGGTACCGGGAAGGCTTCCCGGCTGGAGCCGGCCCAGGTCCTGGTCGGAAATGTCCAAATCGACGCTGGAGACGAAATGGCCGAGATTGTCATGCACATGCAAGGTCAGGAAGAACGGATGGCTCGCATCCAGAACCAGGCCTCCGGAATGCTGGAGATCCGAGGCTTGCGAGGCGGTAGGCAAGGAAGCCGGGGCCGTCCCTATGGTGGGTCCCGCGCCAGCGCTGGCATATACGCTCCAAGCGGGTCCCTGGGGCAATGCTGGTACATTGGAAACCCCTTCCGGAGCCACGCTATTCACGGAAAAGACGAGGGGCGTCCAGACGCGCAAGGGCGCGCGCTGGTTGCCGGAGGCCAGCTGGACATTCCCCGCTTTATCCGCCACCCCCGCTATGGGATTGATCCAGACCGAATCCCCGGCCGCCGCTTGCAGGGGAAGGCCTCCCGCTTCCGCCAAGCTGGATAGGATCACATAAACCCAGGGAGATAAGCCGTCGGCGGTGACGGGCGAAGGCTTGCCGGCCAGCACTGTGAACGCGTAGCGGTTGCCGTCGGCAGGCCGCAGGGCCAGGAAGGTGGGGGAAACCAGCGCCGCCTCCGCGATTTCCTCTGAAAAGAAGATTTGCAGGGAATCGGCCGCTCCGGCCGTGCCCCGGCGCAATACGGCCCGCCGGATAACGGGCGCGATGCCGTCCTCGACGGGAATGACGCCCGCTTGCAGCATTCCATCGGCATCCGCCGCCGGCCGGGGGATTGTCAGGGTTTCCTTGCCGTTCCTGACGGGCAGGGTATTCGCCTTAAGGGCGATCAGCAAGGTATCACCCGTGATACGGTAACCGGAAGATTCGAATCCGGAGGTGAGCTTGAGCCCCGTCATCTGGGCCGCGAGGATGGTCGTAGCCGGAGCGCCTTGGGCGGTATCCAGTTTTACGGCGATGCCGTCGGCGTACCCGTCCGCGTTCGCGTCGAGGAAAGCGGCCTTCAGGACGTTGACTACGGAGAAGCTCGTGACCGAGTATTTCTCTTCCAGGATGGCGCTGGGGGTCCAATCCGGTTTGACGGCCATGGCTTTCAGGGTCAGGGATGCCTTGATGAGGATGGGTCCCAGATAGGCCACGGTTCCGGCTCCGCCCGGTACGGGGTCGCGGCCGTCCAAAGTGTACCAGATGACGGCGCCGGGAGTGGACGAAAGCAGGGCCACCACGGCGGAATCGCGGATGGTGCGGCCGGATGGATCGGCGACGGGTTTGGCGACCTGGGGCGGCGGCGGCGGGGGCGCCTTCATCCAGTTCACGATGAGCTTGCGGGATTCCACCGCGCAGTTGGCGGTGTCCCAGGCGATCACGTCGAAAACGTTGGTGCCTTCGGTAAGGGTAAAGGAGCGGCTGAATTCCACCTCCGTTCCCGAGCGCTTGAGCAGGTTTTCATCCAAGGTCTCGCCGTTGATGACGACCTGATCGATGCGGCCATCCGGGTTGCTGGATGCTTTGCCCGCCAGGATCATGGTCCCGACCTCTTGTCGCAGATCGAAGCGATCAACCGGGCTTGTCACGGGCAAGGTGAGGGAGAGGCTGGCCGTGCGGCGCACCACCAATTTATCCGTGCTTTGGTAATCCGGACCATAGCCGAATACGTGGACGCCCTTGTAGTAAGCCGTGATGTACGGGTCCTCGGTATAGGTGAGGACGTTCTTGCCGTTGATGGTCACCACCATTTCCGGATCCTTGTACACGCCCGTGGCGCCCTTGCTCAAATCCACTCCCCCGAAGGCGACCGGATCAGGCGGACGGGTATGCGCCCGCAGCGACCAGGCATTGTCGAACATGCTGAACGGAGCGTCCCCGGTGGTATTGTTCGGCCCGCGGGTATTGATCTGGAGCTCGAACCGGGCCCGTCCGGCCACCGGCAAGGTATCGTTCAGCGTGATGGGGAAATACCACTGATCCGCCATGCCGGTTACCTGCTTGGCTGCCCCGAAAATGATGGTGGATCCGGCCGCCAGTTGATGCGGGTTCCCGCCCACGTCGAAAATCTGGTTATCGTATCCCACGGCGACAAGGCCGGCCGCGGTGGCGGCGTCGGCGGTGAAATAATACCGCATCTCCAGGCCGAAATAGGGCTTGCTCTCGTTGTTGGCGACATCGACGTAGAAATGCGTGCTCTTGCCGCCGGAGGCCTTGCTGGTAGGCTTGATGCGGACGGTGTAATTGACGAGCACCTGCGTGGTGGAGAATTGGTAGAACTTGCCGCCATTGTCGTCCTTGGTCGCCCCGGAAACCGCCTGGAAATAATACGGGGTCGCCGCCTCCAATTCCTTCAAGGTCACGCGATGGAACATGGTGGGGATGCCGGCATCGTCCGGCGATTGGGTTAGGCCCAAGGCGGTGGTTTTGCCATAGTCCACCTGGCTGGGATAGTATCCATTCTTGGTCCACCAGGTCACCAGCGCGGATTCGTGGGTTTCATTGCAGACCTTGACATTGGTGATGGCGGCGGCGGCCGTATTGGCCTTGGTGGTGAATTTCCAAAAGGCTCCGCCGTTCTTGTCGACGGTGTAGTTGCGGCGCACGTCCATGCCGGCGAAGTAGATATAGTAGGTGGTATTTGGTGCCAGATTCAGGACGTTGATCTGCTTATTGCGGGCCAGATCCGGCGCCGGTAAGGTCTGCAGCAGTTTGCCGCCGGGACCGTCGAGCAGGAACAGGGTATCGCGGGAGATTTCATCCGTGCTCCAGGTAACCAGCGCGCTACGTTCTTCGGGGAAGATGTTGACGGCGCGGAATTTGGGCCCTTCCGTATCCGGAGGGAGATCGGCCGCCAGGATTTGGGTCGGCATCAGCACTTGCGCGGAAAAATCGATGCAGGTCTCCGTATTGTCGTATTCCAGCCAATAATCGCGCAGCGGATCGGTGGGGGAGCTGCCTCCCATCAAAGCGCCTTTCGGGACCCGGTATGGATAGGGGAAGCCGCCGGCATTGTAGCCTTCCGGATTGGAAGCCCGGTTGTGGGGGTGCTGCAGGTTCTTCTCTCCCGCCCCCATGATGAAGCTGATATCCCATGGATTCATGCCCAGGGTATAGTTCAGGTTGTCCAACCCGATATTGTAATAGTTCTGATCATGGGTGAGATCCCAATACAGGAAAAGCTCCAGGACCACGCCCATGTTATAGCGGTTGTAGCCCCACTTTTCCGTGAACATATGATGGTATGGCTCGCTGGCGTTGATGTCGCCGAAATGCGACGCGCCGCCGCTGGCCACCTTGATGGAGAATTTCAGGGCCGCCAGTGCGTCCTTCTTAAGGGAATCGGCCGTGGCGGCGGACAGGCCGTAGCTGGCTGCGACTTCCGGCTTGTCCAGGATCAGCTTGGCCAATCCATACAGGGTATAGGCATGGGTATTCTGGAAATCCGTGGGCCAGCCGCCCGCATGGAACGGCACGCTGTTCTGGTTGGCCAAAAGTCCGGAGGGGAAGGTGCCTTGGTTGAACATGCTCAGGGTATTGACCCCCAGCGCCGGGTCTTCCAGCAAATCCTTGCGGTACTTGGCATCCTTGGTGACATACCACATGGCCAAGGCTGCCAGGGCTTCGTCGTCTACTTGGGGACCGGAACCGGCGGTGTAAAAGCCCATTTCATTCAGGGTGGGCGTATTGCGTCGGCCCACGATGAGATTATCGTACATGTCCTTGGCGGCCGCCAGGCAGGCCTTGGCATAGGCGGGATCGAAAGGTTCCCAGCTATGCGAGAAGAAAGCCAAGGTCGCTATGTACATGCCGGCTACATCGGAACCGATGCCGCTACGGGGCGTGCGCGGGGGGCCGCCCTTGCTGTGCGGGGCCACATCCTGGTGTTCGGGAACGTCCCAATAGGAATGATCCTCGCCGTCGATGATGCTATGGTACATATCGTTCTTCTCGAGCATGCCCAGCTCTTTGCTCACGTTGTACAATTTGAGGATATAGTCAGCGCCGATCTTGGATTCGTACAGGACATCGGGAACGCCATCGGTGCCGAAGGGGAGGGTGTCATTGTAGGACTTCCCGTAGAAATCCTCCGCTTTCTGGGGCCAGAACGCATAGGTCATGCCCAGCACCACTGCGGCGTAGGCGGAAGTTTCCCCGACCTTGATATGATCGCCGCAATCGTGCCAGCCGCCTGAAAGCGCTCCGGAATATTTCGCCCCCAGGAAATCGCCGTCCTTGAGATGGCAAGCGGCGTGCAGCCAGCTATCGGTCTTGCCGCAGCGTTGCGCGCCGAAGAATTTCATGGTGGTTTCGAAAACGAAATTATAGACCTTGGGATCGATTTCGAAATGGGCCGAAGTATCGTTCCCGCATTTCAGGTAATAGTTCCCGGGCGTCTTGAAGGCCGAGAAATCGGCGCGGTACAGATGCTCCGTCACCGCCGCCCGATGCAACTCCTCAAGCGGGGTGATGGAGTTGTAATAGGTATAAATGTCGATTGCGCCTTCGGTTTGGTTCCCCACATCCTTGAGGGTGCCGGTGAAAACCGTTTGGCCAGTTCCCGAAGCGACGACGTTGAAGGAGGTGCCTGCGGGATCGGCGATGAAGGCCGCTTTGTTTTCATCCGGCGGCAAATAGCCCACCTGGTTGAGGCGGATCTTCCGGACCTGGATATTGAGGGAGTCGTTCTTCAAACGGGAGCAGGCCGCGCAGGTTTTGTCGATCGGCAGCTGCGCATGACCCAGGTTGGCGAAAACCATCACCATGGAAAGCACGGCGAATGCTGAAAAGGAATTAAAGGCCGCTAGGCCTGATTGCTTGCGATTCATTGCTATGTGCCACCCCTATGGCATGCTTCCCGGGTATTGCGGGTGCCGGCGTTCCGGCCCGGGATAAAACGTTCCTTATTAGTGTACTGCGATATCCCTGTCGTTCAAATCCGAATCTCGGCGGAAGCCCAAAATCCGGACCCCGGGGGAGGACCCGGGGCCAAAACGTCCTACTTTTGCTGCAAGGTGACGATGGAGTGGGGAGGAAGGGAGACTTTTTGGGATTCGGAAAGGGCGATATTCTCGCCATCGCCGGGTCCGGTCTTGGCGTCGGTCGCGTTCAATTTCCGCAAAATGCCCGAACCTTTCAAGCCCGGTACCGATAAGGTGACGGATGCTTCGGTGACGGCGTTCTTGTTTATCAGCATCATGGCCTTGGAGCCGTCCGGACGTTCCGCCAGATAGCAGGTCACGTCATCGGAAGCGTCCGCATCGGCCGTTTGCACCTTGCATTCCGCCAAACGGCCGCGCAGGGTCTCGGCGGCAAGCTTGAAAGCATGGTAGGACGGGCGGGGTACGATGTCCCCGTCGGCCGCTCCGCTGCGGGAAAGGTACCCGTAGTCGCCGCCTTGTTCGGTCATATTGTTATGGATGTCCCAATAATCTGCATGCTCGATATTATACTTCGCCAGCATGCCCAGGTAATCGGCCACGAAAAGGCCGTTCACCAGGGAAAGGATTTGCGGCCCGGGCTTGAAGTCCACGGAATTCCACTCGGTCAGCCAGACGCCGTATTCCTTGCCCGGCGTTCCGTATTCCTTGATCTGCTTCCTCACGCTCGGGATAATCTCGTCCAGGCTTTGGGGCGCCGCCAGCAACGCCTGGTCGTTTTCTTCGCCGCTATGCTCCGGATAATGATGGATGATAAGGGCATCGGCCAAATCCTTGGTATGGCCCAATACTTCCTTATTCCAAGCGCCATCCAAAACACCCACCACGGCCACCTTGATGCTGGGGTCGACCGCTTTCATGGCAGTTATGAATTCCGCGGCGCGCTTTCCGTAGTCTTCTCCGGTGGTATGCTGGGGATGCCAATCGCCATAGAGCTCATTGCCGATTTCCCACAGCTGCACATGGGCCTGCTTGGTGATGTTCACGTATTTCACCCAATCGGCGGCTTCTTGCGGGGTGCCTTTGCCGAAGTTCACGGTGAACATGCCTTCGTTTCCGGTCGCTTGCAGCCATGCCAGGAACTCATCCGTATCCACCAGGCCGTCTTTCTTGTCCATGACCTGCTTCCAATGGTCGTCATCGGCGCGCAAACCGCCGGGATAACGGATCACCTTGTGGTTGACGGCCTTGACATAGGCGACCGTCTTTGGATCCAGGAGATCCCCGTCCCACAAAGCCGCATTGATTCCGTACACGCCCTCGTTGATCTTGGCGGTAATGGTTTTGCCGAAATCGCCCTTGACCTTGAACTCGCGATGGGCCACGACGGCCTTCTTGGGCGACTCGCGCATATTGGTCAGCATCACATTGTCCACGCGGAAGGACCCGCTGGTGCCGTCGCCGGCGGGCTTGAAATCCAGCACGCGGATCGATCCCATGTCGAATTTGCCGTTCTGGACTGCGTCGGGCGGTTGATAGTATGGGAACTTGTTGAAGTTGCGGAACGGGACCACGATATCGTTCCAGCCGCGCCCTGCTCCGACATTCGCCACGAAGATCTCGTTTCCGGCATCCTGCACCTGCACGGTGACGCCTTGGAAAGCCTTGTCGGAATACAGGGACAGGCGCAGCCCGTAATGCTTGGTCCAATCGCGCATGCGAGGGGGAGTGTTGTTGGTGTCGTAATGGTAGAGGACGTCGCACCAATCGGCCAAACGGTAGGTGATTCCCAGGGATTTGCCGGGGGATCCCTTGAACGCTTCCACGTTGAAGGAGACTTCCGATTTGGGTCCTTTGCCGCTTTCCCAGCCTTGCTTCCCGGGCTCGAAATCATGCAGGAGCAGATCCGGCTCGGTGGAATGGAAGGCGTTCCAGTACAGGTCCGGATCCACATACCCGGGAATATCATCAGTAATAACGATATCCTTCGTATAGAAGGCGATGGGCTGATCCGGCGGAGTCTTGTTCTCGTCCTTGTTTTCTGAAAAGCGGATCTCGTTGATCTGATCCCATTTCACCGGGGTGGACATTTCCGCCAGCTTGGCTGCGTCCCAATACAGCCCCGTGGCCCCGAAGCGCTTCAAGGGGATTTGGTAATAATTCCAGGCCGTGTCGATGGGCCCGAAATCACTGATTATTTGTTTGCTTTGCGCCTTGATGCCGTCCGGACGGCTGTCCAGCAGGCCGACATAAATGCTTTTCACGCCCGGACCCGCCTTGCCCCAAAAGCATAAAGCGCCTTTGCCATCGCGGGCCCCGCGCAGGTCCACGTTTTTGCCTTCGCCCAGGGCCAAGGTCACACCGGAGAATTCGTTAGGATCCAGATAGGATGCGAGCACGCCCTGGTGCGGAGCCTTGACAGGCTGAACTTTGGCCGCGGTCCTGCCGCCGTAAACATAGGTGAAACCGCCCGAGGGTATCGCGTCCTTGAACAGGGTATACAACACTTTCCCGTGATTGGCTTCCGCCAAGGGCATTGGCAGTACTTCCAGACGTTCCTGCCAATCGTCAATCGTTTTCTCCTCGGTCGCCTCAAAGACATCGCGCAGTACCTTGATGTCATCCACCCATACCCGGAAAGAGGGATTCTCCATCTTCTTGATTTCGATGCGGAACTCCGCGACGGTTTTCCAATCGAACTTGCTCGGCACTTCGACGCGATTCTTCGCGTCCCAGAAGACGCCCTTGCGGCCGAACTTCGCCAACGGGATGCTGATCAACCGCCACTCGTTGGTGATGCCGCCCAAATCGTTGAGAGGCAGGCGCACCACGGTTTTCTTGCTGTCGCGGTTCTCATCGTCTACCAGCGCCACCCAGCCGATTTCGCCGCCGCGCGCGCCCTTGATCCAGAATTGCAAGGCGCCGCGGGAATAGTAAGGCGTCAAATCGTAAAGGAGATTGTAGAGGCAAACCGAACCGCCGGAGTAGTCGTCGGCGGTGAGATCAAATTGCAGGGACACGTCGCTCTCATGGCCGGATTCTTCCGGGATGAAAACCTTTGCCGCATCGGGATAGGTGTATTGGTAGCCGCCGGAAACGAAATCGTCATCGAAAAAGCGGGCGACGATGCGGGCATCGGATTGCGGCGCCAGTTCGGTGCCTTGGACGGCCGATTTCAGGGGTTTGAACTGGAGTGCGCAACCGCAAGCCAGCGCCAGCAAGGCGGGGGCGATCAGGCGGCGAAAGATTCGGATCGGTTTCACAGCTGCCACGGCGTCTCCCTGGGGTTCAGAAATGGACGGTCAGGAAAAGGTCGGTTTGCAACTGGGAGAAATCCTTGTCTTCGGCGGGGTTATCCACCTTGACTTGGCCCAAAGAGAACAGGAGATGAGCGCCCGTGGCCACCCGATAATCCAAGCCCCCGGCATAATGGGTTTGCGTCTGCTTGCTTTCCTTGGCGGGACGGGTTATCGTGTTCTCGATTTGCTGATAGCCTCCCATCAGGGAAAAACGCTTCCAGAAGGCAAACAGCAGGCCGGCGTTGATGAAGTCGCTTTTCACTTTCAGGGACGTGCGCACCGTATCCCCGGCGATGCCATCGTTATCGGCGGTTGAACTCACGTAACTGCCCGACAGGGTGAGGGGCAGGGCGAGACCGATGAACGCCCCGGCCTCGACTTTCAGGCCGCCGCCCATCTGGCCGAATTTCGTATTCGGCCAACTCTTTGCCGAATCTACCTTGACACCCGTCACGTTCTCCAAGCTGGCGAAAAGGGCCTTGGCTTCGATGCGATCGTCAAGGAAAGAAAGGGTAAGGTCGGATTGGATGCCGGTGCGGTTGGCGGTTGCGGGACCGAAGGGCATTACCAATTGCAGGGATGTGTCCGCGCGCTGGGCGGCGAATACCGCCATTTCCCCCTGGGTCATGATGGAGCTATTGTAAGAGTTCTTCGAGAAGGGGGCCCGCTGCCATAGGTTGCTGGCCGCCGAGGGTACGAACTTGAATACATGCTGATACATGGCGTCGAAGGTGGAATAATTGCGGCTAGAAACGTTGTTGGTGCGTCTGTTCGAAGGGGTGGTATCGTTCTCGATATTGAGGACCCGTTCGCCTATGAAGACAGGGCTTTGCGCCATCTCATTGCGGTAATCCGCGTCATTCTTCAGGTAATTGACCCCGACCTTGAAACCGAACGTACTGCCGGTTTTCCAGCTGCCGGTCACGCGGGCGAGCAAAGCGTTGCCATCGATGGTTTTCTTGGTAAATAAGGAGTCGCGAGGGGCGGCATAGTGATTGGTGTCGTCCTTGGACATGGCGTATTCCGCCGTAAAGCCGAGATTCCAATCCTTGGATCCCGTCAAGGCCGCCAGGTCATAGCCCAGCCTGCCCGCCGCCACCGTGGTCCATTGCGCCGCCGTATCCGCGGCCTCGCCTGTGCCGTTATAGCTTCCCTTCTTGTCGAACAGGAGCAGATAGCTGCCCCCCAAGGACGCGCCCACAGGCAGCAACACGTCAGCATTGGCCGCGGCCAGGTATTTCTCGGCGTTGGCGGCTTCCACGTTGTCGGTGGCTTTGTTGCCGTTCTGGATGTTGACTTCCACGTTGCGTAGGCGCGAACCCATCACGTTCAAATGGATTTCGCGGAGCAACGCGCTCGTACCGCGGTCCAAACCGGCGTCGAAATTCAGGTTCACGCCTTGCAGCAAACGCTCATGCCCACCCACGAAGGCATCGTCCATCGCCTCTTGGCGATCGGATGCGAAAACCGCGGGTTCATACATCACATCCAGGTCCGGCGCGTACAGGGTCAAGGGGCTGTACTTCTGCAGGTAATCCCCGGCATTGTAGCTGAACATATCCTTCACCTTGCCGTCGATGCTGAGCCAACGGGTATTGATGGGATTGCCGATATCGGAGAAGAAGTTGCGCCAATCCTGGTGCATTCGCAGGATCATGCGGCCCTGGGTCGCGGTGTTAGGACGGGCGCGGACATCGAAATCCACGGAAGTGTATTCCACCCCTTCCTCGGACCGTTTGCTTTCGGCGGCCGAAGGGCCGGATATGGAAGAGTGGAGGTATTGCGAGCGGAAGGCGCCGCTTACTGAAATCCCTTCCTTCGCCATGATGTTGTCGAGGGTTTTCCGGATGCTCGCATTGTCGGTGCCGCTGCTCGCCGAGTCCGCGCTTTCAAGCGCCGAAGCCGGCAACCAGCCTGCAAGGCCGATCGCCAAGGCCTGGAAAAGGGCTGCCTTGTATCTGGAAGGTAACATGGGGGCTCCTGTTAAAACCACATCTTGATTTCCGCCGAGACCAGGGTGTTGGTCCAATCATTGGCGTCGTAGAACTTGTCTGTATGCCACATTTGCTTGTAGCGCCCGTGCAGGCCCACGCGCGAGGCGAAGTCCCAATCGAATCCCAGGCCCCAGGCATAGTCTTTATAGTCGATCGGGACCCGGGTAGCGACGGCTGCGCCGGTTTCGTCCTTGAGGGCCATATAGGCCATGTCCGAACGCCAGTTTTCATAGCCTACCAGGCCGAGTACGTAGAACTTCTCGTTGAGCGCGATGGCCGGTTCGGCGCGGGCATAAAGCCCCCAAAGCATCATATCCTTGGGATTAAGGGAGATGGCGGTCAATTCCGAAGCGATCCCGTTCAAGGCGCAATAGCCGCTCACGAACAGATCATGCGCGTAGCCTAGGGTCGGGCCCAGATCCCAGGCGCCGTCCAGCTCCAGGTTGTAGGTCCATTTCTGATGTTGCGGCACAAATTGGGATTGGGTCATGATGTCGGTGGTCTGGAAGGAATTGGAATCCGCCTGAGCGGCCCTCTCATATGGCACGAAGCTTTCGAACATGGACAGGTAATCGCTGTGCAAGCCGCCGGATTCGGTTCCCGGGGCAGGCGGCCGGGGATTGAAAGCCTTGGTATGGAAGCTTTCATCTCCCAACCTGGCGTTGTAATCGGCGGGCAAGGAAGGGTCGACGAGATCGTTGCCCCAGCGATTATAGGAAGATTGGAAGGTGCTGTTGTAGTCCTGTCCATTCAGGCGGTAGGGGAAGAACAGCAGGTCGCGCGCCTTGTTAGGCTGGAAATGCTGGCCGTAGGCCATGCGCAAATGGCCATAACCGACATTAGGGGCTACGGACAGGTTCACTCCCGCCATGTTCTGCGTATACGGCGAGCCTTCTCCGCGGGCGATGAACTTGCCCGCGCCTACCATGTTGGAGCCATATGGGAAGAATGCGTCCACGGGCGTGGCGAATGAAAACGGCGAGTAGAAACCTTTGGCGATGTATGCGATATCCGCCTGCACGGGCAAGCCATACTTGCTGCGGAAGCGGGCGAACAGGGCGGGAGCCGGATCCGCCCGGGCCGTTTCGCGGTTTGCGCGGCCCGTGAAGGATTTCGGTGCGGCTCTGTCCGTGGAGGTCGAGTCCACGCCATAACGCATCCAAACCGTATCCATCACGCTGACGGCCGCATCGAAATGCACTTCCAGCTTGTCGTTGATGGCGCCGCGTAAATCCAGGGAGAGGACTTTGGGCTCTTTATAGAAGCCTTGACCGATCTGGTACGTATGCGCGATCAGAGTAGTGGAGTCCCGGAAGATCGTCGATTTGAAGTCGAAATTCTTGATCCACAGATCATTGGCGATGATGTCGTTTTTATAAACGATGCCCACCAAGTTGAGACCAAGCGTGAGATTGCTGCCGAAGAATCTTTCCTGGGCGATGCGGCCATGGTACATGTGGCGGAAGGAATCCCCGATTCCGACCTGCTTGGCGTCATTAGAAAGATCCGCTATTCCCAAGTCGTTGGAATAGTCGATGTATTCACGCTCGAAATTGTCATAGCGCTCGAAGGCGGCGTACATCAGATTCACCTGCAGCCGGAGGGGGAGATCGATGCTGCTGAAGTCCACGCCGTTGAAGGCCTTCTTATTCCATGCAGCCCGGCCGGATTTTTCGCCTTTGGCGATATTGTATTCGTAATAGCGGGCGACTGGCTGTTCGACTTCGAAAGGCAGGTAATCCCAGGCGAAGGTACGCGGCTGGTCCTTCCAAACGGTCAGCGGGGAAGCTTCCGTCCACATGATGTTTCCCATGCGCAGCCAGAAAGACGCGGGCACGGTGCGGATGGCGAGGCCCGCGGCCATGTCCTCCTGGATGTTAGCGGTCAGATCGCTCTTATCATGTCGGTTCTGCTCGCGGGTGAAACCCAGGCTGTCCCGCGCGGCCGGCAGATTATTGACATAAATACCAGGCAGGGTGTTCTGGAACCCGATTTTGGACCAGAGCACGGCATTGCGGGAAGCATGCACCACCATGCCGAGCCGGATCATGGATTCATTGCCCTCCCAATTCGCCTGGGTCCAGGTCTGATCCTTGGCCAGATAAGCGGGATATTTGGAATAGTCGTGCATTTGCAGCCGGAGCCGGCCTTCGCCGGAAAAGGAAACCGGGCTGGAACCGCCATACAGCAAGGTGGAGCGCACCTTGGATTCCAGGACGTCTCCAGCAGGCATATCGAAAGTGCTGGTGTCGGGCTCCTGCGATGCCGCCTCGGCATGGAGCAGGGTCGGGATGGATCCCAGCCAACCGGCGCAAAAGAGAGCCAGATACCTATTTGCAGGGCAGATTCGTATCATTGCTATTCCCAAGGCTCGTACGCGTTGTTCAACCCTCGTCCCAGGGTTCCCGTTTCCGTCACCTATTGGTGTCCGTATTGGGACGTTGGGTTTGTTTCCCCATTACTTTTTCCAGCGGTTTCCGATTATTCTTTCACCGCTCCGGCCGTAAGACCCGAGACGATATGTTTTTGCATGATGAAGAATAGAATCATAACCGGTATTGTCGATACCGTCGCCGCTGCCATCATCAAATCATAGCGATTCTGAAAGTTCCCTACAAACAGGCGGATCCC
>JBDSWM010000245.1:0-6275 GCA_039926685.1 Fibrobacteria bacterium | reverse complement strand
GTGGGTCTCGAAGTCGAGCAGGTTGCGCATCTCGGCGCCGCGCCAGCCGTATATGCTTTGATCATCATCGCCCACCACGAAGACGCTGGGCGCCCTTTCCGCCTCGGAGCCGCTCTCCCCTACCAGCAGGCGCAGCATTTCCATTTGCGCTCCGTTGGTATCCTGGAATTCGTCTACCAGGAAATGCCGCCACCGATCCCGGATACGCGAGAGCAGGTCTAGGCGGGCCCGCATCAGCCTGATGGGCATGCGGATCAGGTCCTCGAAGTCGACCAGGTTCGCGTCGTGCTTTGCCTTTTCATAACCCTTGTAGATGCGGGGCAGGCGCGTGCCGTATTCGGTATCATCCGGGCAATCCTGCGGCGTATGCCCCTTTTCCTTCAGCTGGGACAGCACATTGGCCAAATCCACGGGATCGAATTTCTTATTGCGGGCGCCGTGCTTGGCCGCTTGCCCTACGATCAGGGACAGGCGCGAATGCATATCCAGGATGCCGGGATCGCGGGCCAGCCCCAGCGCTTCCGCATATTCGCGCACCATGCGCAATCCCAGGGAGTGGAAAGTACTGATAGATACGCCTTCGGCGGAACGGCCCGCATACGATTTGAGGCGCGTTTCCATTTCGCGCGCGGCGCGATTGCTGAAAGTGAGTGCGACCACGCTTTCCGCTTCCGACCCGGTCTCGGCCATCAACTGCACGATGCGGGTGACGAGCACACGCGTCTTGCCGGAACCGGCGCCGGCCAGCACCAGCACAGGCCCGACTGGGGCGGTGACGGCGGCGGCTTGCTCCTGGTTCAAACCTGCGATCAGCCGTTTCACGGCGGCCTGGATCAGCTGCGGCGGTACCGTCGGAGCCAGGGCCTTGCGGGCCGCTTTGCGCGTGCCCTCGGCTTGAGCGTCCTCGCCGCTTTTACCGTACGCATCGGTCGTATCGGTCGATTTCTTTTTCGGAGAACGGAAATGCCTGGGCTTCATCCGGGGGAGAATGTAAGAAAGCGTTCGGGAAGGGAAGCGTAAATTTGGCTGCGGGCTCGGGGAAGCCCCGAGGCGGGGAAGCCCCGAGGCGGGGAAACCACGGGGCTGGAGAAGAGTCGGAGGCTATCGCCCTTCGGCGAGGCGGTTGATAAGGAATTCGGCGAAGCCCAAGCGGCGCATGCGATCCTGGGTTTTGGGGATATCGTAGCTGACGCGCACGATTTCCACCGTCATGGCCGTGGTATCGCACAGGCACCAGCTCGCCAGCGGGATGCGATCGCGCGGTTGGCCCACGCTGCCTACGTTGACCAGGATGCGTTGATTGGGTTGAAGCTTATGCGAAAGCGTTTCCGAGACCCAGAAGGATTGCTCGTTCTCCATCACCACTATGGAAGGGATATGCGTATGCCCTACGAAGCAGATCTTCTCGCTGAAGAACGAGAAGGCGTCGATGGCATCGTCGAAGCTGGTGATGTAATACCAATCCACGGGAGAGCGGGGGCTGGCATGGACGAAGGTGAGCGGCGGTTCATCCACGACATAGGGGAGCTTGTCCAGGAAATCAACGGAGGGCTTATCGAGGTTTTCCTTGGTCCATTCGATGGCCTTGCGGGCATAAAAATTGAAGTTCTCGGAAGACTCGCGGCCCAGCGCCACGGAATCATGGTTGCCCAAAAGGGTCACGGCGCTGACATTCTTGATGAGGTTGACGCACTCATTGGGGTTGGCTCCGTAGCCCACCGCATCGCCGAGGCAAATGCGCCTTTCCACGCCCATGGTTTCCATGGTTTCGAGGACTTTTTCCAAGGCTTCCAGGTTGCTGTGGATGTCCGAGTAAATGCCGTATTTCACCTGGCGTTCACCCTTCCCCGAAACCTTATTTTCATAAGACTATAGTTTAAAATACTTTTGAGCAAAGATAAAGGCCCTTGACAAGGTAGGGTGATTTGGCTCCCACTCCCGAGTTTCCAAGGCGGGAATACCGCCGGAGGAACCAAATCCATACTGAAAGGGATGGCGGAGTATGGGTATAATCCAACGTGGCTCCGCCTATCAACCAAAACGCCGCTCCCGGCCCCGAAGCCGGCCTGCCCGCCGTTTTAATCCATAATTTCACGTCCTTGGTCTTTCCGGACAAGCTGGCTTCGGGCCGTGCGCTCGAAAACCGCAAGGCTCTTTCGCTCAAGGATATCTACCCCTTCAGCATCCTGGTCATCACCCCCGAATCCCTGGAACCGGAGGAAGACTACGATTTCCTTTTCCAGCATGTGGGCGTAATGCTCTGGGATTCCGGCGGTACCGCTGGTTCCGCTCCGCCCGCTTGGGTTGACGTGCACCTTTCCCGCAATCCCGGCGAAGCCGAATTGGCCCTGGCCTGCGCCCATATGGCCCGCCTGCTCGAGCTAAAGGAACAATGCCTGGTGCTGCACAACACCAATGCCATCACCGAGGCCCGCAACCGCCAGCTGAACCAGGTGGGCATGGCTTTGATGTCCGAAAAGAACCTGGACCATCTCCTCATCATGATCCTGGAAAAGGCCATGGCGCTGACCGGAAGCGATGCCGGGTGCCTTTATCTGGTGGAGCCGGATGAAGGCGTTCCAGAGGTGGAGGGGAATTACTGGGCCAACAAACGCATCCGGTTCAAGCTGACCCGCAACGGCTCCGTCGCCTTCGACTTCGCGGAAATGACCATGCGCCCCAGCAAGACATCCATCAGCGGATTCGCCATGTTGGAGGACCGGCCTCTCAATATCCCCGATGTGTACAACATTCCGGAAACCGCCGAATTCCGGCACAATAAAGGTTTCGACTTGACCTCGGGATACCGCACCCGCTCCATGCTGACCTTGCCGATGAAGGACCATCAGAACCATGTGGTGGGAGCCATCCAGCTCATCAACAAATGCCGCAACAAAGCCTTTCCCATCACTTCCATCAAGGCCGCCGACGATCAAGTGGTTTCCTATCGGCAGGAAGATCAGAATCTTTCCATGTCCCTGGCTTCCCAGGCTTCCGTCGCGTTGCTGAACGCGCAATATGAGCGCGATATCCAGAGACTGTTCGAAGGCTTCATCAATGCCAGCGTCACCGCCATCGAATCCCGCGATCCGACCACTTCCGGCCATTCCCATCGCGTGGCCGGATACACCGTGCGACTGGCGGAATGCGTGGGGCGCACGCAAAATGGCAAGTACATGGGGGTGCGCTTAAGCGAAGCCCAGATGCGGGAAATGCGCTATGCCGCCCTACTGCACGACTTCGGCAAAATCGGCGTGCGCGAGCATATCCTGACGAAGGCGAAAAAGCTTTTCCCCGAAGAGATGGAGTCCATCCGACTGCGGACCGAATTCATCAAGCGCACAATCAATTGGGAATCGGAAAAAGCCAAGGTGGCCATGCTCCGTTCCGGCCGCGAACCGGACCCGGAGGCTGCCTTGCGCCGTTTGGAAGCGGAAGAAGAGCGGAACCTGGAAAGCGTGGAAACCTTCTATGAAATCATCAGCAAGGCGAATGAACCTGCCCGCCTGGATGAGGCTACCCTGGATTGTCTCAAAAAGCTCGGCCTGCGCACCTATCCCGATATCTCCGGATCGGCTATCGGATTCCTTCGGCCGGAAGAGCTTTCCCGGCTCATGATCCCGCATGGCACCTTGAGCGACGCGGAGCGCGATGAAATCAACTCCCATGTTTCGCATACCTGGAAATTCCTCTCGCAAATCCCTTGGACTTCGGATCTCCGCCATGTCCCCCACATCGCATTCGCGCATCATGAAAAGCTGGACGGCACCGGATATCCGCGCCGGCTCAAAGGGGACGCCATTCCTTTGCCGTCCCAGATCATGTCGATATGCGACATCTTCGACGCCCTGGCCGCATCCGATCGGCCCTATAAAAAGGCCATGCCCACGGAAAAAGCCTTGGGGATCATCGAGGCCGAAGTCAAAGCCGGTAAAATCGACGCGGAACTGTTCAAGATTTTCGTGGAAGGCGATGTCTATCGCTCTCCTCAATGAATTCCTGGCCCGTCCACCCTTTTAAAATGCCCCGACAGGAATTAACTTTTGCCCCCTCAGGTCTTGTTCCCATCGTCTAGAGGCCTAGGACAGCGCCCTTTCACGGCGCCGACAGGGGTTCGAATCCCCTTGGGAACGCCATTTCGGCCCCATTCGGCATTGTTCCGAGTGGGGCTTTTTTGCGGCCTCCTGGGAAACTTTTTTTGCGTTTTCGGCAGGATTGCGGATCGGAGAGAAAAAAATTGCTTTTAATCGGCTAAAATGATAGACTATTGAGTGGAGACAGGGTCCCCAAAACCCATTATTCTTCGTCCGTCTCCTTCTTAACCGGCTCGCCCCCAAGGCGAGCCGGTTGCTTTTATGGGGATAAAAATGGGGATAAAAACGGGGCTCACTGCCGCGGAAATTCCCGGAAGCCATCGCCGGGCGAAGCCAGCACGCGGACTGTTTTCCCGGGAGGTTTCACTTCGATGCGATCGGCATGGCTGAGCCATTGCCCGCTCCAGCTCACCTTCACCGATTCTGGTGTGACCTTGATGAGGACGGTGACCAAGCCGAAAAGGGTGGGTCCCGGACCGAAGCTCAATTCCGTTCCCGGCACCAGCCATTCGTCCGGGATCCCGGACGCCAGGATCAAGGTGCGGCCTTCTTCGCGGAGGAAAAGGTTCCGCATCATCATCACCCATTCCGCAGCGGCCCAGACATGCTGCCCATCCCCCATGCAACCGCCAAGGGTATGCGGATGGATCGCTTCCGGCCATTGGCCGGTAGGCGAAGCCACCGCGGCCGTGGCGCGGATGAGATCGAAGAAACGCGCGTCGCCGGCCCGCAGCAGGCTTTGCGCCATGTGCAGGGTGAGGTAAGCGTTCATGCCGGAATGGATCATGTCCTGGAAAAAGGTCCCCTGGTACATGCATTTGGCGAGCAGGAATTCCAGCGTGGCCAGCAGGCGGGTATCGTCCCCGGGCCAAAGCGACAAGGGAAAGCCGGCCACGATCGATCCTATCGCCCCCGAATCCATGCGCCGCAAAGGCGAAGCCGGGATGGCGCCCGCCAGATGCTGGGAGCGATGGGCTGCCGCGAGAGTGTCTTCGATGGCGGTGAGGAAATCCGCCGCTTGCTCCTTGGCCTTGGCGACCAAGCCGGCATGGGCCGGTGAGCCCGCCCGCTCCAGCAGCCAGGCCGCCGACAACAGGCCGGCGACGCCCCAGAAATCGTCCCAATAGTAATAGTCGTTGGGCCCCAGATGCTCGGCGCTGAACCCGGCCGGGAACAACCCCTTGACGCGTGGTTCCTTGGACTCCTTGATGCGCTTGCGCAGGACCCATTCCGCCGCCTTGGCGATGGGATCCATCCACCCGGGCTTGGGCTTGCAACCCATGGTCTCGCACCAGCGGCGCATGATCCAGAGGGCTTCACCGTTGGAATCCCACTCCCCTTCCTGCGACAGGAAGTACCCGCCCATGGTCTGGCGGCTGGGGAAAAGATCGAGCGCGCGTTCCACCCTGTCGGTCATGCCCACGGCGAGCATGGCATTGAGTATGAACGCCGCATCGCGGAACCAGAAGCGTTTGTAGGTGTAGGGGCCGGGGAACACCTCTCCGGGGGAATGCAAAAGCAAGGTGCGGACGGCGGCCCGGTACAGGAAATCGAACTGTTCATCCGGAATCCGCATGGGAACGATCTCCGCCAGGGCGGGTTGCCAGGGCCGGGCGGGATGCCGGACCGGGAACTGCTTGGGAGTCTCCTTATCGCCGGAAAGATCCACCTGTATCACCAGCTCCTTCTCGATCCCGGCATGCAAGGGGAACAAAGCCACCGCGGTAGCGAGACCCACCTTGCAATGGGAACCTGAATCCTCCCCTTGATCCGGATCGCGAACCTTGTGATAGACGTCCCCAAGATGATACTCGGAGGAATAATGCCTGGCGGCCGCTTCCGAGAATTCCACAGCCGGGAACCCGTTCACGGTCCACCGCGTTTTACGCGGATCCAGGGCCACGTCATGGATGAAGCTTACGCCTTCCGGATTGTAAGGGCGCAAGGATACGGCCAGCCAGCCGGTGGATTGGGAAAGGGCGCGCAAATCGATGCGGCAGATCCCCGCCTCCCCGAACGCCACGGACTCGACGCGCGAGCGCAATTCGGTACCGTGCGCCTTCGCCGCTACGGTCGTCGCAACCACCACCCCCGGTTCCTCGATGAGCAGGGACTGGATCAGGGTTTTCGGATCGGCTTTGGACGGCAATAAATCGGTTCCGCCTGGTTGGGCTTCGCTCG
>JBDSWM010000244.1:0-13239 GCA_039926685.1 Fibrobacteria bacterium | reverse complement strand
TTCGGGTACTGGCATTCTGATCCTCTATCCTTCTGACTCTGCTATTAGCGCTTGCTGAACTGGAAGCTGCGGCGTGCGCCGGACTTGCCGTATTTCTTACGTTCCACGGCGCGCGAATCGCGCGTCATCAGTCCATGCTCGCGCATGGCGGCCCTGAACTCGGGCTTGAAGGCGACCAGGGCCCGGGCGATGCCGAGGCGTACGGCGCCGGCCGTTCCATTCACGCCGCCGCCGTTGGCGTTAACGATCACGTCCCACTGCTTGTTGACGTTGAGGATGGTCAGGGGTTGTTCCACGATCATTTCGCGGATGGCGTTGGCGAAGAACTCGGTAAAGGTGCGGTCGTTGATGATCCGCTTGCCGGTTCCGGGTTTCAATATCACCTGCGCGATGGCGGTTTTTCTTCTGCCGGTTGCCCGGTATGTATCCTGGGTAGCGATGATATCCTCCTGTTATTTTCCGGCCGGCCCTACTTGAGGGACAGCACCTCGGGCTTTTGGGCCGCGTGGGGGTGGGTCTCGCCACCGTATACGTGAAGTTTTTTGCCCATGTGCTCGCCCAGGATGGTGTGGGGCAGCATGCCTTTGATGGCGTGGCGGACCGGATAACCGGGACGCACGGCCTGGGCCTGGGCCACGGACAGTTCGCGCCATCCGCCCGGATGGGTGGAATGGTTGAAGTAGCGCATGGTCTCGCGCTTCTTGCCGGTGAGGGCGATCTTATCCGCATTGATTATGATGACATGGTCGCCGAGATCCTGATTGGGGGACCAAGCCGTCTTGTTCTTGCCCATGAGAAGCGCGGCGGCCTTGCTGGCCAAGCGGCCGAGGACGACGTCGTTCGCGTCGATGATGAACCATTTGTTCGAAATGGTCTTGGGATTTACCGTAACCGTTTTCATTTCTGCCCTACTACGTGAAAAAAAATTAGACAGGTTAAGTTAATAAAGACCCCCTACATGGTCAACTGATCGGCGCTTTTTCAGTTCGCCACAAGAGCCTAATTATAGGCTAAACGACCATTTCCCGCCAGAAAATCGGACGGAAGCGGCTGGAAAGGCCCCAACCGCCGGGATTTGACGGGTTAGCGGGTGCGTGGAAGCATGAAACCGGGTTGCGCTCCGCTTGGATCCAGGGCATTCCCGCCTGACTCCGCGCGGGAATGCCGGTGCCACCATAGTGCGGCGAATTAAATTGAGGCGGAGGACGCCGTATGCGGGCCAAGGCGGATCGGCAGCGCGCTCCCGCCGCGCGTAAGATGAGGAAGGGTTGGGGTTTTGGAGGTTGGCATGAAAGGCCCGGGAGCGTGGAATTCCGATGCGAGCGGCGTGAAGCCGGCCTTGATCGAATTGTTCGAACGCTTGCCGGATGTATTCCTGTTCGCCAAGGATCTGGATGGGCGCTTCACAATGGTGAACCGGATCTTCGTGGAAAAGTGCGGCATGAAAAAAGCCGAAGACGTGATCGGCCTTACCGACTTCGACGTGTTCCCGCGCCACTTGGCTGAGAAATACCTCCGCGATGATAAGCAGGTGGCGCAAACCGGGGAACCCGTCGTGAACGCGATTGAGCTGGTAATCCATATCGGCAAGGCCACGGACTGGTATTCCACCACCAAGGTGCCGGTGCGCGACGAGACCGGGAAAATAATCGGCGTGGCGGGGATCACGCGCGATATCAAGAAAATGGAATCGGGCTCGCGCCATTTCACCGAGATGGGCGAAGTCTTCGACTACGTGATGGGGCATTATCCCGAGTCCATCGACATGGCCAAGCTGGCGTCGATAGTCTGCCTTTCCATCAGCCAGTTCGAGCGGCGTTTCAAATCCCTGTTCAAGATCCCGCCGCTCAAGTACATCACCATGGTGCGCCTGCATGCCGCCTGCCAGGCCTTGGCGGAAAGCGGCGAACGCATTTCCGACATCGCGCTCAACAACGGCTTCTACGATCTGAGCCATTTCAACCGCCAGTTCAAAGGGCAAATGCACATGTCTCCCAGCGAGTACCGCAAAAAGTACGCGGGGGTGAAGGGACCGCCCATGCCGGGGATGGCCTTGCAGGGGGATAAAGCTGCCAAAGTTGCAAAAACCGGCGCATAATCCAGGTCCGTTGCCGGCCCGGATGCGCATCCTGACCGTGCTGGCGGCAACGCTATCGGCCCTCGCGGCGGAACCTTCCCATGCGGCCTATGCCGCGTATTCCGCTCATGCCACTCCCATCGCCCAGGCCGCCTATACCGCCTCCATTCCCGATTCCGCCCCCATCACCGATTCAGCAGGCGGAAAAAGCATCGACCTCCATGCCAACCGGGTGCATACCTGGATACTCCCCAGTTGGGGAAGCGCCGAATCGGAAACCTATTGGCTTTCCGCGCTCCAGGCCGGGGTCGACGCGCTCGGCATATTCGGGATCATAAAAGAGTTCCAATCCCATGAGCCGGATTACCGTAAAGTTATAGTCGCCACCGCCGCTCTGGCCACCATGCTGGGCAATCGGTTGATCTCCGTTTCCCTCAACCGCGGCTTCGCCCGCGATTACAATGCGCGGCTCTTATCGCCTCCCGAGGCGGGTCCCGATCCGAAAGCTTTCCATGGAGGGCTGATGGTAGGCACTGGGCGATCCTCGGGAATGCCCGGGCTCGGTGTTTTTACCGAATACCGGGGAGCGGGACTGAGGCTCACGCTGGCCGGGTATTATGAGGACTCCACGGCTTCCCGACAGTCGGCGGCCGGCCCGGTGGAGGTGACGAATAGCCGGGAAAGCGAGGCCATCGGCCTGGAAGGGTATTATCGCATCATGCTGGGTAGGCTTTTCGAGTTGAACCCCGGCATGCTCGCCTCCTTCAGCAGTTTCGCTTTTACCGAGCAGGAACCGGATGCGGGGAATCCGGGCGCGGTGACCACGGTGGAAACGTCCCAGCCCACGACGTTCAGCCTGGTTCCATTCGCCGATCTGGTTTACCATCCCGTCAAGCGGTTCCAGGTTTCTTTGGGTTTGAATGCGCGCGCCTATGGGCCCGGGCACGCGGAGAAGCCGCACAGGAATGAATCCGGTATAACGGCTCCGGATTCCCCCGGGCGTTTCGGCGTCAATTTCGATCTGGTTTGGAGGATTTGGTAGGCGAGCCTTTTGGTAGGCGACGCGCTACTTGCCGTGCACGGCTACGACGAAATCCTTGATCAGGCTTTCATCCTTGCTGGCTTCGAACAGGTTCCCGACCACGATGGCATGCGCTCCCGCTTCGGAACGCTCGCGCGCCTGTTCCGGGGTGCGGATGCCTCCCCCCACGATCACATGCAGGCCCACGGAAGCCCGCACCATCTTGACCATGGGCGCGGGTACGGCGTTGAGGGCGCCGCTTCCGGCTTCCAGGTAAATCCAGCGCTGGCCCATCAGCTCCGCGGCCATGGCATGCGCCGCCGCGATGGCGGGCTTGTCAGAGGGGATGGGGCGGGTGTTGCTGATGTATTCCACCGCCGTGGTCCGGCCCGACTCGATCAGCATATAGGCGGTGGGAATGGCCTCCATGCGCAGGCTGCGCACCAGCACGGCGCCTTTCACCTGCTCATCGATGAGGTATTGGGGATTGCGGCCGCTTATCAAGGTGGTGAAAAGGATCGCGTCCGGACCGGGGGTAACATGCGAGCAACCCCCGGGGAACAGGATGATGGGGATCTGGGTTTCCTTTTTGAGGCCGTGGGCTATTTTCTGGAAGGCCGGATTGCCCACGAAGGAGCCGCCCAGGAGGAGCGCGTCGGCGCCATGCTTGGCCGCGCGCAGGCCGGATTCGATGATGCCCTCGGGCGTATCCGAATCCGGGTCGAGCAGGACGAAGAACAGGGAGCGGACCTTCTCCAGGGACTGGATCAGCCGGGTTTCAATCGATCCAACGGCCATCATCCCCCCAGGGCTTGCTTCAAGTATTTTTCAGCTTCCGCCAGGACCAGGGCTTCCTTGTCAGGGGACTTGGAGCCGGCCTGGGCGCGATCGGGTTTGCCGCCGCCTTTTGCGTCGGCCACCGGGCCGATGGCTTTGATCAAATCGCCCGCTTTCACTTTGGCCTGGGCTTCCTTGCCAGCGACTGCGTAGATGGAAAGCGCTTCGCCGGATACATGGGTCAGTACCGCCACGCCGTTGCGGAGCAGGCCCGCCAAGCCATCTATCAGCAAGCCGACCGAATCCTTCGGGAAAGCTTTTTCTTCCAGCTTGTATACGATGACGGTGGCTCCGTTGAGGGGTTTCCCTTGGGCAGTTATCAGGGATGCTGCCTGCAGCTTGGCCTGCGCCTGGCGCAATTCCAGCACTTCCTTTTCCAGGGCTTTTATGCGTCCAACGGCCTCGACGACTTTTTCGGTCTCTTGGCCGGGTTTGGCCTTAAAGACCTTGGCGATGTCTGAAAGGGAGTTGAAGTTGCGCTGGACCAGATCCAGGGCGCCCAGGCCCGTCACGGCTTCGAGGCGGCGCACCCCTGCGGCGATGGAGCTCTCGGAAATGATTTTCAGCATGCCGATTTCGCCTGTGGCGTTGGCATGGGTGCCACCGCACAGTTCCATGCTCACGGCGCCCATGGTGATGACGCGGACTTTGTCCCCGTATTTTTCGCCGAACAGGGCCATGGCGCCCATCTGCTTGGCCTCTTCGATGCCGTGCACGGCATGGCTGATGGAGTGGTTCTGCTCGATGGCCAGGTTGACCTTCTGCTCCACCTGCTTGATCTCATCAGGGGTCATGCCCTGGAAATGGGTGAAATCGAAGCGCAGGGAATCCGGCGCGACCCGCGAACCCTGCTGCTGCACATGGGTCCCCAGAACTTCGCGCAAGGCGGAATGCAGAAGATGGGTGGCGCTATGGTTGCGCACCGTCTTGAAACGGGCTTCCCCGTCAACTTCCGCATTCAGGCCCTTCATGGTTTCGGGGCTCAGGATGCCGCCCAACAGATCGCACTTGTGCAGGACCATGTCGAACATCTTTACCGTATCCAGCACGCGCAGTTGCACCAGGGGCACACCGGCGGGTCCCGGCTTTCCGGTCAGGGTGCCGGTATCGCCCACCTGGCCGCCCGCTTCCGCATAGAACGGGGTCTTGTCGAGGACGACCAGTACCTGGTCGCCCACTTCGCGGAAGCGACGGACATTAACGTCCGACACCAAGGTTGAGTAGCCGATGAATTCCGTGTCCGTGGAAGGGGACAGCAGTGTCCAGCCTTCGTCGAGCCCGATGCTGCCGTCGAACTTGGCGGCCCCGCGGGCGCGCTCGCGCTGCTCTTCCATGAACTTCGTGTAGCCGGCCTCGTCGATGGACAGGCCTTGCTCTTCCGCGATCACGCGGGTGAGATCGGTGGGGAATCCGTAGGTATCGTACAGGAGGAAAACATCCGCGCCGCTGATGATAGGCGTCGATGCGTCCCCGGCCTTATGCTTGCCCTTGGTTTCGGCGGCGATCTTGGCGAAGCGGTCCAGGCCCTGGTCGAGGGTGCGCATGAAGCGTTCCTCTTCGGCGCGGATCACCTGCTCGATGTAGGCCCGGCGCTGCACCAGTTCGGGATAGGCGTCGCCCATGGTGTCGGCCAGGGTTTCGACGAGTTTGCAGAGGAAAGGCTCGCGCTGGCCCAGGTTACGGGCGAAACGGCTGGCGCGGCGCAGGATGCGGCGCAACACGTACCCGCGACCTTCGTTGCCCGGCGTCGCGCCATCGGCGATGGCGAAGGACAGGGCGCGCACGTGATCGGCCATGACGCGATGGGGCGTCCCTTCCGGGCCTTTGGAATAGGCCTCGCCGGAAAGGTCCGCGATGCGGGTGATGATGGGTTGGAAAACGTCCGTCTCGTAATTGGAGCCCGAGCCCTGGATCACGGAAACGATGCGCTCGAAGCCCATGCCCGTATCCACGTTCTGGTTCTTGAGCGGCTTCAGATCCCCGCTTTGCAGGCGTTCGCTCTGCATGAACACGTTGTTCCAAAGCTCGATATACCTGGCATTCGTTCCGTTGACCCCTTCCGCCTCGTCGGCATAGGTGGCGGCCTGGGTGGCCGGATCGCCCATGTCGAAATGGATTTCCGAGCAGGGGCCGCAGGGGCCCACTTCGCCCATTTCCCAGAAGTTGGATTTCGCGCCAAAGCGCATGATGCGCTCATGGGCGATGTCGGTCTCGGTCTTCCACAGGTTCTCGGCCTCGTCGTCGTCCTTATAGACGGTGACGAACAGGCGATCCTTGGGCAGCTTCCAGACTTCGGTCAAGAGCTCCCAGGACCATTTGATGGCTTCCTTCTTGTAATAGTCGCCAAAGGACCAGTTGCCGAGCATTTCGAAGAAGGTATGGTGGTAGGTATCGCGCCCCACCTCGTCGAGATCATTATGCTTGCCGGAAACGCGGATGCATTTCTGGGAGTTGGCCACGCGCTTCCAGCCTTCGCGGTTTTCGCCCAGCAATGCGGATTTGAACTGGTTCATGCCGGCATTGGTGAAGAGCAAAGTGGGGTCGTCGTGCGGCACCACGGGGGCGGAGGGGACGAATACATGGCCTTTGCCGGCGAAGAAATCGATGAAGCCTTGCCGGATTTGTTTGCCGGTGAGGTAGGGTATCCCGAAACCGGTCGAACCGGCGGACTGGGAAGATTGTATCGGCGTGCTCATGCTTTTCATGCTATTGCGAACTCTTTTTCCTTGGATCCCAATATACCTACCGGAAATGGGAGTCAAGAACCCGCCGCAACCGGAAGTAAGCGGATACCCTGCGGGCATCCGGACCTGGTCAATTTAATTAAAAAAAGGCCCTGGGAGGCGGCGCTATACCCAAACCGCCATTCCGGTTCAGTCCCCGGCGCCGGGAACCAACAACATGGGATGATCCCAGGCCGAAGGCCAGCCGTCCCCGTACAGGAACCGGGCAATGGCTCCGGGGGGGTAGTCCCGATCCCGGTGGGCATGCCATCGGGGATGGTCGGGAACCTGGTCGGCCGCGGCGGGCCAGGGGCGCAGGGTGCCCGCAGGTAGCAGGGCGGTTACCTTGGACGTGTCCATGCCCACGTTGCCGGCACGAGGAGGCATAGGCCCGGCTGCGGCGCGCAGGCAGCCCATCAGCAATTCCGGCGGGTAATTCCCCACCCGGTTGATGACTTGGGCGATCCCGTAAAGGCTCAGGGGCCGGGGGCCGCCCACATGCCAGAGACCGCCTTCCCCATTGCCCATGAAATGCGCCAACACACGGTTCAAATCCTGGACATAGAGATTGCTGCGCACCTCGTCGAAATACAGGGTGGCGGGCTTGCCTTTGCGGAAGCGGGATTCGATCCAATCGATGGCGCCGGCATGCCCGTTCAGGGATGGGCCCATCGGCAAGGCGATGCGCAGGATGGCCGCTTCCGGATAGCCTTGTGCGATGACGTTTTCGGCTTCCGCCATCATTTTGCCGTATACGGTGACCGGCGATACCGGGGAGTCCTCGCGGTAGCCGCCCAGGATGGTTTCGCCTCCGCGCTCATGCGGGTTGCCGTCGAATACCAAATCTGTGGAGAGACGGATAAGGCGCGCGCCGTGGCGTCGGGCCGCCTCCATGGCATTGCGCCCGATGTCCACGTTCAGCCTGCGGGCCAGGGCCGGATCGAATTCGCAGGACTTGAGCGCGCACCAACCGGAGGCGTCGATAACGGTCTTGAAACCATGGATTTCAAAAAGCGCGTTCAGCTGCCGGGGGTCTTCCGGATCCGCGGACAGGATTCCGGGGCCATAAGGGGAATCCGGTACATATAGTTCCGGTGCATTGGGGGGTGCCGCCCCGAAAGTCTCCTCGGGGAACAAGGCGCGTACAAAATGAAAGGCGTTTAACCCGGGAACCCCAGGCAGACCCAGGACCAAAATTGGGGTTGCGGCGGTATATTCCCTAATAATAGGAGGACTCGGGGAGACGCTTTGGTCCATGGCCAGATAACCTAGTCGATAACCTGATTATGGTCCAAAGAATTCAACCTCAAATAACCTGAAAAATCCAAGTTGCACCCGTCTTCGGGGGAATTGCATAATGGTTCAGACGAAGAGTTTCACACATTCATGACCGCCAACAGGGGGTATCGGATTGCCGACGCAGGATGCGTGCGCTAGTTCGGTGCACGGGGCTTTGCTCTCACCGATTCCATTTGATCCCGCCCTACGGGATGGATGCGAGGATGGGTATTATTCCCTTTTTCAATCCTCGGGGTCTTTTTTGGCGTCCACGCTTCGCGATATCATCCTCCAAGTCAAGGAAAACGCCGACATAGTCATGATCATCGGCCAATACGTGCCCTTGAAGAAGGCGGGCGCCCGTTATGTAGGGCTTTGCCCTTTCCACCATGATCGCAGCCCCAGCATGAACGTGAACCCGCAAATGGGCATCTACAAATGCTTCGCTTGCGGCGCCGGCGGGGATGTGCTCAAGTTCGTGCAGGAATACGAGAAGCTCGACTTCATAGATGCCTTGAAGACCGTGGCTGCCCGCGCGGGCGTGGCCATTCCGGAGAACATCCTGTTCTCCAAGGACGATGGGGATAAAGGCAAGGCCAGCCAAGCTTTGGCCGCCAACCAATTGGCCTGCCAGCTTTATCAAGAGGAACTGGCCGGCAACGCGGAAGTATCGGCCTATTTGGCCGGCCGCGGTATCAATGACGAGACGCGCAAGCAATTCCAGATCGGTTTGGCGCCCCAATCGGCCGACAAGCTGCTCAAACGCGCCGCCGCCAAAGGCATCCCCAACCAGGCTTTGATCGATGCCGGCATCGTGGGGGAAGCCGCGGGCGGGCGTCTCTATGATCGTTTTTCCGGCCGCCTGATTTTCCCCATCTGGAACATGAGCGGCCACGTGATCGGATTCGGCGGCCGCATCCTTGCGGCTCCGGGATCGGAAAACGCCCCCAAGGATGCGCATGCGCCCAAATACGTGAACTCCCCCGAATCGGCGTTCTATCACAAAAGCAAGGTACTGTACGGTTTGAACTTCGCCCGCAACGGCATGGACAAGCTGGGCGAAGCGGTGATCGTGGAAGGCTACATGGATTTGCTGGCTTTATGGCAGGCCGGCATCCGCAATGCCGTAGCCGTGAGCGGCACGGCCCTCACCAAGGATCATGTCCAGATCCTGGCGCGTTTCGCCCGCAAGGTTTTCCTGTTCCTGGACGGGGACGCCCCGGGGCGCAAGGCGGTGCGCCGCAGCCTGGAGCCGCTCCTGGCCCAAGGCCTGGAAGTGAAAGTGCCGGTGCTGCCAGCGGAAGAGGATCCGGACAGCTTCGCCCGCAAGTTCGGCGGGGATAAGATCAAGGAACTGTTCTCGCAAAGCGAAGACATAGTGGGCTTCCTGTTGCGTTCCGCGGCCAAGCGCGTGGACGAGATGAGCCCGGAGGAGAAGGAAGCCCTCCTGGGCGACTGCCTGGCCCTGCTGCAGACCATGCCTTCCCCCAACGTGCGCGAGCAATACCTGGACGAAATCCGCAAGAAGCTGGGCCTCAAGACCATCCGCATGCAAGCGGCGCGGCCGGTTTATGCGCAGCCCGGAACCGTCGCCCAACCATTGGCCAAGGCCGCCGATGCCGGGGTGGAAAAAGCCGACACCGTGGCCGTCTTTTCCGGCGCCATCCCCGGGGGCCGTCCCCGCGACGAGGCGTTGGCGGAATGGCAATTGCTGCAATCATTGATCTCCTCGCCGGAGCTTTCCCTGGCCGCTCTCGACAGCGTCAAGCTGGAGTGGTTGCAGGTGGAAGCGGTGAAGGAGCTGGTCGATCATCTGCTGGCCTTCGTCGAGGAAAAAGGCGCGTTCCTGATCAAGGAATTCCACGAGCGCCTCTCCAAGGGGCAGCAGGATATCCTCGCCGCCATCCGCCTGACGGAAGGCGCCGAAAAGGCCGAGGAGCGAAAGCATTTCGCGGGACTTCTGCGCGCGCTGGAATTGCGCTGGCTCATGAAGCAGCGCGCGATGGAAAAAGACAAGCAACGATTCATGGATTTCTCAAAACGCATCAGCGAGCTTCAATCGAAAAGCAAAGGCGGGCCGGTATGAATGAACTTGACGGACAAATACTGCGAAGGCTACAGAAGCAAGCCAAGCTCCAGGGCTTCATCGCGGAAAACCAGATCAAGGCCCTGTGCCGATCGGACGAGGAGTATTCGACCCTGCGTCAATTCTTCGTCGACCAGCAGGTGCAAGTCTCGGAATTCGTCGTCAAGGCGCGCAAGCCGACCAAGCCCGACAGCCTAAAGAAGCTGGCCCGCTACAATGATCCCACCTGGGTCTACCTCAACTCCGTGGGCAAGGTGCCGCTGCTGTCCCGGGAAGAGGAAATCAACATAGCCAAGCGCATCGAGGAGGTGCAGAAGCGCATCGGCGCCATCATCTTCCGCTCCAAGAACATGGTGGCCATGGTGCTCGATCTGGGCCGCCAGGTCTTGGAGGAGGATCTCCGCATCGAGGAAATCCTCCAGATCGACAACGACGCCTGGACCGATCCCAAGGTGTACGACTCCGAAAAGGAAAAGGCCATAGCCGCCATCACCCGCATGCGCAAGAACTTCACCAAGCTGGAGGAGATGACCCTCAAGTACCAGGAAGTGCAGACCGAAGGCGGCGACCAACAGGCCCTGGCCTCGGAGGTGGAAAACCTGGAAATGCGCTTGGTGAACGATTGCGTGGCCTTCAAGCTCAACCACAAGCAAATCGACCGCTTGGTGGGCAAGTACAAGGAAGAGCAGGGCGGCACCGAACAGGAATTGGAGCATCTCCGCCGCATCAAGCAATGGGAAGTGGTCCGCGACCGCGCCAAGGAGGAAATCGTCGAGGCCAACGTGCGCCTGGTAGTTTCCATCGCCAAGCGGTACACAGCCAAAGGCCTGGAACTGATCGACTTGATCCAGGAAGGCAACAGCGGCCTTATCCGGGCCGTGGAGAATTTCGACTATACCAAAGGCTATAAGTTCTCGACCTACGCCACCTGGTGGATCAAGCAGTCCATCACGCGCGCCATCGCGGATAAGGCCAAGACCGTGCGCGTACCCGCAAACATGCTCGATATCGTCCGCAAGGTGATGCGCGTCTGCCGCGAGCTGCAGCAGAGCACGGGCAAGGATCCCAATCCGGAAGATGTCGCCACCAAGGTCGGTTGTTCCATCAAGAAGGTGCAGCTGGCCATGGACGTGTCCCAGGATCCCATCTCACTGGACGACTACGTCAGCGGCGATCAGAACAACACCTTTTCGGAATTCATCGAGGACAAGTCCGCCGAGAAGCCCTCGCAGAGCGTCAACATGCGCATGCTGCGCAAGCAGATCGACGGCGTGCTCTCCTCCTTGGACGCCAAGGAACAGGCCATCGTGCGCATGCGCTTCGGCCTGGATGACGGCCTGGTGAAAACCCTCAAGGAAATCGGGGACAAGTACCGCATCTCGCGCGAGCGTGTCCGCCAGATCGAGTCCAAGGCCCTGGCCAAGCTCCAGCATCCCAGCCGCATCAAGCAATTGGAAGGCTGGAGCACGGATATCGAAGACATCTGCCTCGGCTGATCCCCTCCCTGCCTCCGCACGCGCGGTGCCGGTTCTCCCGGCATCCCGCGCCGGGCTAGTGACATCCCCTATGTCCTTTCCGGCCCCATTCGCCGCTTTAACATTCCTTGACCGGTCTTCCGCCATCCCAGTAAAAAAGACCGCAAATCCCACCCCTGTTTTTCCCCTTTACCCGCTTGCAAAAGGCGGGGATTCCGGGGCGCCTGAATGATATAATCTGCCTCAGTATGCGCATGACACTTCGCCCCGGCTATACAATCAGACGTCAGATCCACCAGGTGGGGGTTTCCTTCCAGGTTTGGCGCCGCAACCGCGAGACCGCCATCGCCTTCCATGACCCTTTGCTATACGGCGGGTTTCCCAGGATCGCCAGCGTCGTGCGCGGCGCGCAGATAAGACGTATCCGCTTCGCCGCGCTCTCGGTCGCTTTCATCGGCCTTTCGGTGGTGACCGCGCGGTTCGCCATCCATCATCGCGCGGCCGCGATCGCGTCGCTCGGATCCATCACTTCGGCCACCGCGTCATCCTTGGCCTCGCTGTCCAACCATGAACCCGCGGCGCTTTCCAACGTACCCGCGGCTCCGGCGCTGACAACCGGGCCTTCCGCTTCCGTGGCGTCGGCCCCGACCGCGGCGAATCTCCCTTCCGCTTTCCCTTCTCCCGCCGCCCCCGCTTCCGGCCCCAATCCGGAGGAAACGCCCGTCGTGCCTGCCATGGCCGTCGTCCCGCCCGCGGAAGCGAAACCGGTGCGACTGCCCGAAAACGGATTCTACCTGATCGCCTGCAAACGCGATCGCACCTTGTACGCCTACCGCCGCGTCGGGAGTGGATGGGAAAAAGCCGTCGCATATCCCATGGCCATCGGCCGCGCCTTTGGGGACAAGCTCGATGCCGGCGACCTGCGCACGCCGGAAGGCCGCTTCTGGATCATCGGCCTCTTTTCCGGCCCGTCCAAAGGGCCAATTTACGGACCGTTGGTCTTCACGCTGAATTATCCCCGCCCCGGCGACGAGGCGGAAGGCAAATCGGGGCAAGGCATCTGGATCCACGGCACGGACATGGGCAAGCTGCCCGCTTATACCCATGGCTGCCTGTCGCTGGCCAACGACGACGTGGTGGCGCTTTCCGCTTTCGCCGACATCGGGACCCCGCTGGTAATCCTGCCGGACGGCGTTGCTCCCGATCCCGCCAAGCAAATGGACGTGGCCGGCATGGAGCGGGAATATCCCTCCATCGTTTCCGCTTATGGGCGCAAGACGCAGGCCGATACCGCCGCCAAGGCGAAAGCGCTCAAGGATGCGGGAGAGTTCCTGGCCAAGGAAGCCAGGAGTTTCCCGGAATTATCCATGCAGAACCTGTCGGCCAAGGATAAGCAGGCCATCATCGACCGCTTGAAGCACTGGCGCGATGACTGGAGCAGCCGCAGCATCGAGAAGTACGGCGAGAATTACGATCCGGATTTCCGCGACAAGGAAGGCCGCGATCGGCAATCCTTCCTGGACCGGAAAGCCAAGATATTCGAGACCAAATCCAAGATCCAGATGGAAATCAGCGAGCCGCAAATCGAACCGGAGGGATACTCCCGCGTGAAGGTTTCCTTCCGCCAGGACTATCTCGCCGAGGGCGGGAACGGGTCGCAACGAAGCTCCGGACCGAAGACGATCAGGATGGAGTCCGGCCCGGCCGGATGGTTGATTATAACCGAGTGAAGGCGTGAGGTA
>JBDSWM010000243.1:0-11085 GCA_039926685.1 Fibrobacteria bacterium | reverse complement strand
GGTTCAGCTCCGGGTCGCGCCAGCATTGGATGAAGCGGGTGGCCAGGCCCGCCCAGGGGAGGGAGAACAGGACCGTAAGGCAGAACCATAGCGCATTCAGTCCGGAAAAGCCTCCCCGGGCCCGGAGCTCTAGAGTAAAAGCCGGCGCCGCGAACCTGAACTCGGTGGGGCAGGCCAGGCCGGGCAGCGTTCCCTGCAGAACGGCCCAATATGCGGCGATGCGGCCCAGGGCATGGGCGTCCTCCAGACCGAGGCTCAACCTTTCCATGGCCGGATGCAAAAGGCCCAGCGCGCGTTTACCGGTTTTCAGGAGAAAGCCGAGCAGCAGCCGCCAAACCTGGAAGTCCAGCGCACACTTGATCGCCGCGGCGCGCGAACGCCGCTTGAGGCGCTGGAAAAAGGCCACCCAGGAGTCGGGCAAGGTCAATCCGCCCCGTTGGCCTTTTCCGCCCATGTTCTTTCCCTCGTTTGCGGCATCGGGGCTCGACGAAGGAGGGTGAGCTCCGCCCGCGGCCAAGGCGAACTCGCGGGGGAAAAAAGGGAAGGTAACGGTCAGGGTACCCTTGACGAGGAACGGGGAATTCAGATCGAGCGCGAAACGGAAGCGCAGCAATTGCAAGGCAAGGAGGGGCAGAAGCACGATGGCCAGGGCTATGTATACCCAGACCATCGCTATGCTCCCTATTTGACGGGAGCCGTGGAAGTCGGGGCGGTAACGGCCTTTTCAGGGGCTTTCACGGAGGTTTTGACGGGCGTCTTTTTGGCCGCGACGGGTTTCGCCACGGCCGGGGACTCGGATTTGACCTTCATGCTGTCGGCCGGCTTGCCTTCCGCCGAACCGGAGGCTTTTTTCTCGAGTTTGGCGATGAGCCCATCGATGTTGGAGGTTTGCAGGATTTTATGGAATTGCTCGCCATAGTTGCGGGCCGTGCTCAAATCGTCGATGATGAGATCCCATGCCTTCCAGCTGTCGCCCTTGCTCAGCAGTTTATAGGTGACCACCGACTCCGTTCCTTTGGAAAACACATGTGCGGTGACGCTGGCCTTGCCGTCGCCCAGTTCAGGGGCCTCATAAACGCTGGAATCGGATTGATAGACTTCCAGCTTCTTCACGGAGGCGTTCTCGACCATTTCCTTGAAGGCTTTCACGAAGCGTTTCTGCTGATCTAGGTTCATGGCCTTCCAGGTTTCCGGGCCCAGGGCATGTTTGCCGAGTTCTTCGAAATCAAAGATGCCGTTGATGAGCACCTTGATGCGATCGGTTTGCTTGGAAGCGACCTTGTCCCGCAGCAATTTCTGCAGTTCGGAGTCTTTCTTCTTGATCACCGCGACCGGATCCCCGGCCGCGGAAAAAACAGGAGCGGCCGCCAAGACCATCACCGTCAAACCCGTCAGCATCCCGTATTTCAATCCCCGCATGGAATCTCCTTATCATGGCACGGAGCGCTCGCCGGCCCGCCGCCTATCCATCTATCCATTCGGTTTCAAATTATGAATATAATCGGTGAGAGTCCAACCTATGGATTTGATAACCCGGGATACGGCGAGATTATAGTTCAGCACGGCCTCGAAATAGTCCCGTTTGGCGCCGATCACGGTTTTGTAAGGCGATAAAATATCCTTCGCCGTGGAGGGATCCAAGTCGTATTTCAAGGCCGCGCCTTTGAGCCAGGCTTCCGCGGAGCGCAGGGATTTCTGGGATTCGGTAACGTTGGCCAGGCAATTCAAGAGCTGGATATATTCATCCTGCATTTTCAGCACCAGGCCGCGGGCGGCATAGGTTTCCGTACGCTCCAACTGGGCAAGTTCGATTTTCTCCTTGCGCACCTTTTCCAGCCGGGACCAGAAATTGAGGTTTAAGCGCATGCCCAAGCCGCCAACGCCGGTCAATTCATTCAAGGGATCGCGGGCGAAGGGATCCTCGCCGCCGGATTGCCGATCGGTGGACCAGGCTTTGGTGTACTTGAAGGTGCCGAAGAGGAAAATATCCGGTCCGATTTCCCCCTTGGCCACACGCACCAGCTCCCGCCGGGCCGCCAGCCCGTTGGCCAGGCGTTTCAGATCGGGATGGTTGAGCAAGGTGAGCATTTTCAACGAATCCAGGGAAGGGAACGTTTCGGGACGGAGGGAGAGGACCGAGTCCTTCGGGACCAGGCCGAGGCTGTCGGGAACCTGCATTAAGAAGCGCAAGCCCAATTCCGCGCGGGCCACGCCGAGGGCGGCTTCGTTGCGCGCTTTTTCCAAGGTGTACCGCCCTGCCTTCATCTCGAGCAGATCCGATTGCTTGACGCTTTGATCCCCGTCATCCAGCAAGCCTTCGATTTTCTTCTGGGCGCGGTCGAGCTCTTTGGTCGCATCTTTCAGTACGGAAAGCATCTGGCCCGCATACACGCGTTGGAAGTAAAGCTTCTGGGCATCCTCGGAGACATCGACCTTCTCCTTCTGGAAGGCGGCCTCGGAAACCTTGATGCTGGCGGCTGCGGCCTTGTGGCCGGCGCGGTAACGGGACAGGTTCAAGGGCTGCGCGACCGTCATCTCGATGCCGAAAAATGGCCCCCAGTCCTCGAAGTCGAAATCCTTCTGGTTCTGTATGACATAGTACGTGTTACCCGGTAGGACGGCCAGGGAGTCGCGCACATTCCTCAGGCCAGGGGCCGGACCGATGCCGGTCTCGATTTGGAACCTGGGCAGGATGGCGCCCATTTCCAGCTCATGCATCCGCTGTTCGGCCTTGTCTATCTCCAGCTTCTTTTCCATCAAGATGGGATGGATTTCCTGGGAGCGCTGTTCCATGAAGGGATAATCGAAGACCAGGGTGGCGGGAGTCAGAGGCGGCGAGGGCGCAGCGGTATCCCCCGGGGCTGGAGCCGCTGCGGATGCGGAATCGGTACGGTTGGAATCCGGGGCCGCGGCCTCGCCGGCCGCTGCGGGAGCCTTGTCCTGCGGCTCTGAGGCGCTGTCCGCTTTCGGCGCGGCCGTAGGCTTGCGCGACTTGGTCGCTTTGGTCGTCTTAGCCCGGGTCTTGGGCGGCGCCTTTGCGGCCTTGCTGGAATCGTCCGCCGCAACGGCTGTAGCCTCACCGGCTGCGATCGCCGTCCCCGCCATGGTCATGGCCAAAATCGCCGCCATGCATAGCGAAACCCATCGCATGCGTGTCTTGGGCAAGGCCGCGCACAGGCGCAAGGCATACCGGGTCGGGAAAAGCCTATATTTCATTTAATCTTCGAACCTGGTGCGTTTTTTATTTAAAATATCGGAACCATCCATGACTTCATTCACAGGCCAGTGAAAATTAACATTTATTATCCGCATCATGCGATCTCTTAAACTCTGACGGGATGGGCCAGTGAAGGTTCAGGAAGTCGAATTGCCCGAGGAGATCACCCCTGATTGGGTATCCCGGGAGCATTCCCGCCTAATGGCGGATGCCGAAAGCAATGGCAAAGGCGGCGAGCTCAGGCTCGATTGCCATCGCTTGCGCAAGCTGGACGCCCTTTCCTTGGCTTGGTTGGCCCATCTCCAGGATTCCCTGGAAAAATCCGGCCTCAAGCTCATCCTTTTCCACCTGTCCCCGGAATTGAAAAAAGACCTGGCCAAGCTTGCCTTGCCGGATTCGGTCGAAACCCAAGCCGAGCCGGACCCGGGGGTGGCGTTCCGACTCGGCGATAGCACCTGGAAGTTCCTGATCGAAATCCGCGACACCCTGGTGCTGCTTTCCGAATCCTTGTACTGGTCCACTTTGGCGATGTTCCGCCCCAAAACGCTGCTACGGGAAGACTCCATCCACCAGATGATGAGGCTGGGAAGCAGCGCCTTGCCCATCGTGGTGCTTTTATCCACGGTCATCGGATTCACCTTGGCCTTGCAATCGGGCATCCAGCTCCAGAAATTCGGAGCCACGGTTTTCCTCGCCAGCGGCATGGGCATCAGCATGGTCACGGAAATCGGGCCCCTGATGACCGCCGTAATCCTCGCGGGGCGATCCGGAAGCTCCATCACCGCGGAAATCTCCACCATGGTTGTGCAAGAAGAGGTAGGCGCTTTGCAAAGCATGGCGATCAACCCCGTCCATTTCCTGGTCTTGCCGCGCTTCTGGGCCATGAGCCTGACCGCGCCACTTCTGACCGTCTGTTCCGCGGTTTCGGGGATCTTCGCGGGTTTGGTGGTGGGGTTCTTCTTCTTCAAGCTTTCCCCCGCCTCTTACATCAACGAGCTGCAGGATTCGGTGACGCTGAACTACTTGGGTCAGGCGCTTGTGAAGTCGCTGGTTTTTTCCTGGATCATCGCCTTGGTCGCCATCAACAAAGGCCTGAACGTGCGCGGAGGCGCCGATGCGGTGGGTAAAGCGACCACTTCGTGCGTGGTCACGTGCATTTTCGCAATCATCCTTGCCGATGCGGTGTTCTCGTTTATCTTCTATTATTAGGAAAGTCCCGGCACGCGCAGCAAACCGACTTATGGCAGATAAAACGAAACTGATAGTGGCCGGTCTCAAGGCCGGGTACTCCGGCAAGGTGGTGCTCGAGGACGTTTCCATGCGCGTGGAAGCGGGCGAGATCCGCATCATCCTGGGCGCATCCGGATGCGGCAAGTCCACCCTGCTCAAGAACATCATCGGCCTGGAGCGTCCTTTGGCGGGAAGCCTGGAAATCCTGGGGAGCCGCGTGGACTGGTCGGAAGGCCGGCCCGCCAATGAGCTGATGCGGCGGATGGGTGTCCTATTCCAGTCGGGGGCTTTGCTTTCCTCCCTTTCCGTGGGCCAAAACGTGTCTTTGCCGCTGCGCATCCACAACCCAGGGTTGCCCCACGCGGTGGTGGAGCAATTGGTCCGGATCAAGCTCGAGCAGGTGAAACTGGGCCATGCCTATGCCAAACGCCCCGATGAACTTTCCGGCGGCATGCGCAAGCGGGCCGCACTGGCACGCGCCCTGGTCACCGATCCCGAGCTGTTGTTCTGCGACGAGCCTTCGGCGGGATTGGACCCGGTGACTTCGCGGGGACTGGACGAACTATTGTTGTCGCTCCGCGAAAGCCTGGGGATCACCATGGTGGTGGTCACCCATGAACTGGATTCAATCCGGGCCTTGTGCGACAAGATGACCTTTCTGGCGAAAGGCAAGGTCATATTCGACGGCGGACTGGACGAGGCGCAAACGACGGGTCCGCAAGCGGTCAAGGATTTCCTCGATCGCAAATCCGAACCGGTAGCGCAAACGGGGCATACCGTGGCATTCAATCTGGAGGACGATTAATGGACGTGAGCAAGGCCGAAAAGGCACGCCTCGGAATCTTCCTGATAGGTTCGGGAGCTTTGTTAGTGGCCATCTTATTTATCATCGTTGGAAAGAAGATTTTCACCAAAAAGGTCCCCTATTTCACCCGGCTTTCGGAGTCCGTGAGCGGCCTCGAGCTGGGAACGCCGGTGAAACAGAACGGCAAGGAAGTGGGAAATATCTCCAGCATCACCACCGACACCACAGACATTTCCCGGTCTATCGTGTATTTCGAGGTCGTCAAGGGAACTCCCATGAAGGTGGATATGGTCGCGACCATGGGCAGTTACGGCATAACGGGATTGAAGTACCTGGAGATTACCGGCGGATCCTATTCAGCCGAGGACGTTCCCCGCAGGGGGGAAGTGAAATCGGACCTGTCCACCTTCGGGAAGCTCGCCGTGCGCGCCGATTCCATCGCCTACAAGATCGATCGCCTCCTTGGCAATGTGATTTCGTTCACGGAATCGCAGAATCGCCAGCAGCTAGAAAAGCTCATCAAGAGCTCCGCCAACCTCAGTTCCTCCTTGGACAGCCTGGCAACGGATATCAACCGGGTCAAGCCCGGGCAGCGCATGGAAAACATCCTGGGCGCGATGGAGTCCGCCGCCATCACCTTGAAAAGCAAAATGCAGAAAATGGAAGTGGAGCAAACCGTGCATGAATACCGCAAAGCGGCGGAGGGTATCACCGGCGTTGCCCAGAAAGTGGATCTCACGGTTCGGCGCGTGCAGGAGGATTTGGCCCAATCCATGAGCGACATGAAAGAGACCATGAAAAACATGAACACCTTCAGCCGCCAGATCAAGGAGAACCCCTCGGTGCTCCTGCGCGGCGAAGACAAGCAGGAGCGTCGTAAATGACAGCCAAGCGCGCGTTCTCGATCCTGATCTCCCTCGCGACGGCGGCCACAGCCTTGGCCTTGACGTCCTGCGGTTTTTTCGCCAAACCCCAGGTGACCGAGTATTATGTGCTCGATTATCTGCCGACGCCTCCCAAGGAGCGCCTGGAAAAGGGCCCTTTTCCTTACGTGGCGCGCGTGCGCGATTGCAATATCGCGGAAGCCTATCGGCGCAGCCAGATCGTGTACCGCCAATCGGCGAATCAGATGCAGTTCTACAACCTGCATCTGTGGGCGGTGGATCCGGAGCGCATGGTGAACGATCTTGAGGTCAAGCACCTTAAGGCCGCTAATCTCTTTGAAAACCTGACCCGTTCGGTGGAAAACTACGTGCCCGACTTCCTGCTGTCCTGCGACATCCAGGCCTTGGAGGAGTACGACAATAAATCCCAATGGTATGCGCACATGGCCATTGAATATCAGTTGGAAAACGCGAAGACGAACCAGATCGTCTGGAAAAAGCTCTTCGATGTGCGCAAGACGGTTCCGCAGCAGGAACCGGTATTCATCGTCCGCGAGCTTTCCTCCCTGCTGGAAAGCATAAACGATCGCATGGTGAGCGATTTGGAAGTGGTGCTGGACGAGACCAAATACAATGTCCTGACCCGGAAGGATTCCGTCTCCGCGGACACGCTTTCCCGAAAAGCCAGACCGTAAGGCCATGGAACAGACCCGGAGCTCACGGGGGCTGCTGCCCTGGTTCGCGATGCTGGCGCTGTCCATCCCGGTCAGGGCCCTTCAGGTTGGCGATCTTCCCGGCGAAGACATCTCCGCTTTGGAAGTGGAGAAATCCGAAGCCAACGTCAAAACCGAGGCCCCTCCGCCAAAGTCCGTCGCCAATTGGCCTGCGCCCCCCTTGGAAGAGCAACTCTCGCGTGATCGCACCTTGATCCCGCTCGGTAAAGGCGCGGTATTCGTGCCCACATTCACCGAGCCCCGGCGGGAACCGGAAGTCTCCGTCCTCAACGCGCGCGGGCGCCTGGTCAAAACCGGCCAAACCGGCGTACGCATCCTCCTGGATTCCGGATCCTATTCCCTACGCTTCGGCTCAGGTAACGCCATCCAACAAATCCAGGTTAGCGTGGTGGTGCAGGAGAACCATTCCACCGTGATCCCGCCCGCGTGGGGAGGGATGATCATCGAAACCCTCAATGCCGACGGGGGCTATATCGACGGGCAATACGAAGTGGTGCGCATGGGCAAGTGGGTGAACTTCGGCAAGGGCCACGGCCTTAAACAGGAGCGCCTGCAGGACATCAAGACCTGGATTCTCCCGCCCGGCATGTACCGCATCAGCAAACCGGGCGAGGGGTTCAACTCCTTGCGCAATTACATCACCGTACAGATCAATCCCGGCGAATTTTCCCAGATCGAGCTCGTATACGACAAGGACGTGGGCGGCGACATCATTTCCGGGGGCAGCAAATCCCTGGACACGCGCGTGAAAGCGGGCAGCCATTGGTCCTACGGGCTCAGGGCGGGCGGTAACCTGAACCTGTCGCGGGAGACCAGCGACGCCGATGTGCGCAAGGAGGCCACGCAGGTTTCCAGCGATTTGCGCGTGCGCGCGCTTTTCGACAATGTCCGCTATCTGGGAACGACCGAGCTGCTGCTGCAGGACAATTTCAGCAAGGAGCGGGGACGCCCGTTCAGCGTCACTTCCGATATAGCCGAGCTCCGGACCACGTGGATCCGCCGCCTCAATCCCTGGCTGGGCCCCTATATCCGCGGCACCATGGACACGCATTTCTTCAATCGTATCGCGGCCACGGACACCATTTTCATCGCCCATACCGTCGACTCCCTCGGCACTCCCGCGATCGAGCTGGAGCGGAACACCAGCGGCGATTTCCTGATCGCGCCGGCCTTCGATCCCTTGAATTTCAAGGAGGGCATAGGCGTTAACGTGGAACTCTTGTCGAAGTACTACTTGGAAGCGACAACCCAGGTGGGCATCGCCGCCCATCAGACCCTGGTGAAGGACAGTTATACCAACACTGCCGATTCGATCTATACCCGCAATGAGTCCATTTACGAAATAGGGGCGGAGGGCACCCTGAACACGACCCTGCGGCTGGGATCCCAGATAACCCTGGACCTGCGCCTGGAAATGTTCGCGCCCAACGGGCAGCCTTCCCGGCTGCGCCTGGACGATCTCACGGCCGACTTCCGCTTTTTCCTCAGCCGCAACCTGGAATTGGGCTACCTGTACCAGGTGAAGGAGACGCTCACCGCCGCCAAGAACCGGTTTCCCAGCACGCACAACCTGTCTTTGCGGCTGTCCTTCAACTATTGAACGGGCTCCAGTAACGGGCAAGTTACCTGGGCTGATCCGCCGCGACCGCCCTCAGATAGGCTTCCGCCACGGCCCCGAAATCCCAAGGATAGCGGTTTGGCGGCGACGGCGCAGCGACGGAGAGCGCCGCCGACATGGCCCGCCGCAACCCTTCCGCATCCGCATACAGTTCCAAAGGGGCGCCCTGCGCCTTGAGATAGCGGGTCAACGGGAGATCGGAAGCGAGAATGGGCTTGCCCAGGTGGATGAGGTTCAGGAGCGAACTGCTGTTGCTTTTGAACCGCATGGGGCACAGGAACGCGTCGCATAGGCGCAAATGCCCGTTAAGGGACGCCTCCGGCAGGAATCCGGTAACATGCACGCGACCCTGAAGCCCGCGCGCCGCGATGGCCTGCGCCAACCGGGTTTGCGGGTCGGATAAACCGAAGGAACCGGGTGCTTCCCCCGCTTCGGAACGGGGCCCGCCCAGTAACAGCAGGCATGCGCCCGGGTCCAGCCCCGCCAGCATGTCCAGGGCCGAGGCATAGTCCAAACCGGGATTCAGGAATCCGAAAATGCCGATCACGGCCCGGGGAAGACTTGGGAAAAAAGCATCCCGACGCGGCGGTTCCGACGGGGCCGATTCCGATCGCGACGCATCTCCACCCGGCGGCGTGAAATAGGCCAAAGGGATGGGTTCCAGCACCTTGTTTCCCGCCAAAGGCAGCAGGATTTCCGCCCCCGGCGCGGACAGGGGGATCACGCGATGGGCATGATAAGCCCGCGCTTGCAATCGTTTCTCCGCTGCATAGGCGCGGTGCGACCAGCGATAGCGCAGGCGTTTCATCCATAAAAGGGGGAAGAAGGCCGAGCGCACATCGGCGTAAGGAAAAGCGAAGGGATCCCGGTCGTACACTTCATGGGGAACCAGGAATACGCGGCCGGGATGGCGGCGGGCCAGCGCTGAGAGGAAGCGATCGGCGCCCGGGAGGGAGGGCGGGGACAACAGGGAGCGTTCGTATTGCACCAGGATGGGCCTTCCGTCGAGCCGGGAATCGGAAAGCGCGGCGCGGAAAGGCGCGAATGCCAGATCGGATTTCAGCGCCAACGCGTCGGCCAGGCGGCAGGTATAGTCGGCGATGCCGCAAGGCTGGGTCCTATCTGGACCGATCAGGCCGATACGCGGGATGGGCATGGAGGGATTATACCCTTTTTCGCGATCCCGGGGGGATCCCCTTCACTTGCGTTTGCGCTGCGCCTGCTCGGACATCACCACGGTTTCCGGCGGCACGGAGGAGGTAATCCAGCAGTTACCGCCGATGACGCTTCCCTTCCCGATTGTGGTCTTGCCGCCCAGCACGGTGGCCCCGGCATAGATGGTGACGTTGTCTTCGATATTGGGATGGCGCTTGATGCCCTTGATGGGATTTCCGTCCGGGTCCTTGGGGAAACTGAGCGCGCCCAGCGTCACGCCCTGGTACAGTTTCACGCCGCGCCCGATGACGGCGGTTTCGCCGATGACCACACCCGTGCCATGATCGATGAAGAATCCTGGGCCGATGGTGGCGCCGGGATGGATATCCGATCCGGTGCGCGAATGGGCCACTTCGCTCATCATGCGCGGCAACAGGGGGATTCCCTCCCGGTACAGCTCATGGGCGATGCGATGGGTGGAAATGGCCTGCACGAAAGGATAACTCATCAGCACTTCCACCACGGAACCGGCGGAAGGATCGCCTTCATAGGCGGCGAGCAAATCCTCGCCCAGGATCTGGCGGATGCCCGGAAGCTTCTCCAGCATGGCGAGGGCGATTTCGGCGCCTTTGGCCGTGTTCGCGAGGCAACGCGGATCATTCGCGAGCAGGGGGCCGGTCCCGGAAGCGCGGAAATCCAGGGCCATGGCGATTTGCCGGGACAAGGCTTGCCGGATGGAGGCGAGGCTTTCCACCAGGAAATCATCCAGTTCGCCTTCCCGCACCACCTGGTTGCCGAATACCCCTGGAAACAACACGCCCAGCAATTGGTCCAGCACCTGGGACACGGCGTCCCGGCCCGGCAGGTGGCATCCTTCCCAGATATTGGCCAGATGATCACCCGTTATCGCCCGGCCGAGCTTGTCGGCGAGCGCGTCCAATCCGTCTTTGTATCCGTCTGCATGCGTATGGGGCATATATGCCCGAAATATACACGCAAAGCCGCAGGCCTCCCAGAGCGGGTGCGCACCGAAACCGTGCGGGCCGCGCGAAGCGTACGGGCGCGGAAATGCTATTTTCCGGACCGCGGCTATTATCCTGCTCCGGAAGCCGCCGGGAGGCGGCATGCGTATCTGGGTCGATGAGAATATTCCCTTGGGCAAAGAGGCGTTTTCCGCGCATGGGGAAGTGGTGACTTTCGCGGGACGGACGCTGGGCGCCCGGGATATCGCGCAAGCCGACACCCTCATCATCCGTTCCATCACCAAGGTGAACGCCGGCCTCCTGGAAGGCTCGCCCGTGCGCTTTGTGGGCACGGCCACCATCGGCACCGATCACGTGGATCAGGCTTACCTTGCGGCGCGCGGGATAGGCTTCTCCTCCTCGCCGGGATGCAACGCCAATTCAGTGGGCGAGTACGTGACCGCCGCCTTGACGCATTTG
>JBDSWM010000242.1:0-4820 GCA_039926685.1 Fibrobacteria bacterium | reverse complement strand
AGCACTTGGCCCAGGGAATTATTGATCTTATGGGCACCGGTATGATTCAAATCCTCCCGTTTCAGGAAGATCTTGGCGCCCCCGCATTTCCGGGTCAGCCGTTCGGCGAAATAGAGAGGAGAAGGCCTCCCCACGAAATCCTTCAAATGCCGATCCAACTCGGCCCGAAAAACCGGGTCTTCCTTTAGCGCCAGGTAATGGCTTTCCAGCTCTTCCAAGGCCGGCATTAAAACCTCAGGGGCGTATTTCCCCCCGAATTGGCCGAATCGGCCCCATTTGTCTGGAAATTGCCCGGGATTCATGACGCTCCTGCGGGCGCTGAAAAGGGCGCGCCCTGAGCCTGGTAAGGTAGCTTTTCCGGTTTTCTTTGGCTGCAAAACCCCCTGGTTCGGTCGAGCCGGTTTGCCGTTCATCCCTTTCCTATCGCTACCACCTGAACACGGATACCGATTGGGGCCTGGCCTCGATCATTTTACTTGTCATGATTTTCCATCCGGGAGCCTGGGAGCATGGCCGTCCCAATCCACCCGCATTTTTGGTCGCTTCCGTCAAGGCCCCAACCCGCGTCCGACCGACGGTTTCTGGGCCCGCTCCCGGTAAAAAAGGTTCCGGGGGGAGGTTTCTTGCGTGATACCCGTCAGGTAACACGGAAAGTTCCCCGGTTTCCATATACAGAATCCAGCCTTCTAGATATCTTTTCAGGGTACCATGCCGGTGTCCGCATGGAAACGGCAGTAAAGGCAGGTCGATTTTATGCTGGCTACTCAGGTCCGACAGAAAGACGCCATCTTCTATTTCGCCGCATATCCGGCGAAGGCGCTCCTGGAGAAGGTGCGTTTCAGCAGCCGTTTCTACGACGAGGGGACTCCCATCGCCGCCGAAGCCGCTCCTGCAGAGGACGAAATCGCCAAATTCATCGGCCGAATCGAGAAATCGGACAAGGCTTTCCAGCGCACCATGGCCCGGGATAAGATCCGTTCCATCCGCAATTTCTACGAAACCGCGAGCACGCAACCGCCCATACCCGGTACCGTGCTCCTGTTTACCGCGGAAAAGCTCCGCTTCCGCGGCATCGGGGACAACGAAGGCGTGGGCCATCTTACCGATCCGGACGGCAAGTACCTCATCATCGACGGCCAGCATCGGCTGGCGGCCTTGCATTTCTTTTTCCGCGAGCGTCCGGATGAGGCCGCCTCCATCAATGTGCCTTGCATCATCTTCGACGGCCGCAGCGAGGATTTCGCCACCGAAATGTTCGTCATCATCAATTCCACCCCCACGCGCATCAACAAGAGCCATTTGGTGGACTTGTACGAACGCGTCTCGTTCGCCTCGCCGGATAAGCGCTGCGCGGCCCGCGTGGTGGAGCATTTATACGGCCGGGACGATAGCCCGCTGCAATATCGCATCAATCGCCTGGGCGGCAAAAGCAAACAGGAAAAATGGATCCTCCAGGCCGAGTTGTTCAACGAACTCAACCGCTGGGTCAAATCCGAATGGGACCCCAAGGAAGACTTGTCGCCCACCCATCAGGCGGAACGCTACTATGAGCAATTGCGGGATTTCCTGAAGGCTTCCGCCCTGGTTTGGGGCGAACTGTGGGGCAATTCCGGCCATATGGTCACCCGTCCGGTAACCATCAAGGCCTTGATACGCGTATGCGCCATCCTTTCCGAAAAGGACGGGGAGCCCTCCCTGGGGCGCGTCAAGCGCTGGGCCGAGCGGTTGCAGCCCTGGGCTGAAATGAAAAAGGCTTTCCGATCCGAAGGCTTCTACGAGCGCTTCCCGGCCAAGGGCCAGGTGGAACGCGTGGGCCGCATCGCCAAGGATTTGGCCAAGGCGGTTGATCTTTAGATCCACCGCCCGCCGTAGACCTTTACGGCGACGGCCCGCAGTTTGACCAGAAGGTCAACTGCCCGCCGGGGGTTCCATGCATCCCGATTGCAGCCTGCGATCGAACACTTCCAGGGCCAGCGCATAGCAGATGTCCGCCAAGGCGGCATCGTAACGGGGCCCTTCGTCGCGGATCAAGGCATGCTGGGCGTTGAACTCGTGCCAGGTGAAGTCGGCGCCCGCCTCTGTCAGGGTCCTATAGATGAGATCGCGGCCCGCCTGCGGGATATGCGGATCCTGCTTCCCGAAAATCATCAGCAATTCGCCCTGAATTTCACCGAAGCGATCTAGCGAGTCGTCGCGCATCCCCTTGCCCAGGCTGCGCTTGTGGATGTCGGTGGGGTAAAGGCAGACCCCCGCCAGGATTTCCGGATTCATGGCGCAGCGAAAGCTGAGATGGCCGCCCAAGCAGATGCCGATGGCGCCGAGCCGGCCGTTGCATTGCGGCAGGTCCAGCAGATGCGCGATCACGGCGCGCGCGTCCGCATCATAGGCGGCGATCTCCTTTTCGATCTTGTAGCGATTGCCCTTGTCGGTGCCTTCCTTGTCATAGGCCAGGGCGCAGCCGGGCGGCTCGAATTCATGGTACACCTCCGGGACCGCCACGATGTAGCCGTGCGCAGCCAAACGACGGGCGGTGCGTTGGATAGGCCCCGTGACCTGGTAGATTTCCGAAAACAGGATGAGGCCGGGATGAGGTCCTCCCCCCGCCGGCTGGAAGCGATGCGCGCGCATGGGGCCTGACGGAGTGGCGAGATCGGCATGGTCTTCCTTGATAAGCATATTCCCTCCGGGTAATGTCCCGCGCCTGCCGCTCCGGGGCTTCAGCCCCGGGGGGGCCTAACGGGACGGAGCGGGACGGCGAGCAAATGTTCGGCGAAAGCGCGGGATTCTTCGGCTTGCACTTGCCTAAGGAGGCGTTTGGTTTCCGCGCTTCCGGCCAATCCGGCGCTCACCTGATGCAAGAACGCGTCCGGGGACCAGCGGCCCTGAGGCGTCAGGAAATCCAGGAGGCCCTGGCGCGGATCCGCCAGCCTGCGCTCCAGGAGAGGGTAACAGGGGTGTTTCCCCGCCTTCCGGAACCAGTAACAGGAATTGCCGAAGTCGCCTTCCCGGCGATGGACGATGGCATGCAGGAGATCGTAATCGGGAGTGCCTTCCCGCGATTGGGCGATTTCATGGGCGCTGTCCCAATCACCGTGCCAAAGCAGGGTGAGTCCCTCCAGCAGGAGGCGGCCATCCGTGCCGGTTTCCCGTCCGGACGATTCCAACATGGCCGCTACGGACGCGCGCGCGGCGGCGGGGGAAGCGGATTCGGGACGCGCCTCCATTCCCAGCGGCGGCAGTTCCCCGGTGAGGACGGATGCGATGTCGGAATCGAGGGCGGCCGAAGTCGAATCGGAAAAAGCGTCCATGCCAGTAAATATAATATCGACTTTTTACAGTATCCGATTTCACGCCGTAGCGGAATATGATAATTTTACCAACTAATCATTTTGCTAACCGGGATTCTTTATTTAAATTAAGGCATTATCGTTTTCGTCCCTGCCACGCAGGGATCAGAATACTCCGGGAAAGGACATAGCCTTGGCTACTACCAGAAAAAAAGGGAACACGGGCAAGCGTTACAGCGATGCGCAGAAGAGCAAGATTCTGGCATTCGTGAACAGCCGCGGCCGCGGCGGCATCTCCGCGGCTGGCAAGAAATTCGGTGTTTCCTATATCGCCTTGCGGCGCTGGATGAACGGCACAACCGGAGCCGGCAAAGCCGGGCGCAGTGAAACCAAAGGAATGGACGGCCGCAAGCTCAAGAGCGTGAAGGCGGCCATGGTTTCCCTGAAAGCCTTCAAAAAGCAGATCACGGTCCTGCAGCGCGCGCTCAAGCAATTGGCCCGTTGATATCCGGCTGACCCCCTCAACAGCTCTCAGCGCCCCGCCAGGAAGGCTTCTTCCTGCCAACGCGGCGGCGTTATGGAGTTGTTCGCTGGATTCACATACTCGCGGTACAGTTCGTTTTCCAACGAGAACCGGAACCAACCCGGCCCGGGCGGACTGAAGCCTTCCGCTTTCAAGACGGGAAGATCCTGACGGATGGACCCTTCGGATGCGGCGCCTCCCGCACCCGCTCCCATGTGGACCGTAAATCTTCCCCACTCCCTTTTCCTCGTCATGGCGTATTCAGCCGGCACGTCCGTTTTTTGCAAGCCCGCCATGCCCAGCCCGGCGCCGATTTCCACTTCCAGGTTCTCGCAAAGCGCGAAGAAATCCGCGGAGGATCGCTGGGACAAATCCAGCTTGATGCCCCACAATTCCCCTTGTTCGTTGAAGGAGAGCCGGATTTTCGCCGGGGTGGCGCGCCGATCGGGAAAGGCCAGGAACCTGGCGGTGAGCAGGCCGCCGCCGGCTCCAGTGCGGATGTCGGTGGCCTGGTACAAATCCAGGTTGGCGCGGCAATCGCGTTCCCCCATGCCCCAGTAAAATCCCATCATGCCTACCGGCACCCTCAGCCGGTCTGCCCCCAGCAAGTCGAGAAGCTCCTTGGCCTTGGAATCGAAGGCCACGGCGCCTTGTCGGAACTCCTTCATGACCATGGGCGCGCCTTCCGGAGACCAGGTGCGGTAGGATCCATTGAGGCGCCCGTTCTTGTAATAGGCCTGCTCCTGGAGCGCGCCGGAGGGGTACCAGATGCGGCTGGAGCCTTCCCTTCTGCCGTCCTCGAATCGGCAATGCAGGCGCAGTTTACCGCTTGAATGCCATTGATGGAAATCCCCTTGCAGCTTTCCCGCCGCGTATTGGGCCGTGTACAACCGTTTCCCGTCCGGATACCACGCCGCTTCCTTCCCCTCGCGGCGGCCCGCGCGGAAGAGGCCGGTCAGGCGGGGCCGGCCGTTGGAGTACCATTCCTGATACCCCCCTTCGGGAACGCC
>JBDSWM010000241.1:0-9594 GCA_039926685.1 Fibrobacteria bacterium | reverse complement strand
GCGCGCGTCCCCAGTAGCGCGCAGGTTACTGTGGCCGGTATCGCTGGAGCTCCAGCGGGGTCGGTGACGATTTCCCCTGCCGTTGAAATGGGGGATTTCGTGATCTGGCAACGCAATGGGGAGCCCGCTTACCAATTGGCTTCCCTTGTGGATGATGAAGAGTACGGGATGGATTGCATCGTGCGGGGATCGGATTTGCTGCCTTCCACGGGAGCGCAGATGTGGTTGGCCGAGCGGCTGGAGTACACGCATTTCCGCCAGGCGCGCTTCCTGCATCACGGTTTGCTGCTGGATAGCGGCGGCGGCAAGCTTTCCAAATCGGAGGGCGCCGTATCCCTGCGGGCCATGCGCGAGCGGTGGCCTACGCCGGAGCCCTTACTGGCAGGTTTTGCGACCTGGCTTGGGATCGGCGTGGAACATCCCGCGTCCGTCGCCGATTTGCTGCCCGGATTCGCGCCGGAGAGGATTCCGCTTGCGGACCGCTCTTGGGCTGACTTTTGCGCTGTCACCGGATTATCCTGATGCCATGGTTCGCGCAGAAACCGGACCGATCAGCTCGGCTTAACTATTTTTAACGGTATATGATCCCTGCTTCCGAATTCGGCCGATTCAAAAGCAAGCCCATGGTGGTGGCTACGGCCTACGATTTCCCTTTCGCGCGCATCCTGGAGACGGCGGGGGTGGACGTAATCCTGGTGGGTGATTCCCTGGCCAATGTGGTGCTGGGCCTGGATTCCACGCGCGAGGTGGGAATGGACGTGATGTCCGTGTTTGTGGCGGCGGCGGTCCGGGGGGCCAAGGCCACCCACGTCATGGCGGATATGCCCTATGGATCCGATCTGGATCCGGCCAAAGCCGTGTCCAACGGCAAGCGCTTCCTTTCCCTGGGCGCCGCCTCGGTGAAATTGGAAGGCGCCAAGCTGGAATCCATCCGCGCCCTGGTTTCCGAAGGCGTGCCCGTCGTGGGGCACTTGGGGCTGCTTCCCCAAACGGCCAAGTCTTTCAAGCAAGTCGGCCGGGATCCTGAGGAGCGGGACGACATCCTGAAATCGGCGGATGCTTTGGCGGAAGCCGGCGCCATCGGTATGGTCCTGGAGCATATTCCTTCCGCCCTGGCGGCCGAAGTGACCCGCAGGGTACCGGTGCCCACTATAGGCATTGGCGCCGGTCCCGGAACGGACGGCCAAGTGCTGGTCCTGCACGATTTCCTGGGAATGCACGCCGGTCCATTCCCGCCGTTCGCCAAAGCATTCGCGGACCTGCATGGCGCGGCTTTGGCGGGCGCCGCCGCCTATTGCCAAGCCGTGCGCGATCGCCGGTTCCCGGAAAAATGAAAGGCCCGCGCCGGATCGCGGCTACGGCGCAGGAGCAGCAACTACATTCCCACGCAATCAGCCCGGAAACGGATTCCAAAAATGGATGAGCCAGGATACGACAAGGAAAATGGAGAGGCGGGAGAGCCGGCCCCGGCCGAAGATACCCTGCGGCCCGAGCCCGGATTGGAGCTAGTGCAAAGCCGGGAGTTCCTTTCCGAGAACGTTTCGATTTCGGGTCGGCATTTCGTACGCTGCTCTTTCAATTTCTGCAATCTCATCTATTCGGGCGGCCCCGTAGGCCTGGTGGAATGCGGCGGCGTCAACAATCGCTTGGTGGAAGTAGGCCCCATGCAGGAAGCCTTGAAAGGCCTGGCCGGGGACGTGATAGTGGAGAAGATGATCCGCTATTGGAAGGATGTCCGCGCCGGATTGCATTTGGAGATCCCGGAAGGGCTCTAAGCGCCTTTTTGCGGCTTTAGGGTGCGACTCTACGGTGCGCTGCCAGGGTACCCCTTTAAGGAGGGTGCCTCCGGGAATCGCGCTTACCGCGCCAGGCCATGAACCAGCAGGCAAGGAAGCCGGGCAGGAAGCCCCAGGCCAGGATGCTCTCGACCGCATCGCCATGCCGCAAATACCAGGTGTCCCGGCACCACAAGGGCACGCGGCGCCGCAGCACGGTAACCTCGGAGAGACGGGTGCGGCCTTGCACGCGGCCCTTATAATCGTAGAAGATGCTGATACCGGCGTTGGAGCAACGCGCGATGGACACGCCGGCTTCGATGGCGCGGAAGCGCGCTATGTTCGCGTGCATGAAGGGCGCATTGCTGCGTCCGAACCAGCCATCGTTGGTGATGTTGACGATCAACTGCGCCCCCTTCCGGCGGGCTCCGCGCACGAAGTCCGGATAGATGATTTCATAGCAGATGGACGGCGCGTAGGGTGCGCCGCGCGACCAGATTTCGTAATCCTTCCCGGAAGAGAAATCGCCTTCCCCCAGGTTCACGTAATTGATGAGCGGGAAGATATCGTCGAAGGGCAGCCGCTCGCTGAAAGGCACCAGCCTAAGCTTGGAATATTGCAGCATGATTTGCCTGTCCGGACGGGATTGGAACAGGAAAGCTGAGTTGTAGAACAGGTAGGTATGGTAGGGCTTGGGATCGGGAACGTAGTCCAGCGCGCCTACCAGCAGGTCCGCACCGCTTTCCTTCGCCTTCGCTCGGAAACGATCCATGAGTTCCGGCCGGGAGCGCAGGAAATCCGGCACCGCCGTTTCCGCCAGCACGATAAGGTCCGTGCCTTGGGTCAATGAGCCGTCCCTGGGCTTGCCTTCCATGGTGTCCCAGGTTTTTTCGATCACCTCGCGGAAATAGTCCTCGTCCCATTTCTTGGTCTGGGGGATGGATGGCTGCACCAGGCTGATGTCCAAGGCGGGCGCTTCCGCGGGATCGGGTTGCGCCAGGGAATGCGCCCCTTGCCAGGCCAACGCCAAGGGTATGGCCGCGGCGGCCCCGAATGAGAAGCGGCGCAGCCAGGTGCGTCCCCGGGTATGGCTTCGATCCCGTCGACAAGCCGTGAAGAGAAGGCAATTGCAGGCGATCACCGCCATCGACAAACCGAATACGCCCAAGCCGGAGAGCGCCTGGATCAGGCTTGGCCAGTCACCCAGGGCATAGGCCATGTCGTTCCACGGGAAGGATATTTCGCCCCGGGTGCGCAGCACTTCCAGCCCCGCCCACAGGAACGGGTAAGCGACCAGGCCGAAAGGCTTTTGCGCCAGTACGCGGAACATCCAGCCCAGCAAGGCGTTGAACAGGGAAAGGAACAGGATCAGGAGGATCAAACCCGCCCCGATGACGAAGGCGGGGCCCACCTTCATCACATTGTAGATCCACCAGTACATGACGAGGTTGTAAAGGATGCCGCCCGCGAAATGATACCGGAAAGCCTGGGCGCTGGTGAGCCGGAGGGAGGCCAGGGATCCGGGCACCAGCACCGCGAAGGCCAGCGGCCCCAAGGGGAAGGGGGGATAGCACAGGGCCCAGGCCAACGCCGACAGGCTGATCCATCCCAGCTCAGGCCATTGCGGGCGCCGGGGCCGAAGCCGGCGGAAGAAATCCCCGGGACGCGGCATCAGCGTTTATTCTGGGGATGGAGCAGGAGCACATATTCTCCGCGGGGGGTCCTTTCGCGATAATATTCGCGAAGCTTGGCCGCGGTATCGGACAGGAATTCCTCGAATTTCTTGGTCAACTCCCGCGCCAGAACCACATGCATATCCGCCCCGAATACCTCGGCTATCTCTTCCAGGAATTGCCGGATCTGGTGCGGCGAAACGTAGAAGATCAAGGTGGGGGCATGCTGTTCTTCGCCGCCCCAGCGTTGCTTGACGGATTCCAGCTTGCGCAGCCGCTGGGAGGATTTCTTGGGCGGGAAATTCTCAAAGGAGAACCTGTCGGTGGGGAGGCCGGAGGCGGTAACGGCCGCGATGAGGGCGCAGGCCCCGGGGACGGGATATACCTTGATGCCTTCGGCCAGCGCGGCTTTGACCAGGTTGAAAGCGGGGTCGGCTATGCCCGGGGTGCCCGCGTCACAGATAAGGGAGATGCGCTCCCCTTGCTTCAGGCGCTCCACATAACCGGGCGTGCGCTTTTCCTTGTTGAAATCGTTATAGCTTTCGCTGGGCCTGGCGATACCGTAATGCCCCAGCAGCACGCGGGAATGGCGGGTATCCTCCGCGAGGATCAGATCCGAAGCCTTCAAGATGCGCACGGCGCGGAAGGTCATGTCTTCGAGATTGCCGATGGGCGTGGCTACCAGGTACAAGCCCGGGGCCGGGGCCGCGAACGGGTCCAATGGCTGGTAACTTTGCGGTTCGCCGTCCTGGGAGTCTTCCTCGTCGATCCCTGTAAAGGCTTCTGCCTCGTCTGCGGCATCCGCGGTATCACCGGAATCCTCTTCATCGTCCGGGTGTCGGTCTTCGGAATGGCCGGCCCGCGTCCCGGACAGTTCGTCCAGGGTCTGGGCGGCGTGGAAAGGGTCGGAAAGCGGGCGAACCGACGGGGAACCATTGCGATCGGCATTATGGGGCATGGATGCGAAAGATACTAGAACGCGAGCGGTTTGGGAGGCCGGCCGGGTTTCGGCCAAGCTATCAGGGCATCGCCGCGGACGCGGCCGACAGCTCCTCCAGATGCGCGGCCACGGCTTCCGCCAACCCGTCCGGATTGTATCCGCCCTCCAGCAAGGAAACCACTTTTCCGCCTCCGGCGATGGCGGCCAATTGCACGGCCATGCGGGTCATGCGCCGGAAGGCGTCATCGCTCACCCGGAAGTCCCCCAGATAATCGTCCTTGCGGCTGTCGAAGCCGGCGGAAATCAGGACCAGATCGGGACGGAAGGCTTCCGCCGCCGGAATCAAATGGCGATCCCACGCGGTCAGGATTTCCTTATCCCCGGCCCCGGCCCCCAGATCCACATTGACGGTAAAGCCCGCGCCGGCACCAGCGCCACTGCGGCGCGGATCCCCCGTGCCGGGATAAGCCTGCCATCGATGCGTGGAGAAAAACAACACCGATGGGTCCTGGTAGAAGGTCTCTTCGGTGGCATTGCCATGATGGTAATCCCAATCGATGATGAGGATTTTGCCGCACCCGTGCGCGCGTTGGGCATGGCGCGCGGCCACGGCGACGTTATTGTAGAAGCAGAAGCCTTCCTCGCCGCCCCCATCATGAGCGTGATGCCCGGGCGGGCGCGTTGCGCAAAAGGCGTTCGCCGTCGTTCCCCGGCACACCGCGTCCACGGCAGCGATGGCTCCGGCCGCAGCCAGGGCGGCGATCGATCCGGTCACGGGAATGGAGGCCACGCCGTCGATGTGGCGTTGCGAATGCACGGCGGCGAGGGCGGGAAACGGGTTTTCCGCGGGTTGGATGGCGGTTAAACTTGCGCGCAGACCGGTGGCGTCCAATTTCCTGAGGATGGCTTGCAAACGCGCGGGGGATTCGGGATGGCCCGGGTCGAGGAGATGGTCCAGGAAACGTTCGTCGCATACCAAACCGGAAGGACGCATGTCCCTAAAATACTTCCAAAGCTTCGCGGCCGGCTATTTTCGCTGCTTCTTGAACAGTTTGAAAATCTTCGAGGTTTCCTTGCTTCCCGCCTTGGCGGTCACCTTCAGGAAATACAGTCCATTGGCCACATTGGAACCGGATTCGGCACGGCCATCCCATTCCATTTCCTGGTATCCCACCACGTTCCTCTGCTGCAAAGCCCGCACCACGCGGCCGGAGCGCGAGTAGATTTTCAGGTCGACCTTGTCGCAATAATCCGTCAGGCTGTACACGAAGGTGGCGGTATCGGCGAAAGGATTGGGGTAGCTCCCCAGATCCCGGATCCGCAGGTCGTCGCCCAGGCGGTATACCATGGTTTTCGTGGTCTGGTTTCCCGAGACGTCGCGCGCGGTGACCGTGATGGAGTCGCGGTCGGAGGCGTGGGTCGGCAGGAAATTGATGCGCGCCAAGGTGGGGAAGCCGTTGGCGGGATCTTCGGCATGGTTGGCGGAGTCGAGCGATTGCTCGCGGCTTACCAGGCGCGGAGGATGCAGGGTCAAGTCGACGCCTTCGCCATCGCGGATCACTACGTCTATGGGCGTTTGCCGCGGCACGTAATCGTCCGGCAGCAAGGTTTGCCCGCGGCTGCTCAATTGGATCTGGGGACCGGTCACGTCCCGGTTGCGCAAAAGGGCATACACGCCGGGTCGGAAGGCGGCGGCCCGGATGGCCCCGGCGCTGCCAGGCAGGCTATCGAGCTTGATCCAGGTCTGCCCTTCCCGGTCGCGGTAATGCCAGGCCGGCGACTTACCGACCGTTGCCAAGGTCCGGGCGATCTTGGGCAGAGCGGAGGCCGTATCATCCGTCCAGCCCAGGAGAAATCCGCCTACCGGGAACGGCCAAGCCTGGATGCTGTAAGCCGTCAGGGGCAGGTTTCCGCCCGCCGGATCCAAATGCGCCGGCAAGGAACTCACGGCGATCTTTTCCCAATACAGGCGCACCGGGTTGGCCGCGGAATCCGGCAGGCTTGCGAAGGCGCCGTCCCCGTCCAAACGCAGCGTATCCCCGGACGAGGAAAGCCGCCGGGAATCCACCCCGAATATAGTATCCTGGGAGGTACTGGTAACCGATAAGTCACCCTGGCGGTCCGGGACCAGGGCGGCCCTCAAGCGCTTGCCGCCCAATTCGCTTTCCTCCAATGGGAAGAAGAGGGAGTCCACCGCGCCCGCGGGGATGTTTTCCGGATAGGCGAGGGTGTCCGTTCCCGGGCTGTCGCCATCGGCATTGCGCGTCATTGCCACCCTCGTTCCTTGCGCCGTGCCCATCCCTTTGTTGTGGAACAAGACCCATACTCCCGGCGTTTCCTGGATTGGCAGATGCAATGCCTGTTTGGGCAGCTCCAGCCGGGGCAATTCCCGCAAGGGCAGGGAATAAACCCGGGAACTTAGGCCGGGAATGTTCTGAAGCGGGTCGCCGTTGGGGTCCAGCGCCTGCACGCTTAGGCGGAAGGCGAGGTGGAGGCGGGGTCCGCTCAGATCCGTAGCGGGAATCCCCAAAAGTATTTTGGAAACGGATTTGAGATGGACGCCGTCATCCGATTCCAGCCCCAGCTGGTTGTCTCCGGGAAACAAAGGCGCTTGCGAGCCTCCCACCGCATAAGAGACGATGCCGGCCGTGAAGGCGGTTTTGGCATAGGCGGTATTCAACCTCAGGCTGACGCGCACGGAATCTCCCGGCGCCGCGCCGGCGGGGTCGATGGTCACCGAATCGATAAGCCAATCGAGTGAGGAAAAAGGAGCGGAAAGGACGCGGGACTCCTTATCATTCCAATAATGCACCAGCACTTTCCCGTTCTGCACCGCCATGGGTTTCTCCGGGAAGGTGCGCTGCAAGGAGAATGCCCCCCCGGCCACCTTCAAGCCCGCGTTGCTTTCCAGCGAGTCGTCGAGCAGCACGCTGGCTACGGCCTCCCCGTCCTGGACGGCCAGCCCGGTGCCCTTGGCCTCCAAATCGGCCCCGCCGGCCAGAACTTGCGGATCCAATTCCAGTTTTCCTTCCGCCGCGGGAAACCTGATGCCCAGAGCCGGATCGCCGAGCAGGTTGAATTCCGCCAGGATGGGCAGGAAGGCGTCGCCGGTGCGCAGCCTGACCATGGTTTCCGCCCGCGCGATGATTTCGCCCGTAGTAGCGTAAGCGTTACTGGTGGCCGCTTGCACCACTTCCGCGGATAACGCTTCCCCCGCCAGATTGGAGATATACCCCGCCGCGCCGTAGAAAGCCGCCGCTCCGCCTTTGTCCAGGCGGATCAGTTCCTCCCCCAGCGACCGGGCATTCTGATCTTCGAAAAACCCCGTCAGGCAGGTGATGGATGCGACCAGGTTGATGGGGTATTCGCCCTGCAACTTGCCTTGGTCGATGGCCTTGAGCGTAAGCACGCCGGCATCCGACCATACGGCTCCGCCCCCATGGCCCACGAAGGTCACCAGGTTGAATCCGGAATCCAGCCGGGCATAGAAATCCGTCAGTTGCGCGGGGCTTTTGTATTGGGGCGATCCCGGGTACAAATCGATGCGCGCGTATTGCCGGTCATTGGCGGTGGCTATGCTTTGCAACACGTAGTTCTGCGCGGTGAAGGAAGGCTCGAATCCGGAAATCAGCAAAGTCTGATTGTTCCAATGCCCCGGCGGCCGCGCCGTTTCCGCCAACAGGGTTTTGTGGACGACGTTGGACAGCTCCTTCTGGTTATTGGCGGGAATGCGGCCCACGAACAGATCGGATAAGTCGTCGTCGCCGGCGACCTTGCCGTAATAGTCGTCGCTGGCGGCCACGCCCCAGCCCCGGATATTGATGGGGTGGAAGGGGACTTGCGGCTGCTCGCCGTTCTTCTCGAAGCTCTGGGACGCGTCACCCACCAACGCCAGGTATGTTGGCGCGGGCCGTTTCCAATTCCGGTAGGCATAGGCCACGAAACGACGGATGGCGGCCGGATCCAAGGTGCCCGTGCCGAAAGCCTGGTAGATATGGTCGGTCCGCACCACACGCGTGCGCAGGCCCTGCTTGGCGCGGAAACGGACCAGCGAATCAGCGCGTTTCCCAGGATGCTTTTGTCCGTGATCACGATATAGTCGGCCCCTTGGCCCGTTGAGGTCAGATCATCGAGAGTGTCCAATTGCAAGGCGGGGATCCCGCGCTGGTCTTCCCCGCAGGCAAGGTATTCCGTTTTTCCTGCGAGCGTATCCAGGAAGCTGACTTCGAATCCGTCCCCGCGCCGCAAGGTGCGGAAATTGGTCAGCTTGCGGCCCTGCTTGTCCCACAGGCTCACCTTATCGGTGCTGAAGCCAGACAAGGTGAACAGCTTCAGGCCGGCGCTGTCGTTGAAGGCGTTGCTGAAAGCGATGCGATCCTGGAGCACGGCATAGGTGGCCGGGAAGCGCAGGTCGAAATAATTGAGGTAGGCATCCTGCGTCTCCAAGGGCAAATTGTCCGAGGTCTTGAGGTCGTTCACCTTCTGCAGCACCAGCACGTTCTTGCCGGGCTTTAGCGCATCTGGATTCAGGGGAGGGGAAATCCAGGTGTAGGAGTCTTGCCCTTCCCAGCGGGCGTCATGCTCCACTCCGCCTACCAGGGAAATATCAGTGCCATTGAGGATGAACTTGAGATGATGGTCTGGATTGGCATTGGGATTGTCGGTAATGCCTTTGAGGTTGATGGTGACCGTTAAATCACCGAATCCGGTCTGGGAGCCGGAACCGCTCCCCTTGGCCTTCAATGCCGGCGTGTAGGGTAAGGTGAAGGGGATTTCCGCCAGATCCTTCTCGGCTCCCACGCGCTTCCAGTACCAGAAATCCGTCAGCTCGGTTTCCTGCGCGCGCGCCCCCAGGTCCACGATTTCCTCCGCGGACACGCTTCCGATGCGGAGCAGCTCGTCATCTTCTTCGAAATGCGCGTCGGCATGGAACGGCAGGGCCGCTTGGGCATCTGCAGGGAAATCCGGAATCGCCCCGCCCGTCCTGGAAGCGACCGGCACGGCGGGAGCGCGCAGGCCCAGGGCCCCGCCTTCCCATACCAGGATGAAGGCCACCTTGGAGGTATACAGGGAGTTGTAGCTGTTCTGGCCGAAAGGGCGCTTGCCGATGAATTCGATATAGTCGCCGGGATTCCAGCGTCCATCCGCCTCGCCGCCTATGAACATGGGGATTTCCCGGCCTTCGCAATACAGTCGCATCCGCCGC
>JBDSWM010000240.1:0-32930 GCA_039926685.1 Fibrobacteria bacterium | reverse complement strand
TCCGGCAGCAGCTCCGCGAGCCGGCCGCCGTAGCCGAACAGGTTCGCCTTCAAAGCGCCGTGGAAGGAAACGCGCGCCTGCCGGCAGGCCGCGTCGATGAGGGCCGAATCCACCAAGGCGACGCCGAAGCCGGCGGTAAGACCATTGAGGCCTTTGGCAGCGGCCATTTTCCGCACCGGCGGTTCCGCCACCTTGTGCAGGAACCACACCGGGGCGGCGTCCATCAGCATGTATTCATCCAGCGCCAGACGCAGCGAAACCAAGAGATCCTGGATATTGTCCGCATGCGTTTTGCCGGCCGCTTTGTCGAACCATAAAGGGGGTATGCCGCACGCGGCGGCTCCCTCGATCAGCTCGCCCTCGCCAGACTCCAACTTGAGCCGCAAATGGATAATCGGCATTTGGGTCATGGTCGCCCGTCCGAACCGGAACGGCATGCGCGTCTTGACTTGGCGGGAGAAGACAGATGCTTCGCGAAGCCGGAATTGAGGGGAAGTTGTCATAACGCTATCCGATTTTACGACTTAAGCAACATTTGAACGGGTGATTTTTGAACCTGATTTTGGGCTCACCAATTACTCTAACAATATATAAACCCAATTTAAGTACTGCGCAGGATAAAATATAAGGCGTGAAATTACTTTTGGGTTATATTAGTTCGAAATATTTGTTGGGGAAAACCATGCATCCCGATATCAAGAGAATTACGTCGATAAAGTCACCGGCCGCCTTTCGGGAACGAATGGTGGAGCTGGGGCTGGACCTGCCCATAGAAGACTCCATCCTGACCGCCCCGGAATCCCCTTTGGCCCAAAGCATGGACGTGGCGGACTTCCGCATCGGCAATCGCTGGGCCATCCACCCGATGGAAGGCTGGGATGCGACACCGGACGGCCGCCCTACTCCGGAACTCATCCGGCGCTGGCGGCGTTTCGGCGAATCCGGCGCCAAATTGCTTTGGGGCATGGAGGCGGTGGCGGTGCGCGCCGACGGGCGCGCGAATCCCAGCCAATTGATGGCGAACCCCGGCACCATGGCCGAACTGGCCGATGCGGCCCATCAAGCCCTGGAGGCCCATGCCCAATCATTCGGCACCGCTTCGGATGTGCTTTGGGGGCTGCAACTCACCCATTCCGGACGGTTTTGCCGTCCCCGCGATAAAAAGAAACTCGAACCCAAACTGGCCTATGCCCATCCCCTCCTGAATCCCAAGTTCGGACTGCCGATGGATTATCCCGTCCTTTCCGACGATGACATCAAGGATCTGATCGAGCATTACGTGCAAGCGGCCCGGCTTGCCGATCAGGCGGGCGTGCCTTTCGTGGATATCAAGCAATGCCACGGCTACCTGGGGCATGAATTCCTTTCCGCCCGTACCCGCAAGGGCAAATACGGAGGCGAGACCCTGGCGGAGCGATCCACTTTCGCCCGTGAAATCATCGCCGGCATCCGCCAGGTCGCGCCGCGCCTCATCCTCGGAGTACGTTTATCGGCATTCGACTTCGTGCCTTTCAAGCCCGACCCGGAATTGGCCAGCGGGGGGAATCTCGGGCCGGGTACTCCCGAGGACTATTCCGCCTGCCTGCCTTACAAGTACGGCTTCGGGGTGGACAAGGAAAATCCGGTCCAATACGATCTCGCCGAGACCGCGCAATACCTTAACCTTCTCAAGGCCTGGGGCGTGGCGATCGTGAATATTTCCGCCGGTTCGCCTTACTATAATCCGCATATCCAGCGACCGGCGCTGTTCCCGCCTTCCGACGGGTACCAGCCCGCGGAGGATCCCATCATCAACGTGGAGCGCCAAATCCAGGTGGTGCGCAAACTCAAGGCCGCCGTTCCGGATATGCCCTTGGTCAGCTCAGGGCTCACCTACCTTCAGGAATACATGCCGCAAGTGGCCCAAGCCCTGCTCCGGCAGGGATGGACCGACTTCGCGGGCATGGGGCGCATGGTCCTCTCCTACCCGCGCATCGTCGCCGATTCCCTGGAGAAGGGCAGTCTGGACACCAAGTACATTTGCCGCACCTTCTCGGATTGCACCACCGCGCCGCGCAACGGCATCAAATCGGGTTGCTACCCTTTGGACGAGTATTACCGCAAAAGCGAAGAAGGCGAACAGGTGCGGAAATTGAAGAAGGAATTGAAGGAAAAATCCAAGCTGCTGCAAGAGCGCAGGGAAGTGGCCTAGCGGGCCAGATAACCGAACACCGACGGAAGGCCAAGGATGAAAACCATCGACTCGATAGATCTGGATAAAGCGGCCATGCGCGCGGGCAAGTCCGGCATGAGCGGATCCGCCAAGTGGCTGGCCCTGGCCGCGGCGGTGCTGGGGTGGATGTTCGACGGCTTGGAAATGGGCCTGTTCCCCCTGGTGGGCCGGCCCGCGCTGACCGAGATGCTGCACGGCGCGGACATCGGGCCCTGGTTCGGGATCATCATCGCGGTTTTCCTGGTGGGCGCCGCTTTGGGAGGCGTCGCGCTGGGATGGCTGGGCGATCGCATCGGGCGCACGCGCGCCATGGTGTGGAGCGTGCTCGCCTATTCCCTGTTTTCCGGTCTGGGGGCAGTGGCCACGGCGCCCTGGCATTTGGCCGTCTTCCGCTTTCTGGCCGCCCTCGGCATGGGCGGGCAATGGGCGTTGGGTGTGGCATTGGTCATGGAAATCTTCCCTTCCAGGTCGCGTCCGATCATGGCCGGAGTCATCGGCGCTTCGGCCAACGTGGGCATCCTGCTCATCGCGGCGCTGGCCATCGGCCTCAATTCCGTACTGGCCGGCCTCTCCACGGTCCTGCATGCGTTCCTGCCCGACTCGATCGCCACGGTGCTGTTGCGTAACGGCAGCTGGCGCCTGCTGATGGTCTTGAGCGCCAGTCCCGCCCTCCTCACCTTCCTGATCCGCATATTCGTCCCTGAATCCGAGATGTGGGAGGCGCAATCGAAAGCCGGGGGAAAGGCGCCGCGCATCGGGGATTTGTTCCGGAACGGCCTCGCCAAGCATACCTACCTGGGCGCGTCCCTGGGGGCCATCGCCCTGGTCGGCACCTGGGCCTCGGTGCAATGGATCCCGGCCTGGGCCGGGAAAACCGCGACCGGCGTGCCCAATGTGGCGGCCAAGGTGCAGATCGCGTCGGCCCTGGGGGCCATCCTCTTCAGCGTCGGATTCGCCCTTTTGGCCGAACGGTTCAACCGCCGCTCAACCTACTTCGCCTTGTCCCTTTTGTCCCTGATCTCCTGCGCCATCCTCTTTCGCCTCGACATGCATTATGGCCATGCCTTCCTGCTCTGGACATTCCTGGTAGGCGGCATCACCGCGGGCTTCTACGGTCTGCTCCCGCTTTATCTTCCGGAATTGTTCCCGACCCGGGTGCGCGCCATGGGTTCCGGCCTCACCTTCAACGCCGGACGCCTCATCGCCGCCGTGGGAGCCGTCTCCGGAGGGGCGTTGGTCAAGTCCTTCGGCGGGGATATTGCCCGCATGTGCTCCATCGTCAGCCTGGTATATGCCTTCGGATTGGTTCTGGTCTGGTTCGCCCCAGAAACCAAAGGCCGCCCCCTACCCGAAGATTAAAGTGGAGAACCTGCGGGATAGGCCTTCTCCCGGCCGGCCCGAAGTTTTGCCTTCGATTTATCGAGCACGTCACTTTAGTTTGACTTCCGCGTAAAATTACACCTCCCCGAAAGGGGCGGGAAGCATGGGCTTGGGCCGTTTTCACCCTTTCAAAAAGCGGAAATTCGTTATGTTATACGCCTAAGCATGTTTTCTGTACTCGGAGACTCCATGAGCAATGTAAAGCCCTTGATGTTCGCTTCCGCCATTTCCGCATTTCTATCCCTGGGCGTCCTACCCGCGCAAGGCGCGATTTCGGGAGCCTATTCCGGTAAGGGGGCGCATCCGGGTTTCACCATTTCCACTTTGGATGCCTTGGGCAAGGCCAGCACCATGGGCCTGGCATGGCTTAAGAACGGGGACATGGTCTGGGTGCGCGCGCCGGATCAATACCAGAATCCGCCCGACGCCAGCGCCAATGCGGGAGTCTGGATCGTGAAGAATATCGGCACCACTCCCACCGTGACCAAACTCGCCGATCAATTCCGGCAACCCACGGGCGTGACCGTCGGTCCCGATGACGAAATCGTGGTCGTGGACTTGGATGGAGTGTACAAGGTTTCCGCCACCGGCGGCGCCAAGACGAAAGTCATCGCGGCGCCGGCCACCTATAACGGTGAACTGCCCTATCACGGATACATCTTCTGCCCCATGTACAGCAACGGCATGTACTATGCCCCCTACTCATCCACCTTCATCCCCGGCGGGTTCGCGGATACCGATCCGGCCGGTGATTACGCGGGCGCGGTGCTGGCCTGGAAGCCGGACGGTTCCGGAGGCTACACCAAGCACGCCGGCGGCCTTCGCTCGCCGAACGGCGGCGGGCTCGGTCCGAACGGGATCATGATGTTCACGGACAACCAGGGGAGCTGGGGCCCCTCCTGCGCGCTCAACATCATCAAACCCAATGCCTTCTACGGCACCCATCAGAACACCTCCAAGGGCTTCAAGGACAATTGGGCCGGGCTGGCCAACAAGGCCGGCACCATGCCCTACGTGCCCCCGGCGGCCTGGCTATTGCAAGCTCAAGCGGTGGGGCAATACGGCGTGGGCGCAAGCACCACCCAGCCCCTTTACATGGATCATGGCGCCTACGCGGGCGACGTGATCTTGGGAGACGCCACCCTGGAGGGACTATCCCGCGTGGCCCTGGATCCCGTCAACGGCGCCACCGGCGTGAACGCGAACTACAACGGTTCCGTGCATTGGTTCACCAACCTGCCGGGAGGTTCGAATTGTCCCGCTCCCAACCGCTTCGCCATGGATCCCACCGCCGATGCCGTGTACGTGGGCACTTTGGAAATCATCGGCCAAAGCGGAGGCGCTTGGCCGTCCGGCGCCACCCAGCCATTCTACAGGATCGCCCTCGATGCGGCCGCCATCAAGGCTTCCTTCGAGATCCTGAGCGTGAAATCGCGGGCAGGAGGGGTCGAAATCGCCTTTTCCCAGCCCGTCTCGGAAGCTTCGGCCGTGGCCGCGAGCTTCGCCCTCAAGCAATACGACCTGGTGCGGCAGGAGGCATACGGCGGCGGAAACAACACGTCCACCGCGCCCGCCATCAGCAGTGTCCAGCTTTCCCAGGACGGAAGCCGGGTTTTCCTGGGCATCGGCGCCAACGCCAAGATCGATCGCGTCCTGTCCATCACCGCCGGCGGCATCCGTTCGCGCACCGGCAATGCCTCCTTGGTCTACAACGCGACCCTGTTCACGCATAATTACCAGTCCACGGTGGCCTTCAGCCCCACCCCGGTCTCCCTCGCGGATCGCGCCGCCACCCAATTCATGAACAACCACGTTATGCATACCATGCTTCCCGGCGGCGTGAAACTGCGCGTGGATCTCAAGGGCGCGTATACCCTTTCGCTCAGCAAATTGAACGGCGCGACCCTGGAAAAGCAGCAGGGTTTTGATGCGGGGGAATTCAGCTTCAAGGCTCCCGGCCAAGGCCTGTACATCGTGGAAGTGCGGCAAGGCGGACGCGCCTATACCCGGCCCGTTTCGTTCTAGGCACCGAGAGGTTCCGATCTTGATCTCTTGATTTGCGCCTCCCGCGGGAGCGGGAGGATGCGGGACCGATCAGCCTATCTCAGGTACGAAAGCCTGAAAGCGCGCGGACCCACCCGGAAAAAGTAAACGCCGTCCTTCGCCATTTCCGGGATCGCATAGCGGCCCTTGCCCAAAGGCCTCAGCACCATCGTCCTTCCGCGAATGTCCAGCATCCGGACCTCGCCGCTCAAACCGGCCGGCACGGTGAAGACCCCATCCCGGATATACGGGGAGGGGAAAGCCCGCAGGCCGTGGGCGCGGATCCCCGCCAAGGCGCTTTGCTTGGCCACCCATTCTCCCATGATTGCCAGGGCCGCCGTGTCCGGGATATAGGTGGCCAAGGGCGGCATGCCGTCCGGATCCGTCTTATACAGATCCACGCCGTTCCATCCGGCCATCACCGAATCCAGGCTGAAGCTATGCGTAGCCAGATTGTCGGTCCATTCCTTCGATCCCCAGGGCTTGGAGAACATCCATCCCAGCTTGGCCTGGGCATTGGCATCCCCGAAGCCGGCATTCTGTTTCAAGGCGCGGTACCAGGTGGCCGAATCCACGGCGGGGGTGGTTCGGGACCATTGCCGGAAAAGACCGAAGGAGAGCGAAGGGTATCCCTTCTTCGTGGCGGGATCGACGTAGATCTCATTGGTGCTCATGGTGTCGGGATTCCCCGGGGGCAACGCCAGATTCCAGTTCGGATTCGCGCCCATGCCCCAAGCGGATACCAGCCATTTGTATTTGTTGCGGCCGAGCATGGGCGACAGCGAATCGATGTAGGAAGCGGTGTCGGCGAGCAACCCGGTGGATTGGATCTGGTTGAAAGGGATATCGTGCTGGCGCAGATCGAAGTAATCGAAATTGGGCGGCACGCGGGCGGCGGTGGCCCCGATCTTCGCGGATCGATCGCTATGGCAGCCGGAGCAATTCGCCGCCAGGTAGGAACGGGCCATGTTGTCGACCACCACCCGCCTTTGCGCATCGGTGAAGCCGGGATCGATGGACTCGGCCACGCCGATAAATCGCTTGGCCAATGAGGCCGCAGTGGGCAGGACGCCGGAGAAAACGCCGGCGGTGAACAAATCCAGGACTTGGTTGCCCGCTGCGGTTTGGGATGGCCGTTTGAGCTGCGCCGGATAGAATCCCATCACTCCGCGGCCTGGCAGCACCGCATCAGTCGGGGACAAACGGGTCCCTGATATGACTTGATGACATTGGTTGCAATCGGACTGGGCGGGGAAGCGCCATTTCTTATACGTCGTATGGCCTTGATTATCCTTCACGGAAAGCACCGCATTGGCGCCGGTCTCGATGTTCACCAGGTTGGCGTCGGTTTGCGCCGTATTCCACCGGTAGGAGAACCCCCACCAATTCTGGGCGTAGTCCGCCGTATCCGCCTTTTTGACGAGGAAGCGGGTTTCCCAATAAATGGTGTCGCCGGGCGCGCGCACGTGGAGAAAGGCTTTCACGAATACCGTGCTGTCCGGATAATTGAAAAAATCGGTGTCGTCCACCCAAAGTATTTTCCGTCCGGGGCGCAGGATCACCCAGCGCTTCTTCAGGCTGCCGTCGGACCAAAGCGGGGAGTTCACCGTGAACGGCTTGGCGGCCGAATCCGTGGTCCGGCTCCCGATAGCGGAGTAGAAGCCGGTTTGCGACAATAGCTGCGGGATCTCGCTTGCCTTGGTCGGGTCGAAGTATTTGAATGCCGCGGTCGCGAGCGCCGGCATCCCCAACATCAACATGATTAACCCTAAACGTCCCTGTGCGTATCCCAATTTTCCCTCCAACCTTTTGCCGCAAATTCGCCGGATGATACCCGCTGCCAAGAAGCCCCCTCCACGATAACCATAGGCCCGGGTAAGGTAACCTAGGCGTTACGCTGAAGCGGGGATCCCAGCGGGCCAACCCCGGATCGCCATAAAGATTCAAAGATAGTGAGAACATCGATTGCAGGGCGGTAATACTTGACGCGCCGGCCACTTGACGCTTTCCGGACCATTCCGGAACTTTCCGACCCATCCCTCCCCGGATGACCCGGCTCCTTGAGGATCCGGGGGAATGGGCTACATTTTTCCGGACAACGTAAGAAGGTTAGGCTCAATGGCTGACGTTGCCATCCAGGAAAGCCCCTGGTATCCCTGGGAACGCGCGGGCCGCGCGGGCAGTTGGGCATGGAACGCGTCCACCCGCGAATTCTTCCTTTGGTCCCGCGATCCGGAAAGCGCTATGCGCCAGGTCCACCCCGAGGATTTGCCGCGCTACCTCGAGCGTATCGAGCGGGCCGTGCGGACCCGGATGGGTTGGGACTTCGAGTACCGCTGCGTCCTGGCGGACGGCTCGGCCAGGGATATCCAATCCATCGCTCACCCGTTGTTCGACGCCGATAACGCCCTCGTGGAATACCTGGGCATGGAGGTGGACGTCACCGAGCGGAAACGCACCGAAGAAGCCTTGCGCGAGAGCGAGGCCCGCTTCCGCGCCTTCGTAGACCATGCCGCCGACGCCTTCTTCCTGCATGACAATGATGATCTGGGGAGGATTGTCGACGTCAACCGCCAGGCCTGCAAGGTCCTCGGATACGCGCGCGAGGAGCTGATCAATCAGTCCGCGATGTTGTTCGACCATTGGCTCACACCCGCCCAGCTGATGCGTATCGCCGAACGGGTGAATGCCGGGGAGGACTTCTCTTTCGAAACCCGCCACACCCGCAAGGACGGGACCGATTTCCCGGTGGAGATCCGCATCCGCCAGTTCTTCCATGGCGGACGGCACCTGGGCGTCTCCCTGGCCCGCGATATCACCGAACGCAAGCAGACCGAACGCGCCTTGAGCGAAAGCCACGACCTCTTGCGGGCCCTGGTCGAGGGGAGCCCGGATCCCATCTTCGCTAAGGATCTCCAGGGCCGCTACCTGATGATCAATTCCGCCGGCGCCCGGTGGCTCGACAAATCGGTGGAAGAGGTTATCGGCAAGGATGACGAATCCCTCCTCCCACCCGAGGACGCCCGGATACTCCGGGAATTGGATATGCGGGTCCTCGTTACGGGCCAGGCGGAATCCTTCGAAGAGACGGTCCCCGGTCCCAACCCCCGGATGTTCCACTCCATCAAGTCCCCCATCCGCGATCGCCACGGGAACGTGATAGGCCTGGTGGGAATCTCCCGGGATGTCACCGAGATGAAACGCCTCGAAACCGATTTGCGCCAGGCCCAGAAAATGGATGCCATCGGCAGGCTGGCCGGAGGCGTGGCCCACGATTTCAACAACCTGCTGGGCGTCATCATCGGTTACAGCGAGCTGGTCTTCAACCGCCTCCAGCCGGACGACTTCAACCGCGGTTTGCTGTTCGAGATCCAGAAAGCGGCGGACCGCGCCGCCGGATTGACGCGGCAATTGCTCGCCTTCAGCCGCAAGCAAGTCCTTCAGCCCCGCGTGTTCAGCCTCAACCCGCTGGTGGCCGACCTGGGCACCATGCTGCAGCGCCTTATCGGCAATGAAGTCGAAGTAACCCAGATCCTGGATCCGGACTTGTGGATGGCGCAGGTGGATCCGGGCCAATTCGAGCAGGCGGTTTTCAACCTGGCGGTGAATGCCCGCGACGCCATGGGCCGCAAGGGAACCCTCGCCATCGCGACGCGGAACGTGCGCCTGGACGAGAGGGACACGGCGGGCCATCCCGAGGCGCGGCCCGGGGAATACGTGATGCTTTCCGTCTCCGACAACGGGAACGGCATGGACGAGGAGACCAAGGCCCGCATTTTCGAGCCCTTCTTCACCACCAAGGAGTCCGGCAAGGGCACGGGACTGGGACTCGCGATGGTGTACGGGTTCGTAAAACAGTCGGGGGGACATGTGGAGGTGGACAGCGAGCCCGGCAGCGGCACGACCATCCGCCTGTTCCTTCCCCGCAGCCGTCTGGCCGAAACGACCATGACCCAGGTACTGGATGATTACCGTATCCCCGGCGGTACGGAGACGATCCTGCTGGTGGAGGACGAGGAGGCACTGAGGACCATGCTTCGCCAGGTGCTTCAATCCCATGGCTATACCGTGCTGGAGGCGCGCGACGGGCAGGACGGCCTATGGATGGCGGGGCAATACCCGGGCACCATCCACGTTCTTGTCACCGACCTTGTGATGCCGCGCATGGGCGGGCGCGAGCTCGCCGAGAACATGGTCCGGCAGCGACCGGATCTGCGGATCCTGTTCACGTCCGGACATACCGAGGATCCCGGACTGCAGCGCGGTGAAACCCCGATAGGCGCCGCTTTCGTGCAAAAGCCATTCAGCCCGCTGGCCCTGGCGCGGAAGGTGCGCCAGCTTTTGGACAACAAGGAATAGGCTCGCTTCCCGCTACCAGGCCTGACGCGTTTCAGAAACCCTTCCATTCCCGCACCAGGATTGATGTTATTTTAAAGCCATGAATCACGGGCAAAAAGAAGCCGACCTTGGTGAAGAAGCCTCGGCCCCCCTGGATAACGAGACCACCATGCTACTCGTGGGAAACCAGGCGGCCTTCAAAGGATTCCTTCGCCGCCGCCTACCTTCGGATGCGGCTGCGGAAGACCTGCTCCAGCAAAGCATACTCAAGGCTATACGCAGCCCGGAGTCCCTGGCGGGCAAAGAAAACATCACAGCCTGGTTCTACCGTATCCTCCGGAATTCGTTGATCGATTTTTACCGTTCCAGGGCCGCGGAAGGCCGTAAAAACGACGCCTTCCTGGACAGTCTCATTACCGCCGGGGAAACCAGCCAGTCGGCGCCAGACGAGGAATTGTTGGGCGAAGTCTGCGCCTGCTTAAAGCGGCTTCTGCCTACGCTCAAATCGGAATACGGCGGACTCATAAACCGAATCGACTTGAACGGCGAATTGCCCGCAACGGTCGCGGAGTCCTTGGGCATCACCTATAACAACCTGTTGGTCCGCCTGCACCGTGCCCGCCAGGCCCTTCGCAAAAGCTTGGAGCAGTCCTGTGGCGCCTGCGCCAAGCATGGCTGCCTGGACTGTACCTGCGGGCATGGCCAAGGCCACGCCTCGAATTCGCCTTAACAGCAGCAGCAACCTCCCCCTTTCCTGGTCAAGGGCTTGACATCTTCCCATTCGACGGGATAGCCCGCCTTTTCCAGTGCCTCCCCAACGGTCCGGACATCCAAAAGGGATTCGTCGAACTCCACCTTGACCTGCCTGCGCGTGATTTCCACTTCGACTTGAGCGAGGCCCGGCAAGGGATAAAGGGCTTTCTTGATCGTTCTCTCACAATGGCCGCAAGAAACATCGGGTACTTTGAGGATTCGGGTTTGCATTATCTCTCCTATGCTTTGCACGGCCCGCCCCTTTGGGTTACGGGCCTGGGTGTGTTCAATGGAGTAAGACGGTCGATGGGCCTAAGCATTACAGTAGGGAATTGAATATCGGGAGGGAGGATTCTGGAGGATTCCGGGGGATTCTCTCGGAGAAGCCAAATCCGTTCCTTTGGGAGGCATCAGTAGTAATAACCGGATGGGTCTTCCGTCTACAGGCAAGAAAGTCCTGAAAGAAGGGACTTTGCGCTTTGCCACAATCTAATTTCAACCCAACTCCGGGAGCAAAAATGATAACCCATGACCATAGCAAGCACATCCGTGGGGATGGCCCGCAAACCGTCAACCCCAACGCAGCCATTACAGCCAATACAGAAAAGGACCCTGTATGCGGGATGTCCATTCGCCCCGATAAAGCGGCCGGCCATTCGGAATTCGGCGGCCGGACTTGGCATTTTTGCAGTACCGGCTGCAAGACCCGGTTCGATGCCGCTCCTGAGTCCTTTGCCGGCAAGGCGGAACCGGCAAACAGTTCCCCAGAACCGATCAAATCCGGCCCCGGAGGCTTGCAACTTCCAACAGCCAAGCAATCCGGAAACGATCCCTCGGAATCAAAAGCCTATACCTGCCCCATGCATCCGGAAATCGTCCGGGACAGGCCGGGCAGCTGCCCCATCTGCGGCATGGCCTTGGAACCGCGGACCGTTTCCCTGAAGGAGGAGGAGAACCATGAGCTCACGGAAATGGCGCGCCGTTTTTGGATTAGCCTCGGCGTGACTCTTCCCCTGGTCGCCATCGCCATGGGCCACCTGATCCCGGGACGGCCCTTCGATGGCTTGTTCATGGGGATCCAATCCTGGATTGAGTTAGCCATGGCCACCCCGGTCGTGCTTTGGGGCGGTTGGCCGTTCTTCGTCCGGGGATGGCAATCCGTCCTGAACCGGAGCCCGAATATGTTCACCCTCATTGCCTTGGGCACGGGGACGGCCTACGGATACAGCGTGGCGGCGGCCCTCTTTCCAGGAATGTTCCCGGATGCGTTCAGGGATGAGCATGGGAAGGTGGGGCTTTACTTCGAAGCCGCCGCCGTCATCGTTACCTTGGTCCTTTTGGGCCAGGTCATGGAACTTAAAGCCCGGAGCCGCACCGGCGCGGCCATCAAGGCCTTGTTGGGCCTGGCCCCGAAAACCGCCCGGCGAGTGCGGGAGGATGGGTCCGAAGAAGAGGTCCCTCTCGCCGATATCAAGGTCGGAGAAAAACTGAGGGTAAGGCCCGGTGAAAAGATTCCCGTGGACGGGGTGGTCGTGGAAGGCGCCAGTTCCGTGGATGAATCCATGATGACCGGTGAGCCGATTCCGGTCGAAAAGAAACCGGGCGATCGGATCATCGGCGCGACCTTGAACGGGACGGGGTCCTTGATCGTCAGCGCCGAAAAAGTCGGGGCCGATACCCTGCTCTCCCAAATCGTGACCATGGTCGCCGAAGCCCAACGTACCCGGGCTCCGATTCAAAGGCTGGCCGATCAGGTATCCGCCTATTTCGTTCCCGCCGTCGTACTGGCCGCTATTCTCACCTTCGTGGTTTGGGCCATATGGGGTCCGCAACCGGCGATGGCTTATGCGCTCATCAATGCCGTAGCCGTCCTTATCATCGCCTGCCCTTGCGCTTTAGGGCTGGCCACGCCCATGTCCATCATGGTGGCGAGCGGCAAGGGCGCCATGGCCGGCGTACTGTTCCGGAACGCCGAGGCCATCGAGGTCTTCCGGAAAGTGGATACGCTGGTAGTGGACAAAACCGGCACGTTGACGGAAGGCAAACCCAAACTCGTGGGAACCGTTACTGCGAAAGGCTGGAAGGAGGACGATATCGTCCGCTTGGCCGCCGGGCTTGAACAAGGAAGCGAACATCCCCTGGCCGCGGCCATAGTAGCGGGGGCGAAGGATAAGGGAGCGGCCATACCCAAGGTGGAAGGGTTCGCTTCCCTGACGGGAAAGGGCGTACGGGGGAAAGTGGAAGGCCGGGACGTGGCCTTGGGGAACCGCGCCTTGCTTGAGGATCTCGGCTTCCCTTTGGGAGATTGGCCGGCCAAGGCCGATGAGCTCCGGAAGGACGGCCGAACCGTCATGTTCGTGACGGTGGATGGAAATGTCGCCGCCCTGCTTTCGGTAGCGGACCCCATCAAGGCCTCCACTCCCGAAGCCATCCGGAAGCTGCATGAAGACGGCATCCGCATCATCATGCTGACAGGCGACAACAAAACGACGGCCGAGGCCGTGGCCCGCAACCTGGGATTGGACGAGGTGATTGCGGAAGTCCTTCCCAACCAGAAAGCGGAAGTGGTGAAGCGGCTCCAGGGAGAGGGCAGGATTGTCGCCATGGCCGGTGACGGCGTGAACGACGCGCCCGCCCTGGCGCAGGCCCAGGTGGGAATCGCCATGGGAACCGGCACGGACGTGGCCATGCAAAGCGCCGGAGTCACCTTGGTGAAAGGGGATTTGAACGGCATCTTCCGGGCCCGGCACCTAAGCCGCGCCACCATCCGGAATATCCGTCAGAACCTTTTTTTCGCCTTTATCTATAACGTGATCGGGGTTCCCATCGCCGCCGGAATCCTCTATCCGTTCACGGGCCTATTGCTGAGCCCGATTTTGGCGGCCGCGGCCATGAGCCTAAGTTCGGTTTCCGTGATCGGCAATTCCTTGCGGCTGCGGCGGTTGAAGCTTTAAAAAACTTTGAATTGGGCACTTCGAACAAACATTCTTTTTACACAATGCCCAAGAGCGCAAGTCTGCATTCTAATTCTACTCCGTGAATTCCGTCACTTTTTTTCCTGATATGCCAAAGTGGCAAAAATGAAGTCCCCATTGGGGAAGTATAAGTTAGGTCACACCCCTATAATGACGTAGCTTAGGGGCGGATGGGAAAGGCGCAGCCCGGAAAAACCAAATGCGCGATCAAATCGTATCAACGAAAGATAGCACCATGAAAATTCGAAACCATTTCCTCGCCGGAATCCTGATGTTTGCAGCCGTGGCCGGCACGGGCAATTCCTTCGCAGATTCAAAAGAGGCGAAGGAGCCGACCCCCTATGGCTTACGGGGCAGGTTTCCGGAGCTCATGGCCAAATCGAAGTCGGAGATGGCCGCCATTTCCACCGGCATCGACGCGCTATCGATGATGGTGAAAGAGGCCAGCGCCTCCAACGACAAGGCCAAAATGAAAACCGCCTTGGACGCTTCCCTGAAGCACCTCGCCGGGATGAAGACCCATGCGGACAACTGCAAAATGCACATGGATTCCATGGATTCAGATATGTCCAAAGAGGGCCACATGGGCAAGGCGATGACGGAAAAAAGCGAGTAACCATGGATCTGCCATTGTACTTCGGGTGATTAAAGCCACCCCGGCTTTAATCGCATAACATTCCAGCTTGGACGCGATCTCCTAAGGATGGGGCCCCTTGGAAAATGTGATCTCCTGGTCCATCCGCAACCGGGTGCTCGTACTGGCGGCGGCGTTGGGACTATCGCTCTGGGGTATCTTCGCCATGAAGAACACTCCCGTTGATGCCATCCCCGATCTTTCCGAAAACCAGGTGATCGTCTTCACGGAGTGGATGGGGCGCAGCCCGCAAATCATGGAAGACCAAGTCACCTTTCCCTTGGTGTCCAACCTCCAAGGCATCCCCAAGGTCAAGGCCGTCAGGGCCGTTTCCATGTTCGGGATGAGTTTCGTCTATGTCGTCTTCAACGATAACGTGGAAACCTATTGGGCGCGCACCCGCGTCATGGAGCGCCTGGCCTACGCCCAACGCGGCCTTCCCGATGGCGTCGTACCCACCTTGGGCCCGGACGGCACCGGCATCGGGCATGTGTTCTGGTACACCCTGGACGGGCCGGGCTTCGACCTGGGCGAACTACGGGCCATCCAGGATTGGTACGTCAAGTTCGCCTTGCAAACCGTGGAAGGCGTGAGCGAGGTCGCTTCCTTCGGGGGATTTGAGAAGCAATACCAGGTGGCCATCGATCCGCGCCGCATGGCGTACCACAACGTCACCTTGGACCAAGTGATGAGCGCCATCAAAGCCAATAACGGCGCGGCGGGCGGCAGCAGCTACCAAGCCAATGGCATGAGCTACGTGGTGCGGGGCTTGGGATACGTGAAATCCATCGAGGACATCCGTAACATCGCCGTGTCCGGGCATGGCGACGCCCCCATCCGCGTCGGAGATCTCGCCTCGGTCCGCGTGGCCGGGGACATACGCCTGGGGATTACCGAGGAAAACGGGCGGGGAGAAGTCTCGGGCGGCATCGTGGTCATGCGTTACGGGGAAAACGCCAAGGACGTTATCGAACGGGTCAAGGCCCGCATGGAAGAGGTCCAGAAAGGCCTTCCCAAAGGGATCCGCTTCAAGACCGCCTACGATCGCAGCGACCTGATCAAAGCGTCCATTGCCACCTTGCGCGGGTCCCTGATCGAGGAAATCATCGTGGTTTCCCTGGTCATGCTCGTCTTCCTTTTCCATGTCCGCAGCGCCCTAGTGGTCATCCTGACCATTCCCCTCTCCGTCTTCATCGGCTTCATCCTGATGCAAGCATTCGGAGTCACATCCAACATCATGTCCCTTGGGGGCATCGCCCTCGCCATCGGGGATCTGGTGGATTCAGGGATCGTCCTCGTGGAAGGCGCCTACCGGAATCTCTCCGAAGAGGAGAGGCCTTCATGAACAACGCGGCCATGGACGATGCCGAACGCATCCGGCGCATCGACGCCTCTTCCCGGAGCCTGGCCCGCGCCGTGGTCTTTCCGCTCCTGGTCCTCATCGTATCATTCGTCCCCATCCTGTTCCTGACGGGGCAGGAGCGCAAATTGTTCGGCCCCTTGGCCTTGACGAAGACCTTCGTCCTGATAGGAGCCATCCTGGTCTCCCTGACAGTGGTTCCCGCCTTGATGGCCTGCCTGGTCAAGGGAAAGCTCAGAAGCGAGCAGCGCAATCCCCTGACCCGTTTCTTCACCCGCCTGTACCGGCCGGTGCTCGCGTTCGCCTTCCGCTTCAAAAAGACGACGGTAGCCTTCGCCCTCGGACTCATCCTCATCGGTATTCCCATGGTGCTCAGCCTGGGCCGGGAATTCATGCCGCCCTTGGACGAGGGCTCCATCCTCCTGATGCCCACCCTGCTCCCGGATGTATCTAATGCCGAAGCCAAGCGCATCCTGCAGGTGCAGGACCGGCTCCTGGCGGATTTCCCGGAGGTTGCCAATGTGCTGGGCAAAGCCGGCCGGGCGTCAACCGCCACGGATAATGCGCCCATCAGCATGGTGGAGACCATTATCCTGTTGAAGCCCAGGAGCCAATGGCGCAAAGGGGTGGACAAGGACAGCCTGGTGCGGGAAATGGAAAAACGCGTGCGCATTCCAGGAGTCGTGAACGGGTGGACCCAACCGATCATCAACCGGATAAACATGTTGTCCACGGGAATCCGCACGGATGTCGGCGTGAAGGTATTCGGTCCGAGCCTGGATACCATTTACGCCATCGCCTTGAAAATCGAAGCGGCCGTGCGCGGCATCCAGGGCCTGCAGGATCTCTATGCGGAGCGGATTACAGATGGGCGGTTTCTTGATGTTACGGTAAAACGCGGGGAACTCGGACGCTATGGCCTGACCGTTGCAGACGTTAACATGGTGGTGGAGGCCGCCATCGGAGGCATGGCTTTGAGTCAGACCGTGGAAGGAAGGCGGCGCTTCGACATCTCCGTCCGCCTGGCGGAGGACTTCCGGGCCGGTCCCGAACAGTTGCGCCGGATACCCATCGCCACCTCCCGGGGTCCGGTGCCGTTGGAGCGCGTCGCGGATATCACCCTCGCCGAGGGTCCGGCCATGATAAACTCCGAAAACGCCATGCTGCGCGGGACGGTCCTGTTCAATGCGCGCGGTCGCGATATGGGGAGCGTAGCGGCGGAAGCCCGTGAAAAGGTGGACGCCATCGCCAAGGATTTCCCATCCGGTTATTTCCTGACCTGGAGCGGCCAATACGAAAACCAGCTCCGCGCCGAAAAGCGTCTCAGAATCATCCTGCCCTTCGTACTCGCCATCATCGTGCTCATCATCTATTGGTCGCTGAAATCCTGGAAGGAAGTCGGCATCGTGGTGGCCAGCCTGCCCCTTTCCCTGGTGGGCGGCGCCTATTCCATGTTCTTTTTCGGGGCCAATTTCTCGGTGGGCGTGGCCGTGGGCTTCATCGCCCTTTTCGGCATCGCGGTGGAAACCGGCGTTTTGATGATCGTCTATCTCAACAATGCGCTCGCAGTCAGGATGGCCGATAGGGAGGCGAAAGGAACGCCTCTCAACGCCGCCGGCCTTGACGCCGCGCTCCAGGAGGGCGCTTCGATGGGCCTGAGGCCCATTCTCATGACGAACCTGGCGAACCTCATCGGCATCCTGCCGATCCTGCTCTCGACCGGGGTGGGAAGTGACGTTATGCGGCCGATCGTGCTTCCTTTCGAGTTCGGACTCATCACATCGACCCTTTTCGCCTTCATCGTGCTCCCGGTCCTCTACGGATTCATCAAGCATGGGGAACTTAGGCGTTACGGACGGCCCAGGGTCCTGGCAATAGAGGCATGAAGGTATGAACGCATGAAGGCCATGGGAAAAATCCCTTCAAACTTAATCGGGAGATACCGCGACGCCGTGGCACTGGCATTGGCGATCGGTTGCAGCGGTCCGGTTGCCCAGGAGCGCGCCATCGTGGAACGCCCCGAGGATACCGGCCAGGCTGCATTAGTCGCGAAGTTCGGTAAAGAGCCCTTACTGACCTTGGACTCGGTATTAGCGCGGGTTACCTCCCGCAACCCGGAATTGAAAATGTGGGAAGCCAAGGTGCAATCGCGAGAAGCCCTGGCCAAAGGGGCGAAAGCCCTGATGCCCCCGGAGATCGGGGTCGGCGGTTTGGACTTGCCCTATGGTATGGCAATGGAAAAGGCGGACACGATGGGGGGGGCCGTGGAAAGCCCTCCAGGCGAACAGGCCTTGATGATTTCAGTCCAACAGATGTTTCCGGGCTGGGGAAAGCGCGAAGCGCGATCCCGTTGGCTGGGTTCCCTGGCCGGTCAGGATAAGGCCGGGGGACGCTGGATGAAGGTGCAACTTCTCGCCGATGCCAAACGCCAATATTACCTGGCCGCCACCGCGGACCGGAAGCTTTCCGTTTTGTCGGAAGCGGAAGCGGTGATGGACTATATGCTCAAGGTCGCGGAAACGCGCTTCAAGTTCCGCCGGGCGGATCTGGCCACGGTGCAGGAAGCCAAAGCCCGGCTGAAGGAACTGGCGACCATGAGGATCATGGAGATTTCCACGCGAAGACAGGCGCTGTCCGCTTTGCAACTGCTCATGGCGGATACGTCCCAATCCGGATTTTCCGTGGATACATCGTTGGGGTTGAATGGTTATGCCTCCCGTACCCTTGAATCGACCCGGGTGCAAGGGCGCTATGACCTTGACCAGACTGACGAGTCCATCAAGGCCATGGAACTGAACCGGGAATGGATGGCCCGGCAGAACCGTCCCGATTTCGGCCTGAGGTTCGAGCATATGGAGATGTTCGATATGGGGGAGCGGCGGTACTCGGTCATGGGCATGATGACCTTGCCCTTCATGCCCTGGTCCTCGGGCATGGCCCGATCCGAGACCGTCGGCATGGCCAAGGATATCGAATCCATGCGCGAGGAAAGCAAGGCAAAGCGATTGATGGCCCTGAAAATGGCACGGGAGACCCTGATCATGTTGCAGGCGGAAGTCGAGCAAAGCGACCGCTTTAAGCTGGAGGTCGTTCCCGCCTATCGCAACGCATTGGATGCGTCCATGGCCGCGTATCAGGAAGGATCCGGCGATTTGTTCCGGGTCCTGGATATCTGGGACCGTTGGATCATGGGGCGGATGACCGCCTTGGAGCATTTCGGGAAAGCGTTGGCGCTGGAGGCCGATTATGAACGGGATAGCGGAACGCGCTAGGGGCGCGCTACGCGCGCGCCCGTTTGGGACGGCCCTGCTCGTCCTGGTACTGGGCATATGCGGCTGCGGAAAAGGCGCCGGAAAAAGCGCCGGAAAAAGCGGGGACAATACAAGGCCGGCGCAGAAGAACGCAAGTGCTGTGCAAAAATCGCCCGCCAGCACCGTGCTTTCGGACCAGGCCGGAATCAAGCTCATCCGCTATCGGTTCGAGGACTCCATCGAAGCCCCGGTCCGCATCGAAACCGATGAGCGGCGCTCCCGCCTGGTCACCTCCCCCGCCGCGGGGAGGATCGAAAGCGTCGCCATCCGATCGTCGGACCAGGCGGTTCAAGCGGGGGAAACCATTGCGACCCTTTACTCGCCCGAAATCGTAACGGCCCAGCGGGAGTTCATGTTGGTCCAGAAAAGCGGAGATGCGGCATTGCGGGAAGGCGCGGCTTCCCGACTCCGCCGGATGGGCCTTTTGCCGATGCAACTTCAGACCCTGCTTCGCACCGGCAAAGCCTTGGATCGGCTTCCCATCCCTAGTCCCGCGAGCGGATACCTGGTTCCCGCCGCGGATGGGACGCAGGAGGGAGAACCCAATCGTGGAGGGATGGGTGCCACGCCATCGGGCTCCGGCGCGTCGATGGAGAGCATGGGCGGGAAAGCCAGCGGCGGTGCGGCGGAAACGGGGTCACCCGGCTCGCAGGCAACCGCATCGGATTGGGGCGGCCTGCGGGCAGGGGCTTACGTGGTGCGGGGCGCCCCACTGGCCAGGATCAATGACCTGAAAACCGTTGCCGCCTCCCTGGCCCTGCCGCTCGACAAGGCCGGATTGCTTCGCGAAGGGGACAGCATCGAAATCTCCATCCCCGCCTTGGGGTTCACCTCCAAGACCCGTCTCGACTATCTGGAAGCCCGGGTCACCGAGGGCAAAGGCTCGCTCACGGCAAAAACGTATTTGCCCAATCCAGGGTCGAAATTGAAACTCGGCGCCTTGGGAACCGCCCATCTCGTCGCGAGGCCCGATTCCGCCTGGGTGCTGCCGCGATCGGCGGTCCATGATTTGGGGGACCGGAAAATCGCCTGGGTCCGGGCCAGTGAAGACTCTACGGCCTTCCAGGCCCGGGAAGTGCGCATCGGTAGAATGGGGAGCAAATTCATCGAGATCATCGCAGGCCTTGCTCCCGGTCAGGCGGTGGCGGAAAACGCATCCCTGCTCCTCGACCCCGATGCCGTTATCGAACCCATACCGATATCGGATCCCGAAGCCACCTCTCGGCCCGACGACCATTCTGAACACGTGGAACATCCGGACCACGCGGACCATGGAAAAAAAACCTATGAAGACCCAAAGGCCGCTCCGGGGGAGTCCCATACGCAGCATGGAAGTGGATCTCCCTCAGCCAATGTTCCCCTGGCTGCGCATGCGCAACATGCATCCGGTCACTCCGGAACCCTGGGTCCGGAAATGGATTCCGCCCAAGATCAAACGCCCCTGCTTAAGCTGACGGCGGAAGAAGAGCAGCTCGCGGGAATCCGCACTCAAAAGGCCAAAGTCGGACCTATTTCCCCCTCCAGCATTTTAAGGGGCACTACCCAATTCGATGCCCGCTCCAGCGAAACCGTTGCGGCCAAGGTAGAAGGGCTCATAGAACAGGTCGAAGTCCGACGATCGGGTCAAAAGGTCTCCAAAGGCCAGGTCCTGGGCCGGATTCAAAGTGAAACCCTTCAATCGGCGTTGCAGGAATATCTGATGGTGATAGCGCAGTCGAAATCCCTGCCGGATGGGGGCATGGCCAGAGCGCAAGTCCAGGCGACTTATAGGCGATTACGGGTGCTGGGAATGTCAGATCTGCAAATCCGGGAATTTTCCACCGAGGGCCGGGAAGGCATGGATAGCAAATCCTTGCCCCTGGTCAGCCCCCGGGAAGGCGTGGTGCTTGAGGTCCTGGTCCAACCTGGCCAATATGTTACCGAAGGGACGCCGCTTTTCACGATCGGCGGAAGTCCGAACATCTGGATCGAAACCTGGATGCTGCCTGATGAAACGGCGGCCTTTCCGGAAGGAACCGAGGCCTGGGTGCAAATCGAAGGAGACACCGGTTCCGCCCATCGAGGCCATTTGGAGCACATGCAACAGGGCACCTCGGTTTCAGGATCGTTGGGCGTAGGCCATGTGGGCATCCCCAATCCGGATGGGCGCATTCTGCCTGGTCTCCAGGCTTGGGTAACCTTGAAAGGTCCTGGCCGCACGGCGCTTACCACGCAAACATCGGCCCTGCTCCGATCCAGCGGATCCACCATGGTCTGGGTCAGAACCGGCACGCATTCCTATTCCCCCCGGATGGTGAAGCTTGGGCTGAGCACTTCCGAGGCGGCGGAAATCAAGGGTGGCATCCAGGAGGGCGAAGACATCGTCATAGCGGGAGCGTACCTGCTCAACAGCGAATGGACCATTCGGAATGGCGCAGTCATGAGTCATGGGGGGCATTGAAATCGCAACAAAGACAAATGGGCGCGACTTCTGGCCATACTTGTCGCCCTTATTCGAGCGCCCCGAGATCCTTTCGTCAAAATCCCCCAGGGCGACGAACGAGGATTGGGCCGGCCCGCATGCACGCTGCAACCCCCAGGCAGATATTGGCTGCAGGCGGCTTGGCTTTTCCAACTGGCAGGTCGGTCAGGGGGGACAGTTCAGCTCCTGGCGAAAATGAAGCAGAGCCTATGTGCGCTCGTTTCGATCGTCAGGTGATTCCGGTGGCGCGGGATCGGTGCGATGGCGGTTATCATCGCGCAGCTTCTCCAGTGTATGCTGGATCAAGCGGCTCATTTTATCCGCGGCACCGTCCACGGACTGCGCCAGGTTTGCGGCATGATGCGTCACGGCTACCGGGGGTCGGCCCTCCAAACGCGCCTCGATAACGCACTTAATGTCGTCTCCCCCGGCCTTCTTCCCGTTCTCATCGCTTAGATAAACTTCTATCCGGGTAATATGGCCGCTAACATGGCTGAGAGAGGACTCAATGGTTTGGCGAACTTGATCCCCGATGGATTCCTTCCCGCTGATCGTACTATCGGTATTTACGAGGATTTTCATATCTGGGCTCCTTTTCCGTTCCGGAACGGGTTTGGCAGGCAGTATACAATATGTCTTGTCCCCCGGGTATTTTCCACCCGCGCCTTTCGCCCGGAATGAATCCAGGGTATGCGGCTCCTACTCAATTATTAGTTAAATTTATTAACCATTATTTCAATGGATGTCGGCATGCCGATTCGGTAGATTAACGTAATGGGCTTAAAATACAGGGGGGCTCAATGCTAAGGCCAATCAAACACATCATCGGATTCTCGATCCAGGCCCGGGACGGCAAGATTGGAATTCTTGAGGATATTTACCTGGATGATCGCGATTGGGACACCCGGTACGCGGTCGTCAAAATCGGATCCTGGTTGTTCGCGAATCGGGTCTTGATCGATACCAAACATCTGGAATTCCCGGACTTCTTGAACCACTGCATTCCCGTATCCCTCTCCAAATCGCAAGTGAAGGACTCGGCGAAAGCGGACACGAAAAGGCCCGTTTGCAGACAAGCGAAGCATGGATTCCCCCGTGAAAGCACATCGGCCGCATATTGGGCCTCGGCAATCGCCACTGGGGACGGTTTATTCATGACCTTCCCGCCTATCGCAGGGGACACCTTGCCTGCGAAGGAGACGGGCCCCTCGCATAATCCGGAAGACCCCCATTTACGGAGCGCCAAGGAACTTCAACGCTATTCCGCTGTCGCGGCGGATGGGGCGATTGGATTCATCCGGGAATTGCTCTTGGAGGATTCGGACTGGAGTACGCCTTTTTTCGTGATTGAATCCAGGTATGTCCTGCCGGATAATGGGGTAGCCGTTCCCGCCGCATGGACGGATTTCATCAGCTACGAAAGCGCGCAAATCGCATTCAGCCATCCGAAACGGGATTTCCGCGCCGCGCCCGGGATCAAGAGCGGGAAAGGTCTCGAGAGGTTCGCTGCCCAAAACCAGTATCGCAACTATTCAATGGGATCGGGTGACGGGGATTGGCGGCCATTCGAATCCTAGCGGTATTCGATTTACTAGCTTCATGCCATGGATACCAGTGTTCCGATTTCGATGGATCTTCCACTTTGGCTGCAGCTCAATAAAGTCTCCAAAAAATACATGGACGCGCTGGCGGTGAAGCTGGGACACCTGGGCATCCGCCGTCACTTCTTCTTATTGGTAGCTGAAGGGGAAGGCTAAGAAAGCGCTACCGGAAATCCCGCGGCGCGCATTTGACAGTCTCTAAAAGAATTTCGGATTACGATAAATATTCCGGCTATCCTGCCGACTCCATTGGCTCCGCCCCATCGGCAGATTGGGTCAGGCGATCGTATTCCGCCATGATATCATGCAACCTAAGCATCCCTAAAACGTTTCCATCCAGCCCTAGCACGGGCAGCTGGGAGACCCCGGATTTCAAAAAGACCGACATTGCCTGGTGTAGGTCCATGGAAAGCCTCAGGATGAACTCCTCCGTCATCAAATCCCGCACCAGAATCAGATTTTCCGCCGAGGCCTCCACCGCGGCGAGATGAAGGCTTGCGGACGATACCAACCCGACCAGATCCCCATTGTCCCCGACTACCGGGAACACGTCCCATTCGGAGGAGCGGATGTGCGTGAAGGCGGTCTGCAATTTCCAATCCGCGTTCAGGAGCGGAATGCCGTCCTTTTCGATGAATATTTCATTCAGGCGCACATGCCTCAGAACATCCACCTTTAACGCGTGCTCATGGACCGGGGAAGAAAACTTATTTTGCCTTTGGCTGGCATATAGGGTCCATTTGCGCGAAAGGGCCAGATGCAATGAGGATGCGATAAGCAAAGGCGGGAGCAACCCGTAGTTTCCCGTGATCTCGCAAACCATTATCAGGCCCGCCAAGGGCGCTTTGGCGGCGCCGGCGAAAAAAGCCCCCATCCCTACAAGGACATAGGAACCGGGATTCGTGACGAGGGCCGGATGGATCTTCTGCAACCCGAATCCTACCGCTCCGCCTACCATCCCGCCGATAAAGAGGGACGGGCCGAATACCCCGCCTGAACCTCCCGATCCTATTGTCAGCGATGTGGCCAGGATTTTCACGCATGCGATGAAAAGCAATATGTGGAAGGGGAAGGATCCGGCGACGGCGTCGGAGAGGTAGGACCACGTCGTCCCTGCCGCCTGCGGGCAGATGTAGGCGAGCAATCCCACGGCCAATCCGCCGATGGCGGGCTTGAAGTAGTTCTTGATTTTCATTCCCGCGAAGAAAAGCTGGATCCACTTATAAAGGTGGACGAAGGCCCATGAAAACGGCACGCACAGCAATCCGACCAGGGCGAAGTTGAAGAGTTCCAGTACGTTCGCGAAGGGTAACAAGGGAAAATGGAGGTAGGTGGTGTGCTGATGGGTAATCAGCGAAAAGCAGGCGAAAGCGACCACGGATGCGACCGTGAATGGAAGGAAGCCCTGGGACTCGAAATCCTCTTTGTACACGATCTCGGCGGCGGTAAGGGCCCCCCCGAGCGGAGCGTGGAAAATCGCGCCCAATCCGGCGGCCGTGCCTGTCAGTAATAGCAGTCGGCGCAGGCGATCGGGAAGCCGGAACAGCTTCCCTACCAGTGACCCCAATGCCCCGCCCATCTGGGCGGTAGGCCCCTCATAGCCGGCGCTTCCCCCGCTGCCTAAGGTGATGATGGAAGCGAAGAATTTGACGACGGCCACCTTTAAAGGAATGCGACCGCCTCGATTATGGTACGCATCGATCAGCCCATCCGTCCCGGTGCCGGCGGCATCAGGGGCAAAGACGAAAACCAGGATCCCCGAAAGGAGACCGCCAACGGCGGGCACCAGAAAGAAAAGCGAGTGCGGCAATACATGGGGGACTTGCGAATTAAACGGAAATCCGGCGAAGCGGACCAGGACGTTCCGTTGCACCAACTCCAAAGTCATTTTGAAAACGGCCGCTGCCGCACCTCCCATCATTCCCAATAAAACGGCGAATCCCAGCATCCCACCGGTCCGGTGCCAGTACCTTTGGAGCAAGAGGTATTTCCATCGTTCGCGGGGAAGCAGGATCATGGGCGCATTCCCTTGCGCATCCAAAGCCAACCCAGAAGCCCTAGCATGGCCGCCAGGACAAGGTATCCGCTACCCCGCATAAAGTTTTGCGCAAAAAGCACATAGCCCTTCGCCTTCGGATCGTAGTGGTAGCAGAACATCAGGAGCTTATCCCCCATGGAGAGGGCCTGATTATCCTTGGCTTCCAACAAGGCCAACTTCAAATCAGTGGGCGGATATCGGATACCGTATAAATAACGGCAGATCTTCCCCGCGGGGGATAGGGTAAAAACGACCGCCGTATGGGAAAAGTCATCCGTTGCGCGATTATAATGGTAACGAAAGCCTAAAGCCTCGGTCAGGGCCGCTATGGCCTTGGGTTGTCCCGTCAGGAAATGCCAGCCATCAGCCGCCTCCGGCGATCCCAGCGCTTCGATATGGGTCTTTTTTTTGGCGCTGGCTTGCTCGGGACCTTCCTTGGGATCGATGCTTAAGGTCACGACTTCGAATTCCTTTCCCGGAACCCAAGCCATATTGCGAATCCCCTCGACCATGCCCGCCAAGACGAGATTGCAGAGCATCGGGCAACGGTAATAGGCGAAGTTGAAAAGAACGGGCTTGCCGCCCAGGAAAAAATCGCCGAGCTTTACCGGTTTCCCATTCTCGTCAGTCAATCCCAGATCCAACGGCACGGTTCCTTCCAGATGTTCATCGACACCGACATCCACCAAAGCCGGGGGCAGGGCTTCCTGGTTTACGGTGCCGGTATCCGGATCAAATGCGGTCTGCGCATGCGTCAGGGTCGCCGTAAAAGCCAACGCCCAAAGAATGGATCCGGCACGGATTCGCCGCCGGGATATCCCGCGGTCCAATCCGGTCCTCGGTGTGTTCCTTTCGATGGGCGTAGTGGTCACGCCCCGTCCCTCGTGACCACGCTCCCGACCATGCCCTCAACATTCGCGCGTATGCGCGGAATCGCGCTTGAAAACCGGTCTTGCAGAAAGGCCAATAGGCGTTCGCGCACAAGGCATCTTAAATCCCAAGCATCGGAGGCGTTTCCGGCGCTGAGGAGGAACCTGAGTTCAACCGCGTCCCGCGCGCATTCGGTCACCTGGACCCCGGAGACTTTCCGATCCCATAGCGGGGATGCCCGCAAGATGCCTTCCAATTCATCCCGGAAAGGCTGGATGGGCGCCGAATAATCGACGTACAGGACCACCGTTCCCAGGATGTCCGACGAGGTACGCGTCCAATTCTGGAAAGCCTTGTCGATGAAATAACCGATTGGTACGACCAGCCGCCGCTTATCCCAAATGCAAACGACCACGTAGGTAAGGGTGATCTCTTCGATTCTTCCCCACTCCCCTTCCACGATCACTACGTCTTCCACCCGGATGGGCTGGGTCAGGGCTACCTGCAAGCCCGCCAAAAGCGTAGCGATGGATTTCTGGGCCGCAAGCCCGACAATGATTCCCGCGACCCCGGCCGAGGCCATAATGCTCACTCCGATTTGGCGGATGCCCGGAAATGTCATAAGCATGCATGAGATGCCCGCCAAGGCGATAAAGGAGAGGAATATCTTCTCGATCACCTTGATTTGCGTTACGACTTTTCGCGCATTCAAATTGTCCTTGGCCGCCAAATCGTACCGTCCCAGGAGAGTTTCGCGGAACAGGTGGACGATCTTGGTGGCCAGGTAGGCCAGTGAACCGATGAAAGCCAAGTTGCACGCATGATCGAAAAACTCGCGGAAAGCGGGAGCGAAACTTAAGGCCGGCGCTGCCAGCTTGAGGAAAAGCAAGGGCAACAGGAAGCGCAGCGGCTGCTCGACGTTGGCCAATACCATATCGTCGAACCGTGAGGCCGTTCTCGCCGTGGCCCTGCGTAAAAGCGGGAAAAGAATCTGGTGGGCGATCCTGCCGGCCAGTAACGCGGCGAGCGCTATCGCAAGAGAGAGGAAAAAATCCCGTATTGGAGACCATTCCATCCAAAAATAACCCATACCTGCCTCTCTCCGTTTCGGGGAAGGAATGCCTCCGTTGAGAAAGGAATCGGGATACCCCCATCCAAAAAGCCAAGGAGCAATAGTTAATAACATTAACTATTAATGATCGGATTGTCCAGATATTCCGTTGGATGGAACCGCTTGGCCCCGGCTTTCCCGCGGAACCTGTGAGGCCGGTTTCCACCGGCCTAAGCTGCGAAAGCCAGGCTCGAAAATCCCCGGCAGCTACGCAGGGTTCTATTGCTAATTTGGCCTTAAGCGGAAATTGGGGGTAGCCTTGAACGTTTTCCAAACCGTGGCTTTGTTGATCACGCTTACGGCGCTTTTCAGTTATGTCAACCACCGGTTTATACGGTTGCCCGAAACCATCGGCGTCATGCTGATCGCGCTTTTCATCTCTTTGGGGTTGATAGGATTGGGGTTTGCCGGTTTTTCCGGGATATCGGATTCCGCCAGGAACCTTTTGGCGCGCGTTGATTTCAACCAGACCCTGATGCAAGGCTTACTCAGTTTCCTGTTGTTTACCGGGGCCCTTTCCATCGATTTTTCGGAGTTGGCGCAGCATAAACTCGATGTTTCCCTCTTGGCATCCTTCGGCGTTCTCATTTCCACCGGCTTGATCGGTTCCGCCGCTTACGGCATTTTCCGTTTCATGGGGCTTGATGTCGGCATCGGCTATTGCTTCCTTTTCGGCGCGTTGATCTCCCCTACGGATCCGGTGGCGGTCCTGAGCATCCTGAAGGTTTCCGGCGTACCCAAGGATCTTGAGGTCCGGATTGCCGCGGAATCGCTTTTCAACGACGGGATAGGCGTTGTCCTGTTTACCGCTATCGCGGAAATAGTATTGGGGCACGAGTCCTTCTCATTCGCCAGGTTCGGGGAACTTTTCCTGGTCGAGGCCATAGGCGGCGGCGCATTCGGCCTGGGGATGGGATGGGTGGTGTACCTAATGATGAAATCTATCGACAACTACCTGGTTGAGGTTTTGCTGAGCCTGGCATTGGTCATGGGGGGCTACGCATTGGTTTCGGCCTTAGGCATGTCCGGACCTATCGCCATCGTCGTGGCCGGATTGGTAATCGGGAACCATGGCCGTCGGTATGCCATGAGCGATACGACCCGGCACCACTTGGATCAATTCTGGGAATTGCTGGACGGCATCCTGAATGCGGTCCTTTTCGTACTGGTAGGGTTGGAGGTGCTTTTACTCCCATTCTCCAAAGCCCTGCTGCTCGCGGGACTGGCGGCGATTCCCTTGGCGCTTGCCGCGCGTTGGCTCAGTATTGTGGTCCCGGCCATCGGCATGCGGCGCATGGCCTTGCTTCCCAAGGGCTCGATCCGAATCATGACTTGGGGAGGCCTCCGGGGGGGGATAGCGGTAGCGTTGGCCCTTTCAATCCCCAATGGTGCGGAACGCAACGTGATCCTGGCCGTGACCTACATCGTGGTGGTTGGATCGATCGCTTTGCAGGGCTTGACCATCCAGGCATTGGTCCTGAAATATTTCCCTAAAAGCCTGCCAAACCTTAACCTTCCCGGTTGACGATGATAAGCGAATCGAGTTGAAGCCTGGTGCGTAAGTAAGCCTTCACCCTGGCGTCCAAATCCAGGGGGGTTTTCTTTCTGGCCTTCCGCCGCCAATCGAGTATCACCGTATAAGCCGTGTAAGGGTTTCCGCTGTCGCCGGCGACCGCCATTTTCCCCATGGCGACCGCCTGGATGTCCGGATGGATGGCCTTTAATTCGGCCGCCAACCTGGCCGGCTTAGGCAGGGTATCCGTGACGATAACCGTTTCCGGCTTGGCGGAAATGGATTTCATCCTCAGCTCGATCCCGCTCAGGTAATTGCTGGTGATTTCCGAACTCATGCGTTGCACTTCTTCACGGGATAAGCTGACGGGATATACTTTCAAGCCGAACTCCTGCAAACCCAACAGCTTCATTTTCCTTTCCAAAGTGTCCAATCTTTTGGGATGATAGGCCTTTCCGGATATCAGAACCTTCAATTCCGGAATGGAATCGGTTTTGATGATTTCCCATTTCAGCACCTCGTCCCCGCGCCGCCTGATTTCCGTTTGGACGAAGTTTTCGATGGCTTTTTTCGTCCGGATTTCCTTATATACGTTGAGAAGGAAGTAAACGCTGGGCGTGACCACCACCGCCAACAAAATCGCCGCCATCGCCGCCTTGACCCGCCTGTTTTGCGATTGGGCGTTGTAGGTCTTCTGCGGGAACTCCAGGAACTTTACCCAAGTGAAGGTGACCAGGCTGATGAACACGGCATTGATGAAGAATAGGTAGAATCCCCCGAAGAAGATATCCCATCTCCCTTTGGCGATCCCGAATCCGGCCGTGCACAAAGGCGGCATCAGGGCGGTCGCTATGGCCACGCCGGGAATGGCATTGGTCTTAATCTTCCGGGAAACCGAGATGATGCCCGCGGTCCCGCCGAAAATGGCCACGAGCACATCAAGCACCGTAGGCCGCGTTCGCGCCAGGATTTCCGCCGTGGTTTCCCCCAGAGGTGTTATCAGGAAATACACGGTACTGGCTCCCAGGCTGACGAGCGTGGCGGAAGCCAGCGCCTTCAAGGAATTCGCCAGCATTTCCTTGTCATTTATCCCCAAGCCTAATCCAACCCCCAAGATGGGGTTCATCAACGGGGAAATAAGCATGGCGCCGATTATGACCGCAACGGAATTGGTATCCAATCCCAGGGAAGCGAGGAACGCCGCGCAAACGAGAATCCATATGTTGAACCCCCGAATGGTCGCCTGGGATTCAATGGCCTCGATGGTGCCCTGGAAATCAGTGCCTTCGCGGATTTCCGAGATATGCGGGCGCAGCCTCAGTAAGAGCGAGAGTATTTTTCGCAATCCGTATCCTTAGTTCAGGTATTCAGCCTACACCCTCCTTGCGGAGGAAGACCTCCCAAAACTAGCAAGGAAGAGCCAACTGAAAGGTTCAAGTCCGGGACATTGCCATACCCCTGAGCAAGCTTCTCACTTCCTGGTAATCGGATACATTGTACGCCGCGAAGGTCGGCTTCATGCCTATACGGACCGTGTATGCGGAAACGGGGAGCACCTTGAACATGTCCTCATCGGTGAGATCGTCCCCGACCGCGAAAATAAAATCGGGGTTCAAGGCCAACCGGCACAATTCCGCCGCATTGCCTTTGTTCACCCCGGATACGCGCACTTCAATCACCTTCTTCCCTTCCATCACCTGGACATCCAGATTAACCGTGAATTGAAGCAAATGATCCATTAATTCTTTCGCCCGTTGCGATCCCAGCTCCTGTTCCGAGTTGCGGTAATGCCAAGCTATGGAATACTCCTTCTCTTCGATGAATGAGCCGGGAAGGCGCTCGACATAAGAGGACATGATGGGCATGAGGTTGGGCTTCCATTCGACCGAAAGCGGCTTTGTCAGCCGCCATTCTGAATCCGGATCCCGGATCCAAACCCCATGCTCCCCGATTAAGCCGATTCCCAGATCGCCGAACCAGGCTTGCAGGGTCTCTTTTTTCCTGCCGCTGATCACATAAACATGGTTTGCGGGATCCGCCTTCAGACGCTTCAGGGTCTCCATCAGGTCGTCGTCCGGTTGCGCCAATTGGGGATGGCTGGCAAAGGGAATCAAGGTGCCGTCATAGTCGAGGAAAAGGGCCCTTTTCCCCGCCTTCCCGTACCTGGACATCAGTTCCGCCTTGGCTTCCGGGGCCAAATGCTTTGCGGACATTTTTTTCTGGGAACCGAGGACTTCCGAGAGTGTGTTCTGGAAATTCGTCGCCCAGCGGAACGCATCCTGGTTCCTGAGGCGGACCTGCATGGGCAAATTGCGCCGGATTTGCTCCTCGCGCGGCATTTGCAAAGCGATCAATATGGCCTGGGAGACTTCGGATGTGTGGTTCGGGTTGACGATCAAAGCCTCGCCCAATTCCCGCGCGGCACCGGCCATTTCACTGAGGATCAGCACGCCGGTCCCGTCCGCCCTGCTGGCGAGGAATTCCTTGGCGACCAGGTTCATCCCGTCCCGCAAAGGAGTAATGAGCGCGACATCCGAAAGCCCGTACAAGGCGACCAGGTGCGCATGGGAAAGGCTCCGGTATTCGTAGAGGATGGGCGTCCAATGCATTCTCCCGTATGCGCCGTTAATCCGCCCTACCAATTCATCGATATCCTTTTTCATCCTGTGGTATTGATCGACTTCCTCCCGGGACGGGACCACCACCATGTTGAATACGACCTTCCCCCTCCATTCGGGGTTCGATTGCAGGAAAAGCTCGAAGGCATAGAGGCGTTGCAGGATCCCTTTGGTATAGTCGAGCCTGTCGACGGAAAAAATAAGCCTGAGGCCGTTGAGGTTTTCCGAGATGGCCGCTTTTTCCTTAAGGACTTCAGGATCCGTCGATCCATCGTGGAAGCTTTTGAAATCGATGCCTAAGGGCAAGGTATCCGCACGCACGATTTTATCGCCCATGGAGATGTTCCCGAGGTTATGCTCGAACCCGAGCGTACGGTACACCGAGCGGAGGAAGTAATGCGTATAATCATGGGTGTGGAAACCTATCAGGTCCGCACCCAGCATTCCTTCCAGGATTTCCTTCCGCCACGAAGATGGCAGCAACCGGAATATCTCGAAACTGGGGAAGGGGATATGGAGGAAAAAGCCGATTGACGTCTCCGGCGCGGCATCGCGGATCATTTTCGGCAATAAAAGGAGCTGGTAATCGTGGATCCATACGGTATCCCCAGGTGCGAGGATTTCCAGGATGGAATCGCGGAAAACCGCGTTCGCTTTTTGATACGCTTCCCAATGACTTTCATCGTATACGGCGTAGGACGGCAGGTAATGGAATAGCGGCCAAATGGTCTTGTTGGAAAACCCGTGATAATAAGGTTCGACTTGGGCCGCCGTCAACATCACCGGGTGCGCCGAATGCAATTTCAGGGCCGTGGACTTCAACTGCCCATGCAAGTGCGCGGATACCTCGGACCCGGGCCAGCCCACCCATACGCAATCCAACTCGGATCGTTCCCGTCTTTCCTTGACGTACCCGTTCAAACCCGAGACGAGCCCTCCCGAACTTTGCGTGAACGAGAATTCCTCTTCCGATTCCGAAACCGTGAAAGGCAACCGGTTGGATACGACAATCAACTTCGACATGGGGACTCCCTGTTCCGCACTCCATCCCCGGAGAAAGGCTAGGCGCAAAAACAACTTTAGTTAATACTTTTAACCATATGCCAAATCGGCTTTCCGGTCAACCCATTTCGGGTGGGAATCCGGCCAAGAGGCGGAATCCGGCCGAGTTTGATTTCGTAAAGGGCTGTTCCGGAACTCGGATCCCATTCGATTAATCGACCCGGAAAGCGATCCGATTTATATAGTTCTATGTACTAACTATAATTTTCAGGGCCATATGCCAAAGCAGCTCTTCCGGATCCCAATGCCAATGCCACTCCGTACGCATATGCTACCGTTATTGAGGCTCCTGTCCTTGTACGGATGCCTTTCTAAAAGCGGGAAGTCCGATATTTTCATTACACGTGGAACCGAGCTTTTGGATTATCCATGAAGAGCCGGCCAGCCCCATTCCAACGCCGCCCTGCCTGGTACGTCGAAGCCGTAGTCTATCAAGTTCACGTCAAGAGCTTTTTCGACAGCTCGGGAAACGGATCGGGCGATCTCCGGGGACTTATCGGCAAACTGGATTATATCCGGGATTTGGGAGCTACGGCGCTTTGGCTACTGCCGTTCTACCCAAGCCCCGGCAAAGACGATGGGTACGATATTTCGGACTACCAGGACGTGAACCCCAACTATGGTAGCTTGGCCGACTTCAAGGATTTTAT
>JBDSWM010000239.1:0-19420 GCA_039926685.1 Fibrobacteria bacterium | reverse complement strand
CGCCATCAAGACCGCGCTTTCCGCCGCGGGAATTCCCATCCGCAAAGCGGATTGAACCCGCGGGGACAAGAGCCCGCCGCAGTCGGATGCGGCTTCGTGGGATTTTTCCTGCCACATTTTCCCTTCGTCTGACCGAATTGGCTCTGAAACATCCTCATCCCGCATTTTGTCTAACAAGTTTGGGCAGGTTCTGACAATCGCGCCGCATTCCAGCGGAAATGTTCCCTTTGATACGGTTTTAACGGCGCTAAACGGCATTCAAAACAATTTCTTTGATTGGCCGGGTTCTTGCTTTCCTGACCTTTGGACAGTTGCTGACGGGACATGCTACCAATAACCCAGTGAGAACCATGGTCATTCCAAGCGATAGTAGAAGTAAAGAACGGTTCGGTTCGGACTCGGAAACCAGCGATGTGGTTTCCGAATTGAAGGGCCAGGATCTGGTCTTCATGCTCCTGGAGATCGCCCAGTTGATGGAGAAGCAACGTGAGCCGAAGCTCATTATCGATGGCATCCTTTCCATGCTCTCGGAAAGGTTGCATCTGATCCTGGGACGCGTCATCGTCCTGGCCAGGGAGTCGGGTCCGCCGGAAATCCGTTATTGCCTGGGCTCGGACCCCGCCGATGCCATGGACATGCCGCTGGGACGGGACTCGCTGGTGGGCCAAGTGCTGGCTACGGGCAAGATCAAGCTGGTCACGGACATAGACCGAGATTCCGCGCTATTGGGATTCTCGCGGCCCCGCAACGGGCTGCCCGCGGGCAAGGTTTCCTTTTTCGCCGTGCCTGTATTCGAGAACGATAACGTGCTGGGGGCGCTGGTGGCCTTCCGCATGCACGACGAGTCGCGCAGTTTCGCGCACGATATGGATATGCTCCGCTTTTCCGCCGCCGTGATCGGGCAAAGCCTTGGGATCGAGAGACGCGTGGCCGAGGAGATGCGCACCTTGCGGAGCACTGGCAAAGGCATCGCCCATGGCATCCTGGGGAACAGCGCCAAGCTGAACGAGGCCTTGCGGCAGACCGATCAGATAGCGGCCAGCGACGCGCCGGCCATGCTGTTGGGCGAATCGGGCACGGGCAAGGAGAAGTTCGCCCGCATGATCCATCAGGAAAGCCGCAGGGCGGAAGGGCCGTTCGTCGGCATCAATTGCGCGGCCATCCCTCCCTCCTTGCTGGAGTCGGAATTGTTCGGCTATGAAAAGGGCAGTTTCACCGGAGCCAACCAAAGCCGCAAAGGCAAGATCGAATGCGCCGACAAAGGCACGCTTTTCCTGGACGAGATCGGGGATCTGCCGCTGGAGCTGCAAGCCAAACTGTTAAGGGTGATCCAGGAACGCCAGATCGATCGCGTGGGCGGCACCGGATCGATCCAAGTGGACTTCCGCATCATAACGGCGACCAACGTGGACTTGCAAACGGCCGTGAACGAAGGCCGCTTCAGGCTGGATTTGTTCTACCGCCTGAACGTCATCCCCATCTATCTTCCGCCTTTGCGGGAACGCAACGGGGATGTGCGCATCATAGCCCTGCATTTCCTGCACGAGTTCAACCATAATTACCAGAAGAACGTCACCTTCGACGACGGCATCCTGGACATGATGGAATCATTCGATTGGCCCGGCAACATCCGGCAATTGGCGAACGTGATCGAGCGCGCGGGCCTGACCACGGACTCGCGGCGCATCACCAGGGAGCAGATAGAACGCATCCTGGTGCAGGAGGCCAGCGTGCTGATATCCAAGCCCAGGCCCGCGGTGACGGACCGTGCCATTGTGCCGGCGGATCCGGTCAAGCCCAGGGACTGGGACGGCGAAGGCGCTCGCCCCTATATGAAGGTGCAGGAGCGGGATACGGATGAAATCGCCACCGCCATCCGGCGTTACGGCGGCAACAAGACCCATGCCGCGCGCAGCCTGGGGATGACCATCCGCCAATTGCGCTACCGCATCCAAAGGCTCGGCATAGCCGCTTGATCCTTTCCCGGAAGATCCTTTCCCGGAACCGTTTCCGCATCGATATGAATGCCGCCGCGTGGGGCCCTGATTGGGGCCCCATTTTATTTTCGTTTCCTTCCGCGTCCGTCGCCATCCCTCCGTAACGCGCAATGTCGGGATTGTCTGCTTTGCCAGCCTGCCAATGAGGACATTGCGATGCCGCCGGCTTCCAGCGCGCTCGATCCCGGCGCTTGATCGGTCCTGGCGGGCCGCAATCGGCTCCGCCGGTAAGGTAACCTTCATGGCACGTACCTTGCATTCCCTTTCATCATTCGGCGGCAATCCGGGACGCCGCAATTAACATGCATCCGGAACGCGCATCTATAGGAGGTCACAATGATGATGGGAATCGGCAGAACTGGAAAACGTTTCGGAAGCATGCCCGGCAAGGGTTCGCGCGGTTTGCTTCCCGCGGCGAGAACCACGGCGATGGCGGTGATGGCGGCGACGGTCATGGCCGCGACCATGGCGGTCCAGGGCTCGGATGCCAAGTATCCCACGGCCAAGGTGATGACCACCGGGCTGGCGGTAACGGACAATGAGGTGACGGTGGGCATCCTGCATTCGCTGACGGGAACCATGGCCATCAGCGAAACGGGTTCGGTGGAAGCGGAGAAGCTCGCCATCGCCCAGATCAACGAGGCGGGCGGCGTGCTCGGCCACAAGATCAAGTTCATCGTGGAAGACGGCGCCAGCGATTGGCCCACCTTCGCCGAAAAGGCGCGCAAGCTGCTGGTGCAGGACAAGGTTGCGGCCGTGATGGGCTGCTGGACGTCCGCTTCGCGCAAAGCCGTGTTGCCGGTGTTCGAGAAGGAAAACGGGATGCTCTACTATCCCACCTTCTATGAAGGCCTGGAGCAATCCAAGAACGTGATTTACACCGGCCAGGAAGCCACCCAGCAAATCCTCGCCGGCCTGGATTGGATCGCCAAGGAGAAGAAGGCCAAGACCTTTTACCTGGTGGGCTCGGATTATATCTGGCCGCGCACGTCCATGAAAATCGCCAGGAAGCATATCGAGAACGTGCTGCACGGGACGGTGGTGGCCGAGGAGTTCGCTCCCCTGGGGCATACCCAGTTCGGCTCGCTCATCAACAAGATAAAGCTGAAGAAGCCGGACGTGGTGTTCGCCGCGGTGGTCGGCGGCAGCAACGTCTCCTGGTTCAAGCAGCTCAAGGCGGCCGGCATCACGGCCGATAAGCAGACCCTGCTCACCATTTCCGTCACGGAGGACGAAGTGCTCGGCATCGGCGGCGAGAATCTGGTCGGCTTCTATTCGGCCATGAAATATTTCGAGAGCCTGGACAATCCCAACAACAAGGCTTTCGTGCCTGCGTTCAAGAAGATGTGGGGGCCGAACAGCGTGATCGGGGACGTTACCCAGGCCGCTTACCTGGGACCCTGGCTCTGGAAGCTCACGGTGGAAAAAGCGGGCAGCTTCGACGTGGACAAGGTGGCGGCGGCTTCCCCCGGCATCGAGCTGAAGACGGCGCCGGAAGGCTATGTCAAGCTGCATGAGAACCATCATCTCTGGAGCAAGCTGCGCATCGGAAAATGGAAGACCGACGGCCAGGCCGAGGTGGTATACGAGTCGGGGCTGATCGAACCCAACCCGTTCCCCAAAGGCTATCAATAAGGCGGACGCCAACGGTGTGCGGCGGCTTTCAACCGCGGTGCGCCGGCCGGGCGGCCCGTTTGGAAGCCGTCCCCATCCCGGAGACGGGATGGCTCTTCCAACTCACGGCAACGGCGAATCAGACAAAGAAGGAAGGAAACATGGGCGGCTATACACTGACTGAATTGGGATCGATATTCGTCATGCAGGGGTTCAGCGGGCTGAGCCTGTTCTGCGTGTACCTGCTGATGGCCTTGGGATTGGCCATCATCTTCGGCCAGATGGGCGTCATCAACATGGCGCACGGCGAATTCCTGACCATGGGGGCGTACACCACGGTGTTCACGTCCAAGTTGGCGGTAGAGCATTTTCCGGCCCTGGTCGGCGTCTATTTCCCCTTCGCCATCGTCCTCGGCTTCCTGATAGCCTTCGGCATGGGCTATTTGCTGGAATACCTGATGATAAGGCATCTCTATAAGCGGCCCTTGGACTCCCTGCTGGCCACCTGGGGCGTGAGCCTGGTGCTGCAGCAGATTTTCCGCTCGTCCTTCGGCGCGCGGGAAGTGAGCGCCACCTTGCCCAATTGGCTGCTGGGATCGGTCAAGCCCACGGAAAGCATCGACATCCCCTTGAACGGGTTGTTCATGATGGCCTTGACCCTGGTGCTTTCCCTGGGCGTCTACATCTTCCTCTTCCGCTCTCGCTGGGGGCTGAAAGTGCGCGCCACCACTCAGAACCGGGTGATGAGCGGCAGCGTCGGCATCAACACCCATAAGGTGGATCGCATGACTTTCGCGATCGGATGCGGCATCGCGGGCGTGGCGGGCGCGGTGTTCACCACCATCGCCTCCACCGGCCCCACCACCGGCTCTTTATACATAGTCGATACCTTCCTGGTAGTCGTATTCGGCGGGGCCGCAAGCCTGGTAGGCACGGTGGCTTCGGCCTTCTCCATCGCCCAGGCGCAGTCGGTGCTGGAATTCTTCCTGACCAGTTCCATGGCCAAGGTCCTCACCTTGCTCACCGTTATCACGGTAATCATGGCCCGCCCGGAAGGCTTGTTCACCATCCGGGTGCGCAAATGAGAACGCACAACGCTGGCAGGACGGGATACGGCACGCAAGGAGGATGCAATGGATGAGGTTCGCTTGAAGGATAAATCTTGGTTTTACGCGCTGGCCGTCCTGGCGGCGGTGATCTTCATCGTCATGCCGGTGGCATTCGATATCTTCCGCCTGAACCTGATCGGAAAATACCTGACCTACGCCTTCGTGGCGGTGGGGTTGGTCCTATGTTGGGGCCAGGGCGGCATCCTGAGCATGGGCCAGGGCGTCTTCTTCGGTCTGGGCGGGTATTGCATGGCCATGTTCCTGAAACTGGAGGCTTCCGATCCCAAGAGCACGGCCATCCAATCCACGCCCGGCATTCCGGATTTCATGGATTGGAACCAGCTCACCAGCCTACCCTGGTTCTGGGTGCCGTTCCACAGTTTCACATTCACGGTATTCGCCGTGATGGCGGTGCCGACCCTGTTCGCCTTCATCATCGGCGTGGCCATGTTCAAGCGACGCGTGGGCGGGGTGTATTTCGCCATCATCACCCAGGCGGTGGCCGCCATCCTGACCATCCTCATCGTGGGACGGCAGGGATTGACGGGCGGCATCAACGGCATCACGGATTTGAAAACCTTGCACGGCTGGGATATCCGCACCAACCATGCCAAGTATATCCTGTACTTCGTCAATGCCGCGTTGCTGATGGTTTCCCTGCTGGTCAGCCGCTACGTAACCTCCAGCAAGCTGGGCCGGTTGCTCCTGGCCATGCGGGACAAGGAGGAACGGGTGCGTTTCTCCGGATACGACGTGTCGAACTTCAAGGTATTCATCTTCTGCCTGGCGGCGGGCATTTCAGCGCTGGGCGGCGCCATGTTCACCTTGCAGGTGGGCTTCATGTCCCCGTCCTTCGTCGGCATCGTGCCTTCCATCGAGATGGTGATATACACCGCCGTGGGGGGACGCTTGTCGCTGCTGGGGGCCGTGTACGGTACACTGCTGGTGAACTTCGGCAAGACTTATTTCTCGGAAAGCTATCCGGCATTGTGGCTCATATTCATGGGCGCCTTGTTCATCTCCGTGGTGATGTTCTTTCCTTCCGGCCTGGCCGGGCTATACGATCAGCATCTCAAGAAGCGCGTTATCGGATGGGCCGCCAAATTGAAGGCGCGCAAGGCCGCGATGGCGAGCGTCGTCCCGGGAACAGCCGGCGGGGCGCCGGTGGGCGGATCCGCCGCCATCGCCGTGGCTCCCGGCCCGGGTACCGATCTCGTCCAAGACGTACCGGCCAAACTCGGGAAGGGAACGAAAAAAACCTTGGAGGCCAGGCCATGACTAATCCCGAAATCCTGCTCGCCATCGAGGATTTGACGGTGTCCTTCGACGGCTTCAAGGCCGTGGATTCCCTCAACCTTTACGTCAACAAGCTTGAACTGATGGCCGTGATCGGGCCCAATGGGGCGGGGAAGACCACCGTGCTGGACCTCATCTGCGGCCGCACCAAGGCCACGTCGGGCAAGATCCAGTTCAAGGAAAAGGATCTCACCAAGTTATCCGAACATCAGATAGTGCATTTGGGGGTAGGCCGGAAATTCCAGACGCCTTCCATATACGGAAACCTCACGGTGTTCGAGAACCTGGAAATCTCCTTTCCGCGCGGCCGCACCGTGTTCGGTTCGCTGGTATTCCGCCGCACCCAGGAGATTTTCGACAGGGTGCGCGAGATCGCCAAGGAGATCTTCCTGGAAGAGCTTCTGAACATGGAGGCGGAATTGCTGAGCCATGGCCAGAAGCAATGGCTGGAGATAGGCATGCTCCTCATCCAGGAGCCGGAACTGATGATGCTGGACGAACCGGTGGCGGGCATGAGCGTGCGCGAACGCGAGCAGACTGCCGAATTGCTGGGCCGCATCTGCAAAAACCGATCCGTGATCGTCATCGAACACGACATGGAATTCGTCAAAAGCATCGCGCACAAGGTGACCGTTCTGCATCAGGGAAAGATCCTGGCCGAAGGCAGCATGGAAAGCGTGCAAGCCAACGAGAAGGTGATCGAAGTCTACTTGGGTCATTGAAAGGAAACGACATGCTGGAAGTGAAGGATTTGCAGGTCAGCTACGGCCAGAGCGAGGTGATCGGCAATCTCGGTTTCGAGCTGGGCAAGAACGAAACGCTGGCCATCATGGGCCGCAACGGGATGGGCAAGACCACCCTGATGAAAGCGCTGATGGGGATCCTGCGCAGCCGCAAAGGCAGCGTCAAGCTGGACGGAAAAGAATTGTCCTCCCTGGAGAGCTATGACCGCGTGTCGGCCGGCCTGGCCTTCGTTCCGCAAGGGCGCATGATTTTCTCGGCCCTGACCGTGCAGGAGAATATCGAGACCGGTTTGGAGACGGCGGAAACCAAAAGCATCCCGGACGATATCTACGCCTTGTTCCCGGTGCTGTACGAGATGCGCAAGCGCAAGGGCGGCAACCTCTCCGGCGGGCAACAGCAGCAGCTCGCCATCGCGCGGGCCCTGGTTTCCGAGCCCAAGGTGCTCATCCTGGACGAGCCTACGGAAGGCATCCAGCCCTCCGTGATCAAGGATATCGCCAAGGTGCTCAACGAGATCCGCAAGACGCGCGAGATCAGCATCCTGGTGTCAGAACAGGTTCTGAGCTTCACCTTGGCCATCGCCGATCGCCTGATGGTGATCGACAAGGGCCGCTTCATCCATGAGGACAGGCGCGATCAGGTGGACGCGGAGAAGATCAAGCAGTATTTGTCGGTCTGATTCACAACGCAAGGGTCCGCCGCGGCCGCGCGCCGCTGCGGGCCGGAAGGGGAGCATGCCATGCCGCAAGGTTCGATTTCTTCCAGCGAGGACGCCGTCGGGGTGGCGGTGGTCAATTACCAGGTTCCCGTGGTGGAGACCCGGGAGCAGGTCATGCAGAACTGCATGAAAATTTCCGCCTTTATCGACGGCATGAAGCGTGGGTATCCGGGGCTCGATCTGATCATCTTCCCGGAATATACCACCCAGGGTTTCCATCCCGATAAGTGGGCCGACTTGACCACCACCCTGGACGGCCCGGAGGTGGCGGTGTTCTCCGCGGCCTGCAAGCGCAACAAGGTATGGGGCATCTTTTCCCTGACGGGCGAGGCCCATCCGGAAGGGCTCAACCCTTACAACACCCTGATCATGATCAACGACAAAGGCGAATTGGCGCTCACCTACCGGAAGATATTCCCCTGGGTGCCTATGGAGCCCTGGACCGCCGGCCATGAAACCGTGGTGGCGGAAGGCCCCAAGGGTCTGATGGTCGGGGCCGTGATTTGCTATGACGGGAACATGCCCGAAATCGTAAGGGACACGGTGATGAAAGGCGCGGAGCTGGTGGTGCGCATCCAGGGCTATATGTACCCCTCCAAGGAGCAGCAACGCATCATTTCGCAAGTGCGCGCGTGGGAGAATATGACCTATATGGCGGTGGCCAACATGGCGGGCCGCGATCTGGTGTATTCCTATTTCGGGCATTCCAACATCGTGGATTTCGACGGCAGCGTGCTGGCCGAATGCGGGACCGGTCCGGACGAATCCACCTATGCGACGCTCTCCCTGACCACCATCCGCGATGCCCGGCGCAATTGGACGGCCGAAAACCATCTCTACAACCTGGTCCATCGGGGCTACGCTTCCGAGCCGGGCGGTCACGCCAAATGCCCGTTCGATTTCTACCAGAAATGGATCAACGATCCCGCGGCCGCGCGCGATCAGGTGGAGTCCTTGACCCGGGATGCGGACAGCCCCGAGCGGGCCACCACCGCCAAAATCCCGGGCCCTCCCAAGCCCGTCCGGATCAAGGCTCCGGATCGGGTCAAGCAAGCCTTGGAAGGAAAAAACTGATCCGATGCGGCCGGTCCCGTTTTGCCCCGGGAGGGGTGTTGGAACCGGGTGAGGAGGCGCTCCGCAAAGCGCTGGATCGCATGCTGACCGAGGCGGCCGCGCGCGTATCCGCGGGCAAGCCCTTGGACGCTTCGCGTTCCTACGCGCGCGCGGCCCAATTCGCGGAACAAGTCGCCGAGATAGGCGCCGACGACGGCGAGTCCGAAGCCATGCGCATGCGCGCGGTGGAATACCGCAGCCGATCACTGGCCATGGCCAAGGGCCGTCTCGATCCCAAACGGTGCCGGCCCAACGAGAATGCGGCGGCGGAGGATATGGCTTACAGCGACGCGGACAGCGACGCCCTGGAACAGCAAATCCTGATGCTCATCGAAGACGGCCGCCGCGATGTGCAATGGGACCGCATCGGCGGATTGGACGAGCTGGGCCGCGAGCTTAAATTCCACTACGGTTTGGCGCTTGCCCGGAGGCCGGACGGCGTCGAGATCGAAGGCTGGAACAACGTCATGCTGTACGGCCCCCCCGGCAACGGCAAGACTTTGCTGGCGGGCGCCGTCGCCCATAATCTCGGGGCTACGTTCTTTAATGTGAAAGCCAGCCAGATCGTATCCAAATGGGTGGGCGAAAGCGGCCGGCTCATCGCGTCCCTGTACCGGTTGGCGCGCAAGTTCAGCTTGGAAGGTACGCCCTCCATCATCTTCATCGACGAGTTCGATGCGCTATGCCAGGAGCGGGGGCAGGAGACGCAATTGCATCATCGCCAGATGCTGGCCAGCATCCTTTCCGAGCTGGACGGGTTCACGCATAAGGGCCGGGACGAGGGCGCCCAAGGGAGCGGGGGACGCGTACTCACGCTCTGCGCCACCAACCGTCCCTGGGATTTGGACGTAGCGGCATTATCCCGCTTCGAACGGCGGATGTTCATCCCGCTTCCCGGCCTAGCGGCCCGGGAAAGCATTTTCCGCATCCATCTCGAGCGCAAAGGCATCCCCGTCGAGGCTGGCGATTCCCTGTATGCCCTGCTGGCCGCGCGATCGCAGGGCCTGAGCGGCCGGGAAATCGCCCGCATCTGCAAAGAGGCGGTGGCGTGCATGCTGGCGGGGACCAATGCCGGCATTCCCGCCCTGGTGGACGGCGGTGCGGAAGGATTGCGCGGCTACATCCTCAAGCTCAGGCCGATGACAACAGACGATTTTCTCCCCTTGCTGGAAAACCTGGCGCCGGACACGGCGGAGGCGGAAGCGGAGCGCTATCGCCGCTGGGGGGCGCATGCTTGAGGGGACATTCGCGACATTGTTCGGATTGGCAGGCCGGCAAAGTGGCCAATCGCCGCGCAAGCGTTCGTGCCTTCCGGCCGGGGCGTCCGTATTCTCGCCGGACGACGCGATTCGCGTGCATGGCGGCTCCCCGGATCAAACGGCATGGATCCTGCTTCTGTCCAACATCATGGAAATCGGAGGGATTCGAAATGCCCATCTATGAATATTTCTGCCGGGCCTGCAAAAACACTTTCGAGGAAATCCGCAGCGTCGCCGATTGCGAATCGCCCATCGCTTGCCCCGAATGCGCCGCGCTTACCGCGCTCCAGACGCCGCCGTCCTTTTTCGTGCGCGGCTCCGTGAGCTCGCGCAGCCCACGCTCCCTAGCCGAACAATTGGCCGGCCGCGGCGCCATGAAGCCCGCCGGGGATGGGTCCACTGGCATCCTGGGGCATAAATGCCATAGTGACTGCGGCTGCGGATAGGGTTCCTGGCCGCATCCCATCCCAGCAAAGAAACCGCAACGCGAATCCAAAACCAGCCATCGAAAGAGGAGATCCATGACCAAGCGAATCAGAATGCAGGCAGGCACCCGGCTCAGCGAGCAGCCGGAGATCATCGGCATGAATCGTTGGCATCCGGACATTCCCGCCGTGGTTCATGTCAAGCCGGGCGAGGATCTCATCCTGGAAACGCTGGACTTCCTGGACTGCCAGATCGCCAACAACGACGACCCTTCCGACGTGCGCGACATCGATCTCACCCGCGCCCATCCCCTTACCGGCCCGGTGTATATCGACGGCGCCGAGCCGGGGGATTTGCTGGTGGTGGACATACTCGACATCGGCACCATCACGCCTTACGGTTTCTCGGGCATTTTCGCCAAGGAGAACGGCGGCGGATTCCTGGCCGATTACTTTCCCAATGCGGCCAAGGCCATTTGGGATTTCCACGGCATCTATACTTCCTCCCGGCACATTCCCGGCGTGCGTTTCGCCGGACTCACCCATCCCGGCCTCATCGGAACCATGCCGTCCATCGATATGGTGCATGAATGGAACAAGCGCGAAGCGCCCCTGGCCGCGGAAGGCAAGGCCAAGCCTCCTTATGAACCCACCGCCTTCGTGGGCGCCTTGAAGGGCGCCGAACGGGATCGCGTGGCCAAGGAAGCCTGTCGCACCGTACCGCCCCGAGAACATGGCGGCAATACTGATATCAAGAACATCTCCATCGGGACGCGCATCTATTTCCCGGTCTTCACCAAGGGCGCCGGCTTCGCCATGGGCGATTTGCACTTCTCCCAGGGAGACGGCGAAATCGCCTTCTGCGGCGCCATCGAGATGGACGGCTACACGCATCTGGGCTTCGATCTCATCAAGGGCGGCATGGCCAAGTACAAGCTCAAGCAGCCCATCTTCGTGCCCGGCCCCACCGATCCCAAATTCGAGAAGTGGCTCATGTTCGAAGGCATTTGCGTCGAGGACGGCAAGCAATACTATCTGGACGCCACCGTGGCCTATCGCCGCGCTTGCATGAACGCCATCGAGTACTTGCAGAATTTCGGGTATACGGGCGAGCAGGCTTACATGCTCCTGACCGCGGCGCCTGTGGAAGGCCGTATCGGAGGCATCGTGGATATCCCCAATTGCGCTTGTACGGTGGCCATCCCCACTTCCATCTTCGATCAGGACATCCTGCCCAAAAAGTGAATCCGCATTACGGGAATGCCTCGGGAGGCGAGCCGGTTGGATAATGCCGTGTCCGAGCGGCTTCGGTAGCCGCTTGCCCCTCCGAGGTCCCGTAATCATCACTGCCTCTGGCTAATCATTCTTCCCTTCTCTCCGTTTGTCACGAAAATTCCGGAAACGGGATTCCGAAAAACCCCCTTTGCTTCCCATCCATTTCCGCTAATATCGGAATGGCTTCTCCCCTATTTGGAGAAGCCATATCCATTCATATGAGAAGGAGACAGTATTCATGTTGCATGAAATGTTCGGAAAATCCGTTTCAAGGTTTCCCCTGAAAAAGCTGGCGCTGGCCGGCGCACTCTGCGTTTCGGCTCCCTGGGCCGAAACCCAAGGCGCGCCCCCCCAAGCAGGCAAGCTGTATCAGGAATCACACTCGGAATCCTGCGATAACCGCCCCGGAAAGAATCCGACGGCCGTGGTCAAGGATATGTTCGACAAATTGGGCAAGGGCGATCTCCCGGGAATCCTCGCCGACTTCGCGAAGGACGCGAAATGGGTGCTCCATGGTCCGGCGGGCATCCCCTTCGCGGGGTCTCATGAGGGAATCGCTGAGGTCCAAGCCTTCTTCGAGTCATTCGGCCAGAACGCCAAGCCCACGGTGTTCGAGACCCGCGAGTACATCTCGGATAAAGAAAAGGTGGTCGTGCTCGGTTACGAGGAAGTAACGGCCACTCCCACCGGCAAGGTATGGAAAGCCCATTGGACCATGGTGTTCACGGTTCACAAGGGCAAAATAATCTCCGTTGACGAGGTGGTCGACACGGCCGCCATCCTGGCCGCCTTCCAACCTTGAATTCCGCGGCATCGATCCCTCCGGGTCGATGCCTTCCACGAGGCCCGCCGTTGGCCTGCGAGCGGCCAGCAAGGCTGCGAGCCACCCAATCGACCTCTACAACTGCCGCCCAATTAATTACCTTTGACCGCGTCATAATAGATATCCCAGGAGCGAATTTTGGAAGAAATCACCAATTTGAAGGTGCGTGTAGACCGCCTATGGGGGTATCTTTGACCTGGCCCGCAAGGAAGAAGAAGTAGCCCTACTCGAACGCTCCGCCTCGGAACCGGGATTTTGGTCCGATATAGCCAAGGCCCAAAAAGTCCAGAAGCAGCTCAAGACCAACCAATGGTGGCTGGAGCAATGGAAAGGCCTGGACACCCAGACCAAAGAGCTGGAAATGCTCGCGCAAATGGCCGAAGAGGACAAGGATGAAGCCTCCCTCAAGGAAGCGCGCGATTCCCTGCCCGCCCTGGAAGCCAAGATCCGCGAGCTGGAGCTCAAGAAGATGCTCTCCGGCGAAAACGATGAAAAGCCGGCCATCCTCAGCATCCATTCCGGCGCTGGCGGCACCGAATCCCAGGATTGGGCCCGCATGCTCCTGCGCATGTACATAAGCTGGATGCAGAAGCGCGGCCTGCAATTCGAGATCCTGGACGAACAGCCCGGCGAAGAGGCCGGCATCAAGGGCGCCACCCTTGAGGTGTCCAGCGAATTCGCTTTCGGCTACCTGCGGTCCGAAATCGGCGTGCATCGCCTGGTCCGCATCTCGCCCTTCGATTCCAACGCGCGCCGCCACACCTCCTTCGCCGCCGTGTACGTGTACCCGGAAGTGGAGGAAGTGGAGTTCGAGCTGAACGAGAACGATATCAAGGTGGATACCTTCCGCGCCGGCGGCGCCGGTGGCCAGCACATCAATAAAACCGATTCGGCCGTGCGCATGACGCATCTTCCCACCGGCATCGTGGTATCCTGCCAAAGCGAGCGCAGCCAGCATAAGAACCGGGCCAGCGCCATCAAGATGCTGCGCGCCAGGGTATACCAAAAGCATAAGGACGATGAGGAGGCCAAGCGCGAATCCAAATTGGCTTCCAAGCTCAAGATCGAATGGGGCAGCCAGATCCGCTCCTACGTTTTGCAGCCCTACCAGATGGTCAAGGACGCGCGCACGGATTACGAAACCTCGGATGCGGAAGGCGTGCTGAACGGGAACCTGGACGGCTTCATCAACGCCTATCTATTGGCGGCGGACGAAGAGCGGTTGCAGGGCACTTAATACGACGACGGGAATGAACGATGGAAATGAATGATCAGGTGGAAGCCAGGCTGGAAAAACTGCGCAAGCTGCGCGAGATGGGGATCAATCCCTATCCTTACGGCTTTACGCTGACCCATGACAGCGCCGCCTTGCTGGCCGCCAAGGACGCGCTTCTTCCCGCCGCCGTGGCGGAAGGGGAGACGCCGGTGCCGGGGCCGGAAATCGCTTTCGCCGGGCGCATCGTGCGCTATAACCTCAAGGGCAAGCTGGCCTTCGTGCATTTGAAGGACGATGCCGGCCGCATGCAAATCATGTTCGGCCGCGATGCGGTAGGGGAACCCTCCTTCGAACTGGTCAAGATCCTGGATATCGGCGATTGGATCGGCGTCAAGGGGACCATGTTCGTCACGCGGGCGGGCGAGTATAGCGTGCATGCCAAGACCGTGGAACTCTTGTCCAAGGCGGTGCGGCCTCTGCCCATCCCCAAGGAGAAGATCGAGAACGGCGTCAAGGTCATCTTCGACGAATTCAAGGACGTGGAGACCCGCTATCGCCAGCGTTACGTGGATCTGACCCTCAACGACGGCGTGCGGGAAACCTTCAAGAAGCGCTCGCGCATCATCCAGTCCATCCGCCAGTACCTGCTAGACAACGCCTACCTGGAAGTGGAGACGCCCATCCTGCAGGCCATCTACGGCGGGGCCAGCGCGCGGCCTTTCCTCACGCATCACAACGCCCTGGACATCCCCCTGTACCTGCGCGTCAGCAATGAGCTCTACCTCAAGCGCTGTATCACGGGCGGATTCCCCAAGGTGTTCGAGTTCGCCAAGGATTTCCGCAACGAAGGCATCGACCGCACCCACAATCCCGAATTCACCTTGCTGGAATTCTACCAGGCCTATGCCGACTATAACGACATGATGAAGCATTTCGAGAACGTATACGCCGCCGCGTGCACCGCCGCCAACGGCAGCCCCAAGTTCACCTATCAAGGCCGGGAGTTCGATCTCACCCCGCCTTGGCCCCGCATGACCGTCAAGCAGGCCATCCTGAAATTCTCCGGCCTTGACGTGGACTCCATGTCGGACGCGGACCTGCAGGCCGAGCTGGCCCGGAGCCAAGTCGAGCTGAAGGGCAAATTCATGCGCGGGCTGGCCATCAAGGCCCTTTTCGAGGCCAAATGCGAGGCCCAGCTCACAGGTCCCGTCTTCATCATCGATCATCCCAAGGAAAGCACTCCCTTGTGCAAGATCCATCGAAGCGATCCGGATCTGGTAGAGCAGTTCGAGCCTTATATCAACGGCTGGGAGGTGGGCAACGCCTACACGGAGCTGAACGATCCGCTCCTCCAGCGCAAGCTCCTGGAAGACCAGGTGGAGCGCGGCCGCGGAGGGGAGGATGAGACCCATCCGCTGGACGAGGACTTCCTGCGCGCCCTGGAGTACGGCATGCCTCCCACGGGCGGGGTCGGGATCGGGATCGATCGCATGGTAATGCTTTTGACGGACAGCGCGACGATTAAAGATGTGCTGTTGTTTCCGTTGATGAAGCCAGAGTGAAGTATTTCGAATGGTTCATCGCCCGGAAGTATTTCTGGGCCCAACGCCGCACCCTGTCCACGGGGCTGATAGCCCTGTTCTCCGCGGCCGGCGTCGCCGTGGGAACCTGGCTGCTCATCTTCGTGCTCTCCGCCATCAACGGGTTCGAGCACGAGGTCAAGAAGCAGTTGATCGGCAAGGACGCGCATATCGAGATCACTCAGTACCAATTCGCTCCCATCCAGGGTTACGATACCCTCATCGCCCGCGTGCGCGGATTCAAGCACGTGACGGCCGCCTCGCCTTTCATCATGTCCAAGACCATCATCTCCCGCAAGAAGAACCAGGACGGCATCGTCGTCTACGGCATCGACAGCGCCTCCAGCCGCGGCGTGATCGGCCTGATGTCCACCATCTCGCACGGTGCCTATAGGTTCCATGGCCTCGAGGATTCCGCCGGCAAAGCCTATCCCGGCATCATCCTGGGCTATGCGCTGGCCGCCCGCCTGCAGGCTTCCGTAGGCGACAAGGTATTCCTGGCGGATTTCACGGGCGCGGGCGAGCTCGGTTCCTCCGGTTTCGCGCCCAAGATCGCGCCCTTCCTGGTGGCCGCCACTTTCGAATCCGGCATGTACCAGTTCGATGAGTCACTGGCCTACATCTCCCTGCCGGAAGCGCAGCGGCTGTTCGACTTGCCTGGGGCGGTGACGGGATTGCAATTGCGCGTGGACGACCCGTACGCCAGCGGCCCCGTGTCGAGGGATCTGGAGGATACCTTGGGATTCCCTTACCGGGCCATGGATTGGCAGGCGAAGAACTACACCCTGATCAAATGGATGTCCTATGAAAAGGTGTTGGTGGGCCTGGCCTTGGGCATCATCATCATCATCGCCGCATTCAACATCATCTCCTCCCTGGTCATGGCCGTGAACGACAAGGTCCGCGAGATCGGCATCCTGCGCGCCATGGGCGCCACCCGCCGCGGCATCCTGCGCATCTTCATCCTGGAAGGCATGCTAATCGGCGTGGCCGGTTCGCTGACGGGGACCATCCTGGGCCTGCTGAGCTATTGGCTGCAAAGCCGGTTCGGGCTCATCCAACTGCCCGGGGACGTGTATTTCGTGACCGTGCTACCGGTCGAGCTCCATCTCGCCGACGTGGTGGCCGTGCTGGTGGTGACCAACGGCCTCTGTGGCCTGGCCACTATCCTACCTGCCCTGAAGGCGGCGCGCCATGATCCGGTGGAGGCGATAAGGCATGAGTGAAACCCTCCAATCCCTCCGCGCGGCTTCCGCCGCCGCCGGCGCCCCGCTGCTTTCCGTGGAGAAAATCCAAAAGGTCTTCGAGGAAACCGGCACCCGCATCGAATTGTTCAAGGATTTGGACTTCACCATCGCCTCCGGCGATTTCGTGGCCATCAAGGGGGCCTCGGGCGTGGGCAAGAGCACCTTGCTGCATATCCTCGGACTGCTCGACAAGCCCACCGCCGGTCAGGTGCGCTTCAAGGGACAGAATACCAGCGGGTTGTCCGACAAGCGCATGAGCGCCATCCGCAACCGGGAACTGGGCTTCGTGTTCCAGTTCCACCATCTGCTTCCCGACCTCACCGTGCGGGAGAACGTTCTCATGCCCAAGCGCATATCCGGCGGCCTGCGCAAAGCGGACGAAGAGCGGGCGCTGGAGCTGATCCGCATGGTGGGCATGGACCATCGCCTCCAGCATCTGCCCGCCGAGCTGTCGGGCGGGGAGCGCCAGCGCATCGCCCTCGCGCGCGCCCTCATCAACGACCCCGGAATCCTGCTTTGCGATGAGCCCTCCGGCAACCTCGACTCCAGGAATTCCGAAGCCTTGCATGCCTTATTGCTCGATCTCAACCGCCGCCTGTCCGTGGCCATCCTGGTCGTCACCCATGATCTCAACCTGGCCGCCCTGGCGAGCCGTGTCTATATGATGGAAGGCGGAGGGATAGCGGTTGAGCGGTAACGGCCATGTCTGACTTCATCTGCACCCAATGCGGGTTCACCTGGGACGAATACCGATCCCGCGGCCTGCTGGGCTGCCCGCATTGCTACGCCAGCCTCGGGGAAGCCTTGCTGGCGGACGTGGCTTGGCTGCATGGAGCCCTGGCATTCGCCCAGCCTGAAACGGCGGGTGCGGCCGCGGACCCGGGACCGGGTGCCGGCGCGGCGCTCCGTCCCGACCCGGAAAGCCTGGCCCGTTGGCGCGAGCAGATATCGGAAGCGGTGCGCGCCGAGAACTACGAGGAGGCGGCGCGCCTGAACCGCCTAATCCTGGGACAAACCCCGCAAAGACCCGGCCTTGGATTCGCCTGATTCCCCCGATCCGGCCTTGCCCGACCGGACCCCGTCCGACCTGGCCCTGGCTTCGGCGCCGCTGGCCTGGCAGGGTAACACGGACGTTTCCCCGGGACCGGTGATCCTGACCCGTACGCTTACCTACCGCAACTTCGCGGGCTTTCCGTTCATCGCCTCGGCCCCGCCCACAGTATGCGCCCGCATCGCGGAAAAGGCGCTGGCCCGCATCGCGGCCGGTTCCGGCGGCGATACCGTCCGCCGCCTGGCCGATTGCCCCGCACGCGTCATCCGCATGCTGCGGGAGCGGGAACTCCTGCCCCAGCGTGCCGTCGTCTTCCCGGGCAAGAAGGATTTCAAATACCTGGCCGCGGCCGCCTCCGGAGCGCATTGGACCCTGGTGAATGAAGTGGAGCATATGACCTTCGGCAGCGTCCGGCGCGGCCTCCCGGATCCGGAAACCCTTCCGGCCGCGCATCCGTCCCTGGAACTGGACGGGGATGCGGCGCCATGGTCCCGTTCCCAGCGCTATGGCTTCCTGGCTTCCGATCCCTCCCGTATAGGACCGGGGGTGGGCGTGGAAGCGTTGCTGCATTTGCCCGCCCTGGCCTTGTCCCGGCAATTGCCGCATGCCCGGAATTATCTGGCCGCTTGCGGCGTGGCTTGGCTGCCCCATTCGCATCCGCTACCGGCGCCATCCGCCCCGGCCGGTCCCGCCCGGGATCGGTCGGCCTCCGTCGCCGACGCGGCCTTGTTCCGGCTGCGCACCCGAGGCGGATTGGGATCGGATTTCCGCGAGGTGCACCGCGCTTTCGCGCTCAGCCTGCAACCTGTTCTGCGGCTGGAGCGGGAAACCCGGGAACGGTGCGCGCAGCATTACCGCAAAAGGCTCGAAGAGCGGTTGGGGCTATCCTTTCGCGTGTTGTCCGAGGCGACAACGTTGACTTATGCGGAAATGTCCGGCGCAGCCTCTTTGGTGCGCATGGGAGCCTGTCTGGGACTTAGGGATCCGCAAATCGCTGGTATACTGGAAGAACTGCTCGTAATCGCCTCCTCCGGTCACCTGGCGGTAACTTCGGGCCGCGATTTGGCGAAAGAAGAAGAGGACTTTGCCCGGGCGAATGTTGTAAGATTATCCTTATTGAATCACAGTGGAGAAGTCGGGTAAAGATTGGGAAATTAAGGGATAACAAGTATTTTATTCACTGATGAGATCGGGCAGGAATATTCCCGCCCAACGGAGCAAAAAAAATGAACGGCATGTTTACGGATAGAGTCAAGAAAGTCATGCAGCTTGCGCGCGAAGAATCCGTGCGACTCGGCAATGACTACGTGGGCACCGAACATCTGCTGCTCGGCCTCATCCGCGAAGGCGATGGGGTGGCGGTCGCGGTGCTGAAGAATCTCGGGATCGATTTGGACGATCTCGCGCGCAATATCGAGAAGTCCATATCCTCATCGGGCGGCATGATGACCATCGGCCAGATGATCCCCTTCACGCCCCGCGCCAAGAAAGTGCTGGAAATCGCCGCGCAGGAAGCGCGATCGATGAGCCACAAATACATCGGCACCGAGCACCTGCTGCTCGCGCTCATGAAGGATCACGAATCCGCCGCCGCCAACGCCCTCGCCAGCATCGGCGTGGAATACGAACGTGTGAAGGAAGAGATCGAACGCGTGTTGCGCGGCGGCGATGCCCAGAGCGGCACCGACTTCGCGGGCTCGCGCAAGAAGTCCAAGACACCCTTCCTGGATCATTTCGGCCGCGATCTCACCGAGCTCGCCCGCCAGGGGCAATTGGATCCCATCATCGGCCGGGGTCCGGAAATCGAACGCGTGATCCAGATCCTCTCGCGCCGCAAGAAGAACAACCCGGTGCTCATCGGGGAGCCCGGCGTGGGCAAGACCGCCATCGTGGAAGGCTTGGCCCAGAAAATCGTGGAGCGCAACATCCCCGAAGTGCTGGAGAACAAGCGCG